>NZ_CP108494.1:7903614-8221393 GCF_041435435.1 Streptomyces sp. NBC_01241 | reverse complement strand
GGAACTCCTCACGCAGCGCGCGAATGGCGTCGAGTTCCACGTCGGGAGGGAAGACACCGCCCTTCAGCTTGATCGACTGGAAGCCGTACTTCTGCACCATCGTCCGGGCCTGGGCCACGATCCCGGCAGGGTCGAGCGCGGCGCCGAAGAGGTCCGGGGCATCGCCGGGATGCTGCGCCCACTTGTAGAACAGGTACGCCGAGAAGGGCACGGCGTCGCGTACCCGGCCGCCGAGGAGATCGTGGACCGGACGGCCGATCGCCTGGCCCTGTACGTCGAGGCAGGCGACCTCGAATGCGGAGAAGACCCGCAGCGACACCTTCTCCGGGCCCATGCCGCCGGACGGACCGAGTTTCTCCGACGGCGCGTCAACGGTGCCGAGCAGCCCGTCCACCACGGACTTGATGTATTCGGTCCGGAACGGGTCCAGCCCGATCAGCAGCGGTGCCACCGTACGCAGCACCGCCAGGTGCGAGGCGTCGCCGTAGGTCTCGCCGAGCCCGACGAGTCCGTCGCCGCAGTCGACTTCGATGATCGCGCGCAACGCCCACGGCTCGTGGCAGCCCACGGCGTTGAGCAACGGCGGGTCAGGGAATGCGATGGGCGTGATGCGGATGTCGACGATCGTGGGGTGCCCTGACGGGCTCTGTGGCTCCATGGGGCCCTTCCTCGTACGAGAACCAGTCGTCATGCGCGGGACTCCTCCAGTCGACGGAGCGCCGTGCGTCCGCGGTCCACGATGGACGCGAGTTGCGCGACGTGCTCCGGTGTGGCCTCCACCAGCGGCGGGCGGACGGGGCCGACGGCCAGACCGGCCAGCTGCGCACCGGCCTTAACCAGCGAAACGGCGTAGCCGGGCACGCGGTCGCGCAGCGCGGCGAACGGCAGGTAGAACTCCGTCAGCAGTGTTCGCTGCGCCTCCTCGTCGTCGTCGCGCACAGCCCGGTGGAACGCGGTGGCGATGTCGGGGGCAAAGCAGTGCACCGCCGAGGAGTAGCTCTCCACGCCGATCGCTGCGTAAGCCCGTGCGCTGAGCTCCGCAGTCGGCAGGCCGTTGAGGAATCCGAACTCGGCGGCGCGGGGGTGTCCGCTGGTACGTACGGCGGTGACCAGGCGCAGCATCGCGTCGACGTCGCCGCGGCCGTCCTTGATGCCCACTACGTTCGGGATGTCGAGCAGCTCCACCGCGGCTGCCGGATCGAGGACCGCGTTGGCCCGCTGGTAGACGGTGATCGGCAGCGGTGTGGCCGCGGCGACGTAGCGAATGTGGTGCACCAGCCCCTGCGGGGTGGACGTCAGCAGATAGGGGGGCAGCAACAGCAGTCCGTCGACGCCGCATTCCTGTGCGGCCAGCGCGAACTTCCGCGCGACCCGCGGGCCTCCGCCCGCCCCGGCGAACACCGGTATGCGTCCGGCGACCTGCTTCACCGCGGTGGCCACGACCTGCCGGTACTCGTCGAGCCCGAGCGCGGGGAACTCGCCGGTGCCGCACGCCACGAACAGCCCGCTGGGTCCGGCGGCGATCTGTGCCTCGACGTGGGAGGCGAAGACGTCCAGGTCGACCTCGTCGGCGTCGTCGAAGGGAGTCAGAGGAAAGGAGAGCAGTCCCGAGAGCCGCGTTGTTCGTTCATCGCATTTCACGGTATTCATGGATGAATCTCCACTTCAAGGGTTACCTCGGCCGAGGCGGTACTCGGCCGACTGTTACGAGCAGATGGCTGTTATGAACGGATGGCTGTCACGAACGGACGGCTGTTACGAACGGATGGCTGTTACGAACGGATGGCTGTCACAAGGTCTGTCCCAGCGGGATGGCGCACCAGTCGCCCCCGAGCCGGGGTGTGATCGGGTCGGCAGGGTCCGGCAGGCCGCACTCGCCGATCACCTCGGGTGCGAACTGCTCGGCGTCGTCGAGCGGGTGGTAGCCGATCGCCTCACCTTCGGCCAGGCTCACCCAGCCCCGGGTGTTGCGGCTGACTCCCCAGACGATCCGGTAGCCGGGTTCGCGGCAGCTCAGGCAGGCTTCGACGAGGCGGTGTCCGTCCGCCGGTGACAGCCAGGTGGACAGCCCGCGCATCCCGTTCGGCGTCGGGAACCAGCTTCCGATGCGCAGACAGATGATGTCCATGCCGAAGCGGTCGTGGTACAGGCGCCCGGCGGACTCGATCGCGGCCTTGCTCCAGCCGTAGAGGGTGTCCGGGCGGGCCGGTGCGTCTGCGGCGACCGGAGTGCCGTCGTACTGGTGGAAGCCGACGGCATGTGCCGAGGAGGCGAGGACGACCCGGGGCACGCCGGCCAGCCGGGCCGCCTCCAGGAGGTTCAGTGTGCCGCGCACGTTGCGGTCCAGTACGTCGTCCAGGGTGGACTCGACGCTCTGGCCGCCGAGATGGACGATCGCGCTGACGCCCCGGCATGCCTCCAGCAGCGCCTCGGTGTCGGTGAGAGAGGCGATCACGGTCTCCTCCGCTCCGCTCCCTTCGACGGCGGCCGGCGTGGTGATGTCGAGAAGCCGCAGCGTGCGGCCCTCCCGCGCCGCCAGCGGCCGCAGTTGCGTGCCGACCCTGCCAGCGGCGCCCGTGAGAAGAATCCGGGTGGTATCGGTGGAGCCCATGGCGTGCGCGCCTTGCCGGGGCATGCGGAACCTCCAATGTCGTTCGATGCGTGACTGAGCGGCGTCCATGACCGGCAGCGGCCCGGCCTTCCGGTCACGCCCCGGCGCCGGTGATCAGGTGGCCGAGCCGTAGCCGGGCCACCCAAGTCAGCGCCGGGAGAGGGCAGTACCGGTGGCCGCTGGCGAACACGTCGCCCGCGCCCACCGGTTCGCCGTACACCGACAGCGACCCGTACCGTTCACCGCGGTCATGGGTGAACACGGTCGCGGTACGGATCGCGCCCGCCTACCGTGTTGCAGCCGGATGGTCCTATTCGTCGCGCTGCGACGGCTTGGCCGCGCCGGTCGCGTGGCGACGGAAGGCCTCTGCGGCGTCGTCCTCCCGGCCGTTGACGAGTATGTCGAGCAGGCGCGCGTGTTCGTCGACCAGCTTGTCGCGGCTGCCGGTGTAGAACGGGTTGGAGACCACGCGCAGCGTCCAGAGACTGGGCTCCATCACCTCCCACAACCGCGGCAGCAGGTGGTTGCCGCTGGCCTGGCAGACGAGGCGGTGGAAAGCCATGTCGCTGTCGCGGAAGCTGCTCGGGTCGTCGTGCAGGGCCGCCCGTCGCATGTCGTCGATCACCGAGTTCAGCTGGTCGACGTAGCCCTCGGCGCGGCGCTGGGCGGCGGCTCGGGCGGCGAACTCCTCCAGCAGACCGCGCAGCTCTCGTGCCTGCTCGGCCTGCTCGATCGAGATGCTGGCGACCCGGCTGCCCAGCCGTGGCACGTGAGTGACCAGGCTCTCGTGTACCAGCCGTTTGACGGCCTCGCGCACGGGAGCCTGGCTGATGCCCAGGCGTTTGGCGATGTCGGATTCGACGATCCGCTGATCCGGCGCCATCTCGCCGCTCAGGATGGCCGAACGCAGCAGCCGGTAGACGCGGTCGGACAGCAGCCCGCCCGACGTCATGCCCCTGTTCTGTTCGAGCAGATCGTTCAGACCAGTCATCAGTGCTCCCTCTGCCGGATCATTGTCATCCTGTCCATGGTGGACGTGCCCGCCGGATCGAGTCCGTAGGCCCCGACGGCCGTTCCGCCCCATACTGCGGCGGCTTCGTCCGCGGTCAGCCCGCCCAGCACACCGGCCGCGGCCCCGGCCACGTCCTCGTACGCCGACCACTGTGTGCTGACCGGCCAGTCGGACCCGAACATCAGCCGGCGTGGCCCGAACACGTCGAGCAGCACCCGAGCAACGGCATCCATGGGCACTCCGCCCGGCTCGGCGGTGGCCTTGCCGAGTCCGGACAACTTGCACACCACGTTGGGTAGTCGGCCCAGTGGCGTCAGCTGCGCGGCCCATTCGCTGAGGCCTTCGCGCCGCACATTGACGGCCGAGATCGCGGCGTGGTCGACGACGAACCGCACCTGCGGCAGGTCCCTGGCCGCTGCGTATGCCTCACGCAGAGTCCCGTGCCCCAGCAGCAGGTCCATGGTCAGGCCCCGCTCACCGAGAGCCGCGAGTGAACGCCGCACCTTGGGCAGTCCGAGACGGGCGCCCTCGCCTGCCCCGACCGGGTCACGGACCCCGACCAGCGCCGAACTCCCGTCCTCCGCACGGAGTGCGTCGATCGTGTCCACAGCGGCCGGATCGGCGAGATCCGCGTGGACGACGACGCCGGAGAGCCGTGCGGACCGCGCGGCCAGGCTCAGCAGCCAACGGGCCTCGGCCACGGTCCGCCCGGCCTGCACGACCACAGCCGTCACCGATCCGGCGGCCGCGGTGAGGTCGTCGAGGAGGAAGGGGCGGTTCAGTTCGCCCGCGGACCGCAGCCACGCGTGGTCGTGCAGGCCGGGGTCCCACAAGTGGACGTGTGCGTCGAGGGCGGTCACGGCGTCGGCACCTCCTGCGGGAGCAGCCCCGCCGCGCGCAGCTCTGCCCACAGGTCGGCGGGGACGGTGGTCTGCGCCATGGCGAGGTTCTCCCGCACTTCATCGGCCGTCCTGGCTCCGACGACCAGAGTGGACACGGCAGGATGCCCCCACCCGAACTGCAGGGCCACCGCCTTCATCGGCACCCCGTGGCGGGCACAGATCTCCGCGATGGCCAGCGCGGCGGCAACCTGGTGCGGTTCGGCTGTCCGGTAGTCGTACCTCGCGCCGGGTCGCGGATCGGCCAGCAGGCCGGAGTTGTACACCCCGCCCAGGACGACCCCGACACCGCGAGCCTCGCATTCGGGCAACAGGCCCGTCAGAGCTTCCTGGTCGAGGAGAGTGTACCGGCCGGCCAGCAGCACGCAGTCCACGTCGACCCGCGTGACGATCCGCTCCAGCATGGCGCTCTGGTTCATGCCCGCGCCCACCGCCGACACCACGCCTTGCTCCCGCAGGTCGATCAGGGCGCGGAAGGCCCCCGCGAGGGCCTCCTGCTCATGGTGGTCGGGGTCGTGCACATGCGCGATGTCCACCCGGTCCAGGCCGAGCCGGGTCAGGCTCTCCTCCAGGCACCGCATGGTGCCGTCGTAGGAGAAGTCCGGCTCGGCCCCGTCGCCGGTCAGGAGGTATCCGACCTTGGTCGCGACGACGACCTCGGACCTGGGCACCCCGGCCAGCACCTGGCCGAGGCGCTGTTCGGACACGCCGTTGCCGTACCGGGGAGCTGTGTCGAACAGGCGCGTCCCGCCCGCCAGCGCGGCATGCACCGTGCCGGTGGCGTCCTGCTCCGGAACCGGCTCGTACAGGTTGCCCAGGGGCGCGCAGCCCAGGCCGAGCCTGCCGACCGTGAGACCGGTGCGGCCCAGCACACCCGGGCCCGAGACCTGGTTCATCGCTGCGACGACCGCTGCTGGTCGCGCCACTGCTCGTACTCCGCGCGCGACTCCGAGGTCAGCGGGTAGTAGTTGCCGAGCTTGGCGCCCTGGTCGAGGCGCATCCGGCTGAACACCTCCCACTCCTGGTGGTCCTGGGCCGTGGCGACCACCTCGGGTGCGGTCGCCTGGGGGACGACGACGGCGCCGTCGTCGTCGGCGACCACGATGTCGCCGGGCAGGCACAGCACTCCGCCGGCGGCAACCGGCACGTCGTACGCCCAGGGGAACAGTTCCGACTGGGAGGCGTAGTGCGGGGTGGTGCCGGTGCACCAGATCGGCACGCCGAGCTCGCGGATCCGCGGAGCGTCCCGGATCCGGCCGTCGACGACGATCCCGGCGCCGCCCTTGCGCTTGAAGTAGCGGACGAGCATGTCGCCGACACAGCCGCTGAACGCCGACCCGTACGCCTGGATGACGAGGACGTCACCGGGCTGTACCGCCTCCAGCACCGCCCACAGGGCGGTCTGGCGCTCGACGGCCTCCTGGGCCAGGCCGCTGGCTATGTCCTCGCGCTGCGGCATGAACTGGAGCGTCAACGCCGACCCGGCGATCTTCTGCCCGGTCGCGAGGGGCTGCGGCCCCTCCATCCACGTGCGCCTGATGCCCATGCCGTGGAGCTTCGCGCACGCGGTGGCGCTGCTCACCTGGCCCATCTGGCCCACCAGTTCCGCATCGGCACGCTGGTACGCGTCGCCGCGCACCGGGAGGGGGAACACCGGCTGGGCCTGTTCATCGGTCGTCATTCTGCTTCTCCTGGTATCGGTCGAACGTGGGGTGGCTCGGGGTGAACTGGTGGCGCCGGACCTGCATGTCGAGGCCGAGCCGGGTACCCGGCGGCAGGATCACCAGCAGGTGGTTGTCGCGCACGTCGATGCGCCGGGTACTGGTCGTGAACTCGTCCGCCCGGTAGGCGCGGTTGGGGCCGGGGTAGCCGTCGTCGAGTTGATCCACCACGACGTGGTCGATGCCGTCCTCGGCGAACGCGCCGGCCTGGACGACCACACGCCGTTCTTGCGTATTGCTCAGGTTGACCAACTGGACGCCGACCCGGGTCTCGTCGAGCCCGTCGACGAGGGCGGCGACGTCGGCCGGCAGGCCGGGACGGCCGCGGTCGGCGTCCCAGTAGCGCACCCGGGACTGCTGGAGCCCGCCGTTGTAAGGAGCGGCGGGAGCGCCGGTGGTCAGCTGCACCAGGATCTCGGTCACCACGGGATTGAGCCGCTGCCACCAGTGGATGTCATCGGTGCGGACCGATGACGCGTCCTCGTGGACGAGTGCCATCCTGCGGGCGACCTGACCCAGCGCCATACCGAGGGCCCGGGCCGGGTAGTCGGGGTTGCGACCGTCGAGGTAGGCGAGCCACGGCGCCTCGTGTCCAGCCTCCTCCTTGTCGCGGAAGGCGTGCACGGTCGTCCAGTCGTAGCCGCATTCGCGTTCCACGCGGTCCAGCCGCTGCCGGTCCTGCGGGTCGCCGGAGCACCACCAGATCCAGGCCGGGAAGGCGATCTGCAGCGGCTGGTGGTCGAACCAGCCGTGCAGGCCGTACCGGTAGGGAACCAGTTGCAGGTCGCTGTCGGCATCAGGGCCGAGGCGCTGGAGCCAGGTCGAGGCCATGCTGGAGTCACCGTCACCTACCGGCCCGCGCGTCGCCTCTTCCAGCACCCGGTCCAGTGGGGCACGGGCCAGGTCGAACCACGCGTTGTCGCCGGTCACCAGAGCGGCGTTCATGGCAGCGACGACCGCGACCGCGCCGACGCTGTGCAGACCGTGCGGCCAGGTCCAGCCGTACGGGCCGCCGTACCAGCGGCCGTCGTGCAGCTCACCGACCTCCCCGCAGGGCCCCACGTTGTCGGGGATGACGCCGCCCGCGGCGGCGGCCCGGTCCCGCCAGGCCTGCACGTAGTCGACGAGCCAGTCGCGGTACCGGTCCTCGCCCGTGTACAGCCACGCGTTGGCGATCAGCGAGGTGGAAGCGAGGTTCACCGCGACGTCGCCGTCGCCGAGCCGCCGGTTCATCGCCTCGCCCATACGCCGCGCGTTGACGGGGTCGGCCAGGTCGTCCCAGGTGTCGATGCCGGGCAGATCCTCCAGGGGCAGGCCGTACGGTTTCATGTTGGTCAGTTCCGCGCCGAACCCCTGCGCCCATGCGTCATCCACCCCCCGGCGCGGCCCGCCGGCCCCGGTGTGCGGAGCCCGGATGATCCGCTGCGAGCCGTCGACGTTGCCGACGGGCGAGGTGGGCAGGTAGAGGTCGGCGAAGCGCAGCGCCCGCCGGCGGAACGCCTCGTCGGACGGGTCGGCCGCGCAGATCCCGTAGAACATCAGCAGCGACTCGCCCTGGTGGAACCAGTCGTACCCGCGCTCGTACTCGTCGACCAGGAACCCGGCGTCGGAAAGCTGCCGGGTGATCCCGTTCCAATGCTTCTTGCTGGCGTCGAGCAGGTCGTCCGCCCCGCCGAGCATGTACAGCATCGGCCAGTTGAAGAACGGTTCGTAGAAGTCGTCCGCCCCGTCACGGCCTTTCAGTTCCCCGTCGAAGCGCAGCCCGCCGTCGGGGTGGCAGTACCGGTCCTCGAAGACCCGCCATGCGTCGTCCAGCACCGAGAACAGCTGTCGTTGCAGTACGGCCCAGGCCGGCGGTTCGCAGGCCGGCACGGACGCCGTCACGCTCACCATGTGCTTGCCCACGGTCACCCCTTCGTCGCGCCGGCGGTGAGGCCACCGACGATCTTGCGTTGCATGATCACGAAGAAGACCAGCACCGGTGCGATCGCCAGGAGCAGCGTCGGATAGACCACGGACAGGTCGGTGGTGTGCAGACCGATAGCGGAGTACACGCCGGTCATCACGGTATACAGGCCCGACGTCGGGCCCAGCACGATCTGCGGGTTCACGAAGTCCGTCCAGACCCCGATGGTGTGCAGGACGACCGCGGTGACCACGACCGGCCGCATCAGCGGGAAGATCACTTGCCAGAAGGTGCGCAGCCGGCCCGCGCCGTCGATCTGCGCCGCCTCGTCGAGCTCCCGGGGGATGGACTTGATGTAGCCCACGAACAGGAACATCGACAGGGGCAGGGTCAGCGTCGCCTCGTACATGACGAAGCCGGGGATCGTGCCCATCAGACCCGTGAAGCGCAGCACGTAGATCACCGGGATGACCAGGACCTGCCCGGGGATGAACAGCCCGGCCAGGAACACCAGCAGCATCCCCTTGTGCCACGGGCGGGTACCCCGGGCGATGACGTAGGCGGCCGGACCGGCAAGCGCCAGAGACAGCGCGTTGACCAGGACTACGAACAGCACCGTCACACCGAACGCCTTGATGATGTTGTAGTCCGGCGACGACAGCGCCGATCGGAGATAGTCCGTGGACAGCACGCCCGGGTCGGCGGAGAACGGCCGTTGACGGATCGCCGATTCCGGTTTGAACGCGTTGACGATCACGAGGTACAGCGGCGCCAGCATGACCAGTGCGAAGAGACCGAGCATGACCGAGCCGACCCGGCTGCCTGCATTGCGGTTCACAGTTCCACCGCCTTCTCGCTGCGCTGGCGCAGCGCCACGATCACGACGGCGAGCACCGCGATGACGACCATGAGGACGATGCTCTGGGCCGAGGCGTAGCCGATCTTCCCGTTCAGGAACGACTCCGACAGGACCAGGTACGCGTACGTCTGCGTGTGGCCGGCCGGACCACCGTCGGTCATCGCCAGTACCAGGTCGTAGACCCGCAGCAGCTGGACGAGTACGAGGACCACGTTGATCGTCACCGTGGGTGCCAGCATCGGCAGCACGACCTGGCGGAACGTCTGCCAGCGTGAGGCGCCGTCGATGCGCGCCGCCTCCAGGAGCGACTCGGGGATCGTCTGCAGCCCGGCGAGGTAGAGGACCACGTTCACCCCGAACGTCGACCAGATCACCACGAAGACGACCGCTGCGAGCGCCCACTGCGGATCGGACAGGAACGGGATCTTCGAGCGGTGCGCCGCGGTCAGGAGGGTGTTGACCGCTCCTTCGCTGCTCAGTATGGCCGACCACAGGAAACCGATGATGACCGCGCCGAGCACGTGCGGGTAGAAGAACAGGCCCCGCAGCATCGCTTTGACGCGCCCCTGGCCGTTGAGCATGACCGCGAGGCCCAGGCCGAGGACGTTGCAGGCCACGGTGCCGACCACCGCGATCACGAGCGTGACGTATGCCGCGCTCGCCACGTCCGGGTCGTGGAACAGCTGAACGTAGTTGTCCAGGCCGACGAATTTGGAGTTGTCGGAGAAACCGTCCCAGTCGGTGAGGCTGAGCCGTCCGGCGACCACGACGGGGATGAGGATGAAGGCCACGATCGCCGCCAGTGCGGGGCCGACCATGAAGATGCTGGGCAGGCTGCGGGCGGCGCGTGCGCGCAGCGGGCGCGGGGAAGTGTGGTGAGTGTGACGGGGGCGCTCGGGGACCGGCGGGTTGTCCGACGGTCCAGGAGCGGTAAGCGTCACGTTACTTGGGCGCATTCGCGGCCCACCACTTGTCCATGGCACCCGCCACCTGATCGGCTGTCGTCCCGAGATACATGCTCTGGACCTGGGTGTTGAACTCCGCGGGGAAGCCCGCCGGGGAAGAGTTGTCCCCCAGCCCGGGGCCGATCGCCACGGTCTTGCCGCCGGCCTCGTCGAGGAGCTTCGCGATGTCCTTGGTCAGCGGGGAGGCTTCGTAGCTGTATCCGGTACGGAAGTTGCCCTCCACGCTCAGCGCCTTCGTGATCGCCTTCTTGTCGCTGACCAGGTACTTCACCAGGTCTATTGCCGCGTCCGCGTGCCTGGAGCTCTTGAGCACCGAGTACGGCATGGCCGGGTTGGCCGCCTGCGGCGGCGTGGAGCCGTCGAACGTGGGGACGGGGAACACGCCCGCGTCGATGCCCGGCTTCGCTTCGGCGAGCGAGGCCACCAGCCAGTTGCCCATCACCATCGTCGCCGACTTGCCGGCTGTGAAGTTGTTGATCATGTCCTGGTACTTGATGCCGTTGGCGTCCTTGGGAACCAGACCGTCCTTGATCCAGGACTGGTAGACGCCCAGGTACTTGGCGTAGTTGCTGCCGGCGAAGGTCACGGAGCCCTTGTTCCGCTTCGCGTACCACTGCGGCTCGGTGTTCATCACGTTCGGGTTGGCCATCATCAGGGCCTGCGCGCCGGTGGTCCACTCACCACCGGTCTGCAGCGGCGTGTAACCGGCGCCCTTCAGCTTGCGCAGCGCGGCGGTGAACTCGTCGACCGTCTTGGGCGTCCCGGTGACACCGGCCTTGGCGAAGGCAGCCTTGTTGTAGAACACCAGCGACTGGAGCTGGACGCCGGTGCCGGCCATCCACACCTTGCCGTCCAGCTCGGACGCCTCCGCGAACGGTGCGTCCTTCACCCACTGCTCGTCGGGCAGCGGCTCCATCTGTCCGGCGAGAGCCGTGTTCTGCCCGCCGGCGAGGATGTCGGGCGGGCTGCCCGCGGCCAGTTGCTGCTTCAGCGTGTCCTCGATGCCCCTGCCGGTGGGCGCCTCGATCGTGACCTTCACTCCGGGGTGACTGGCGACGTACCCCGCCACCAGGTCCTTGTAGAACTGCTTGGTCAGCACCGGAGTGATGTTGACCAGCATGCGGATGTTCTTGTCGCCGCCTGCTGAGTCCGAGCCGGTCGAGCAGCCCGTGAGCAGTGCGGCGGATATGGCGATGGCACCCAGCTTGACCAGGTGCCGGCGAGAACCCGAAACCATCGAAACCTCCATCGATCGCTTATCGCTTATCGCTTATCGATAGCGAGCTCACCATCGAGGACCTGGCGGACGACGGTCAAGGCCTGTCGACGGAGGCGTTACCCGTTCGCAACCTGCACTCCGTGCGAACTGTGCTTCATTCAGCGGGTTTTGAAGGATCCCTTGACACTCGTCACCGCCGACCCACTACTTATCGCTCAGCGATTATCGATTAGTCGGAGCGTCGTGCAACGCAGGCTCGGCCGGAGGCGCTGTGCGCCCGGACCGAGGGCCCGGTTCCAGTAGGCACCTACGAAAGGCACAACATGTCCAGATTCTCTCGACGTGATCTCCTCAGGGCTGCCGGGGCCGTCGGCGCGGTCGCGTCGGCGGCCCTCATCGCCGGGCCGGCCTACGCCGGTACCGGTGACCGGCGGGACCGGCCCAAGGACCAGAAGTCCTTCTTCGTGGCAACGAACGGGAAGGACTCGAACCGGGGCACGCAGGCCGCGCCGCTCGCGACGCTGGAGAAGGCGCGCGACGTGATCCGGACCTGGCGGCAGGGGGCGCCGGGCCGTGCCACGGCACCGGTGACCGTCTTCCTCCGGGGCGGCACGTACCGGCGGACGCGAAGCTTCACCCTCGAAGCGCAGGACTCCGGTGCGCCGGGCCGGCCGGTCACCTACGCCGCCTACAACGGCGAACAGGTCCGGCTCGTCGGCGGCGTGGACCTGCCTGCTACCGGGTTCGAGGCGGTCAGCGACGAGGCGATACGCAACCGTCTCCCGGCCGGGTCACGTGACATCGTCCGCGAGTTCGACCTGAAGGCGCTCGGGATCAACGACTACGGCCAGATCGTCCAGACCGGATACGGCCTGCCGCGCACGGTCACCCCGCCCGAACTGTTCTTCAACAGCGAGGCGATGACCCTCGCCCGTTACCCGAGCACCGGGTTCCTCGCCGTCGGCCAGGTCATCGACCCGGGCGGGAACCCCCGCAGCGTCCTCGGTGACCCCGACAAGATGGCCGCCGAATTCGCCAAGGGGGCCACGTTCAAGTACACCGACCCCCGGCCGTCGACCTGGACCGACACCAGTGACGTGTGGATGCAGGGCTACTGGTTCTACGAGTGGGCCGACGGCAACCTTCAGATCAAGGCGATCGACCCGGCGGCGCAGACGGTCTCCACCAAGACCGCCAGCATGTACAGCGTCAAGGCGGGCCAGCGCTACTACTACTACAACGTGCTTGAGGAACTCGACTCGCCGGGTGAGTGGTACCTCGACCGGGCCACCGGGAAGCTGTACCTGTACCCGCCGAGTGACCTGTCCGGCGCGTCGGTGCAACTGTCGCTGCTCGCCGACCCGATGGCCGTCCTCAACGGCTGCTCGAATGTCACGTTCGCGAACCTCATGTTCGAGGGGTCGCGCGGAGACGGCATCGTCATCACCGACGGCACGTCCAACACGGTGGCGGACTGCACCCTGCGGCTCCTGGGCGGTCGCGCGGTCACGATCGGCGACTCAAGTGTCTCGGCCGGACCGCACGGCGGAACGCGGAACGAGGTCCGCGGCTGCCACATCCAGGCCACCGGCCAGGGGGGCATAGCCCTCGCCGGCGGTGACCGGGCCACCCTCACCCCGGCGCGCAACCGGGCGGTCGGCAACGAGATCCACGACTACAGCCGCCTCCAGTTGACGTACAGCCCCGCGGTCGAACTCGCCGGTGTCGGAAACCACGTCGCCAACAACCACATCTACGACGCGCCGCACGTCGCCATCCTCTTCCGCGGCAACGACCACGTGATCGAGTACAACGAGATCAACGATGTGGTGAAGGAGACCAACGACGCCGGCGCCATCTACGCGGGACGGGAGTGGACCGGACGCGGCACGGTCATCCGCTACAACTTCCTGCACGACATCGTCGGCAGCGGCGGATCCCACTTCGCCTCGGGCGTCTACCTCGACGACTGCTTCTGCGGAACGACGATGTTCGGCAACATCTTCTACAAGGTCGACACCGCCTTCCAGGTCGGCGGCGGCCGGGACAACATCATCACCAACAACATCATGCTGTCGTCCGGCCGTTCGGTGACGCTCGACGAACGAGGACTCAACTGGGCGGCGGAGAACGTGGCACCCGGCGGCGCGTGGGGGATGTACAACCTGCTGGCCGCCGTTCCCTACCAGAAGGAGCCGTGGCGGTCGCGCTATCCGAACCTCGTGAACATCGCCGACGACCAGCCGGCGTACCCGAAGTACAACGTCGTCGAGTACAACGCGCTCTACACCGTCGCCGCGCTGGACATCGCCCCGTCCGCGCGCACGTACGGAACGGTTGACCGCAATCTGACACTCACTGCCGACCCCGGCGTCGTGACAGTCGTGGACGGGAAGCCGACCCTGGGCAACGACGACCTGATCGCCTCTCACCTCCCCGGCTACCAGCGGATACCCATGAGCCGGATCGGACTCTCGTGACCCGCGCGGCCGAAAGCCGCAGGGCAGGGAACCGACCCAGTCACCAATAGATAAATTAGTAATTAATCTTGACGGTGGCCCGGTTGCCCCGTCAGTCTGTATCAGCCGAACGAGGGCCCGGCCGCCTGGGTCAGGAGGCCGGGCCTCGTTCCGTGGGCGCGCATGCGGAGTCACAGGCACACCTCAGCACAGCACAGAGCCGCACCTTTCTGGTCACCCCGCAGTCCAACTCGTCGTACGCATGAGGCAGTAGCCAACCGTCCGAACGGCACCACCGGCAGAATCGCCGACAGCATCACCACCCGAGGAGCCGACAGCCCCATGAACGGAAACACCCGCTTCGCCGACAAGGTGGCAGTGGTCACCGGAGCCGCGTCGGGCATCGGCGCGGCCACCGCCGAACGGCTCGCCGCCGAAGGCGCCGCGGTGATCCTCGCCGACATCGCCGAGGTCGCGGGCGAGCGTGTCGCCGCGGGCATCCGAGCAACGGGCGGCCGGGCCCTCTTCGTCCGCACGGACGTCGCGGACGAGGGCGACTGGGGGCGGATCGTCTCCGCGGCGCGCACCTTCGGCCCCGTCGACGTCCTGGTGAGCAACGCCTTCACGGTCGACGTCACCCCCGCGCACGAGATGACCGTCACCTCGTGGGAGCGCCAGCTCGCAGTGAACCTCACCGGAGCATTCCTCGGCTTCCGTGCGGTCCTGCCCGACCTGCGCGAACGCCGCGGCGCCGTGGTGCTCACCTCCTCGGTCCACGCCCACAAGGGCATCCCCGGACATCCCGCGTACGCGGCGTCCAAGGGCGCGCTGCTCTCTCTGTGCGGACAACTGGCGGTGGAGTACGGACCCGAGGTGCGGGTCAACGCCGTCCTGCCCGGCCCCATCCTCACCGGGGCATGGGACCGGGTCCCGGAGGAGGACCGGAGGCAGAGCGTCACCGAGACTGCCGCCAAGCGTTTCGGCACCCCCCAGGAGGCCGCGGCGGCGATTGCGTTTCTCGCCGCCGACGAGGCGTCCTACATCACGGGATCGAGCCTGCTGGTGGACGGCGGCTGGTCCGTCGTCAAGGCCTCGGCCTGACCGTCTCCGTACCCATCGCACACCAGAAAGGTACACAGACATGACGCCATACGCGCGCCGCGGAGTGCACGGCCAGACCGTGGAGACTCTCGCGCGCCGGGTGCTGAGCGGCGAGATCCCCGAAGGAGCGACACTCGATCTCGTGGCACTGCAGGGCGAGTTGGACGTCAGCCTGACCGCCTTGCGGGAATCCCTGAAGGTCCTCGCCGCCAAGGGGATGGTCGACGCGCGCCAGAAGCGCGGCACCTTCGTCAGAGCCCGCTCCGACTGGAATCTGCTCGATGCGGACGTGCTGCGCTGGCAGTTCGCGGGCGGCCCCGAATCCGGCGCCGACCTGGCGCTGCTGCGCAACCTCGGTGAGGTGCGCGGCATCATCGAGCCGGCCGCCGTCCGGCTGGCCGCCGAACGCCGCACCGATACCGACCTCGACGCACTCGAAGCGGCCCTCACCGCGATGGGCGAGCAGGAGGGCGGCGCGGCCCACGCGGTCGAGGCGGACCTCGCCTTCCACCGCGCGCTCCTCGCGGCCACCCACAACGAACTGCTGGAACGCATGGAGATGGTCATCGAGTCCGGCCTCGCGCACCGCGACGAGATCGTGCACAGCTCACTGCACGGCGAGGACCCCGTACCCAGTCACCGTGCCGTCCTGGACGCCGTGCGGGCGAACGACCCGGCCGCCGCCGAACGCGCCATGCGTGCCCTGCTCGACCAGGCCGTACGCGACCTCGACCGGGTCCACGGCACCCGGCCGGCCACCGACGAGGGGACCGCGAACCGGTGAAGATCACTCGCATCGAGACCTTCCTCGTACCGCCACGCTGGCTGTTCTGCCGGATCGAGACCGACGAGGGTGTCGTCGGCTGGGGGGAACCCGTGGTCGAGGGCCGGGCCGAGGTGGTCCGGGCCGCCGTCGATGTCCTCGCCGAATATCTGATCGGACAGGACCCGCTGCGCATCCAGGACCACTGGCAGGTGCTCAGCAAGGGCGGCTTCTACCGGGGCGGCCCGATACTCTCCAGCGCCGTCGCCGGAATCGACCAGGCCCTGTGGGACATCGCAGGAAAGGCCTACGGTGCCCCCGTGCACGCACTGCTCGGCGGCCCCGTGCGCGACCGGGTCCGGGTCTACGCCTGGGTGGGCGGCGACGAACCCGCCCGGCTCGCCGAGGAGATCACCGCCCAGGTCGAGGCCGGCTTCACCGCCGTCAAGATGAACGCGGCGGGCCGCACCTCACCACTGGTCACCCCCGCCGAGACCGCCGCCGTCGTCGAACGGGTGGCCGCCGCCCGCGAAGTGCTCGGTCCCAGCCGCGATGTCGCCATCGACATGCACGGAAGATTCGGTCCTGCCGGGGCGCGCCGGGTGCTGCACGCCATCGAGCCCCTGCACCCGCTGTTCGTGGAGGAACCCCTCCTGCCCGAGCAGGGGCATCTGCTGCCCGCCCTCGTCGGAGCCACCGCCGTCCCCATAGCCACCGGCGAACGGCTCTACGGGCGCGCCGAGTTCCTGCCCGCCCTCACGGCCGGCATCACGGTCGCCCAGCCGGACCTCTCGCACGCCGGAGGCATCTCCGAGGTCCACCGCATCGCCTCGCTCGCCGAGACCTACGGGGCGCAGCTCGCCCCGCACTGCCCGCTCGGCCCTATCGCCCTCGCGGCCAGCCTCCAGATCGCCTTCGCCACCCCGAACTTCCTCATCCAGGAGCAGAGTCGGGGCATTCACTACAACAAGGACGCCGACCTGCTGTCGTACGTCGTGGACACCGAACCGTTCCGTTTCGTCGGCGGACGGGCGCGGCGGACGGACCTGCCGGGGCTCGGCATCACCGTCGACGAGAAAGCCGTACGCGCGGCCGACCGGACAGGACACGCCTGGCGCAATCCGGTGTGGCGGCACGACGACGGCGCCTTCGCCGAGTGGTGAGCGCCA
The DNA here is from genome assembly GCF_041435435.1 of Streptomyces sp. NBC_01241. NCBI lineage: Bacteria > Bacillati > Actinomycetota > Actinomycetes > Kitasatosporales > Streptomycetaceae > Streptomyces > Streptomyces sp. NBC_01241. The sequence goes on along the minus strand of NZ_CP108494.1, from coordinate 8,204,709 downwards.
TGACCCCGCCGCGGATCGAGACCGACCCGGCCCACGGCGGACGGTGGACGTCCCTGCGTGCGGCCGGCCGCGAATGGCTCTGGCACCGCGAGGAGCCACGCCGCCCCGGCGTCCGTCCGGGCGACGCCTTCGCCGACGCCGGTGGACTGGAGGAATGCGTACCGACCATACGCGGCACACCCGACCACGGCGATGCCTGGGCCCGGCCCTGGCAGTGGGCCGATGGCACCGAGTCCGTCGACTGCCCGGACTTCCGGCTCAGCCGCCGGATTCGCAGCAACGGGGGCTGCGCAGTGGCCGACTACCGGCTCACGGCCGAACCCGGCTACCGCTTCCTGTGGGCCGCGCACGCGCTGTTCGATCTCTCGGAGGAGGCCCATATCGGGATCAGGGACGGCGCGCCGACCCGCTTCTATCCCGACAGCGGCGCCCGGTGGACTCCCTGCTCCTGGCCGTCGCAGCCCGGGCGGACGGAAGGGCTCGACCGGCTCGGGCCGGATGACGGGACGGCCGTCGGAGCCATCGTCGACACCCCGCAGGTGTACGTCCGCGACGGCGCGGCCACGTTGCGCATGGCCGTCGAGGCCGAAGGCCAGCCGGTGTCCGTAGCGCTGTGGCGCAACCTCGGCGGCTTCCCCGAGCAGGAGCCGTACCGGTCCGTAGGGGTCGAGCCCATGCTCGGCCGGGTCTTCGACCTGGCGGCCGCGCGGGACGGGGACGCCGCGTGCGTCCCGCGCAGCGGCGAGGTCCGCTGGCGTCTCACCCTGGCTGCGCAGGCACCGGAGTCGTGGACACAACAAGCGCAACAGACGGAGCCGGAAACCGACACGGCACCAGAAGACACAGACAGGAAGGGAACTCACACGTGGATCTGCTGACCGCGCTGCGCACCCACCGGATCGTCGCCATCGTGCGCGGCGACGACGCGGACGCCGCGCTCAGGACCGTACTGACCCTGGCGGAGGAGCACCTCCCGCTCATCGAGGTCTCTCTCAGCGGAAAGGACGCACTCGACGTCATCCGCCGGGCCCGCGCCGCGCTGGGCCCCGGTGCACCGCTCGGTGCGGGCACCGTCCTCACCGCCGAGGACGCGCACGCGGTACGCAACGCGGGAGCCGGCTTCGTCGTCACCCCTGCCGTCTGCGAGGCCGTCACGGAGGCCGGGCGGCTCGGGCTGCCCGTCCTCGCGGGGGTGATGACCCCCACCGACATCGTCGCCGCACGGCGGCTCGGTGCGGACGCGTTCAAGATCTTTCCCGCGGCGCAGGCCGGTGGCCCCGGATATCTGAGGGCACTGCAGGGCCCGTTCCCGGACGCGCCGTTCGTGCCGGTCGGGGGGGTGGACGCCGACGCGGCCGGGGCCTATCTCGCGCACGGGGCTACCGCGGTGGGTGTCGGGTCGCCGCTGATCAGCGACGCGGCCGACGGCGGCAGCCTCGAAGCACTCCGCGAGCGGGCGCGCGCCTTCCGCGACACCGTACGCGCCGCCGCCCCCGCGGACGCCGTCCGATGACCGCCGGCACACCGGCCGTCTGCTGGCAGGACCGGCTCGGGCTCGGTGAAGGAATACGCGCGGTCGACGACGGCATCGTCCTCGTCGACATCCTCACCGGGCGGCTGCTGGCCGGACCCACGGACCGCTCAGCTCCGCTGACGCAACTCGCCCGGCTGTCCGTGCCCCTGGGCGCGGTCTCCCCCGTCCACGCACGCCCCGGCACCTGGATCGCGGCCGCCGGAACCGGTATCTGCCTGATCACCGCGCACGGGCGGACCGAGTGGCTCGCGCGCCCCGAGGACGGGGCCGCCACGGCCATGCGGATGAACGACGCGACCGCCGATCCGTACGGCAGGTTCTGGGCAGGCAGCATGGCTTACGACGCCGAGGACGGCGCGGGCTCCCTCTACCGTGTCGACCACGAGGGCACGGTGATCCGGGTGCTGGACGGCCTCACCGTTCCCAACGGCCCGGCATTCTGTGCGGACGGCACCGTGATGTACCTCGCCGACAGTGCCAAGGGCATCATCCGCCGGTACCCGGTCGACCCGGACACCGGGCTGCCGGGTACGCCGGACACTTTCGCCACCTTCGACCGCGGCAGCCCCGACGGTATGACGGTGGACGCCGAGGGCGCCCTGTGGACTGCGGTCTGGGGCACCGGCACCGTCCACCGCTATCGCGCCGACGGCACCTTGGACCGGCAGATCCGAATTCCTGCGACGCAGCCCGCCGGGCTGTGCCTCGACGGGGACAGCCTGTACGTCACCAGCGCGCGGCACGGTCTCGCTGCACCCGGACCGCTGGACGGTGCGGTCTTCACCACCCGGGTCGGCGTCCGGGGCCTGCCCACGTGTGCCTACTACCCCGGGAGAACCGAGTGACGACGATTCACACGTCCCGTGAAACCGGTCGGCGGCCGGTGACGGGACCGGTGACCTGTATCGGTGAGACCATGGCCGCGCTGATCCCCGAACCCGCCGCCCCGCTGGACGGCGCCGGTCTGCTCGGGATCCGGATCGCGGGTGCCGAGTCCAACGTGGCGATGTACCTCGCCGACCACGGGGTGCCCGCCCGTTGGGTCTCCGCGCTCGGTGACGACCCGTTCGGACACCGGATCCGCGCCGAGGTGGCCGCATCCGGTGTCGATGTCAGCGGCGTACGCACCGACCCGCACCGCCCGACCGGACTCCTCGTCAAGGACCCCGGCACCGAGGCCACCCGGGTCCACTACTACCGGCGCGGCTCCGCCGCCTCGGCCCTGACCCCGGACCTCCTGGACGACGACGCCGTGCGCTCCGCAGGCCTCATCCACCTGAGCGGCATCACCCCGGCGCTCTCGGCAGGCTGCCGGGACATGGTCACCGCGCTGCTCGAGCCCGACATTGCTGAACGCCCGTGCCCCGTGAGCTTCGACGTCAACCACCGGGCCGCTCTGTGGGCGGACGGTGCGGCGGCCACCGTGCTGCTCGGGCTCGCCCGACGGGCGGACATCACGTTCGTGGGCCTCGACGAGGCACAGGCCCTGTGGGGAGACGGACTGGCCGACGCCTTCGCCGTACGGGACTTGCTGCCACAACCGCCCGTCCTCGTCGTCAAGGACGGTGCACGGGCCGCCACCGCCTTCGACGGCCCCAGGGTCCATACCGTTCCCGCGCCCAGGGTCGAAGTCATCGAACCGGTGGGCGCCGGTGACGCGTTCGCGGCCGGGTTCCTCGCCGGGCTGCTGCGCGGCGAGGAACCCGTACGGGCGCTGCGGCTGGGACATCTGACGGCGGGCGCCGCACTGCGGGTGACCGGCGACCACGGCCCGCTGCCGGACCGCGCCCGCCTCGCCGAGCTACTCGACGCGGCGCCCGAGGAGTGGGCAGAAGGTGAGTGACCCGGCGATCCGGCCACTGAGCTGAACCGCATTCCGTGCGACCCTGAAGCCAGGCGTGATCGCCTCGGCCGATGGGAGAACACAGGTCCGATGCCTGCACCACGGACCTCCGCCATGACAACCAACATCCCCTGCTGTCACGGACTCCACGCTACGAGGGGAACTTCAGGTCTGGCCTCCCCTGAACACGGCACACTGCCCGGCCGGGCAGGCGACAAGGACATGATCGAGGGGGCGTCCTGTCCGTCGCCCCGGGCCAGGGCCGTCGTCGGGGGCCGTCCTCGTTCGTCAGGCCCCGCTCGCACCGAGATCGTCGACTATGAGGTTGTCCAGGACAAATGCGTCGCCAGCGACCCTCTTGATGCCGAGCCATACGGCCCCATCGGAGGCCGGGCCCGAGCGGAAGGTGCGTACATAGGTACGGTGCGGCGCCGGGTTCTGGGGCGGCAGGCTGTCGTTCCACCCAGGAGGCGTGGGGTCCGCCGCCAGGGGCGGTGTGTCGAGTTTGCGGTCCGTCGTCGGCAGCAGCTTCTCCTCGTCGATCTGGGCGCCCCCGTCCCGGCCGAGCACGACACGGTAGTCCGAGCCGGGGTCAGCCTGGTAGTCGAACGTGACGCGGTAGGTGCGGTTCGGCAGGAAACGGAGAGTCTGCGGCAGGGTCCGATAGACGATGCCCGCGGATTCGCTGAGTGTCTTGAGCGAGTAGCGACCGCTGATCGTGTCGCGTGTGTAGCCCTTGTGGGTCTCCGAGAGATGGCTGCGTTCACCGTCGCCGGAGGCGGGCACGAAGGGGCCGAGGCCCTCGTCGACGTGCTCGAAGTCCTCCGTGTACCAGTGCCCGCCGAACTCGGGGCCAGCACCTGGCAGGGGTACGAGCCGCACGTCCGCGAAGTCCACCGTGTTGCCGGTGGCGGCCGGGTCGGCGCGCAGAGTGAGTTCCACCGCGGCTCGCGCGGTGCCGGTGACGGTGAACAGCACGCGCATGCGCTGGAACATCGTGCCCCTGCGGCGGCCGTTACCCAGAACGCAGCGCAGTGGCGAGGAATCCGTCCAGTTGGCGGCCACCGGACCTGAACGTCCGTCATCGTCCCGGCCCTTGACGCCGGTGCCCGTGACGGACAGCACCGCCTTGCGGGAGCCGGTGACCCGTACCCAGACCGAGGCTGCGTATGTACCCGCCGGCAGGGCCTCCACTCGCTGGCTCACCGAGGCTTCTTCCGGGGCGTCGATCCGCAGGTACGGCAGGCCGTCGCCGTCATCGGTGACGCGCGCGGTGCCTCGTGCCGTCCAGCCTTCCAGGGTCCGGCCCGTGAAGGCGGGATGAGCGAGGAGGCCGCCCGAGCCGTAGCGCGGAGCTGGCTGGAGCTCCGGTTCGGTGCGGTAGAGGACGTAGGGGGTCTGGGCCTCGGCTTCGACCGTGACCTTGCCGTCCTTGACCGGGACGCGGCTGGCAGTGCCGCGGCCCTGCTCGGTGAGCCGGTACAGCAGGAGGCTGCTTGCCTTGGCCCAGTGCGCGGGCAGCTCCCAGGTGGTGGTGCCACCGGTCGGGTTCCAGTGGTAGATCTTCCGTGGGTCGGACTCCTTCGCGAAGTCCCACGGGATGAAGAGGGTGTCGCCGTCGCCGAGGAGCCGGCCGTGCCAGGTGATGCGGGTGACACCGGTGGCGGTGCTGACGTGTACGCCGTCGGTGAGGTCGAGTTCCTTGTCGGTCCACCGCGTGATCTCGAAGTGCTGGAGGAACTTGGTCGGCAGGTTCGTGACGAACGTAGACTTCAGCCACGCCTTGAGGTTCTTCTGCTGCTGCCAGCCCAGGTAGTGGGTGTTGTCGGCACCGTGCAGCAGCGGATGGCGCTCCCAGGCATCACGCTGGGTGTGGCGGATGAAGCGGATGATCCGGGAGCCGATTCCCTGGCTGGTCTGGCCCGCGTAGGTAAAGACACTGTCGCGCTCGAACTGACCGTCCGCCTCGGCGCCCAGCGGCAGTCCGTGTCCGGTGATGACGGCGGCTTGCCGGGCCGCGTGCCAGCCCCCGGTCCAGTACGTGTCGGAGTACACGAAGCCCAGCTTGGGCAGGTCCTTGACCAGTTTCTTGAAACGCGCGGCGAAGGCCCCGGTCGCCTGGTCCTTCACGACATCGGTGTGCCAGGACTGGTCCATCCATCGCCAGCCCGGATCACCCGGTCCGTTGCTGCGGTCCCAGCGGAAGCTCGCCGACTCCGGGTAGGCCTCCCAGGCGTTGATGTGGACCCCGATCTCGGCATTCCACTCCTTGGCCCGCTCGGTGAGCGTACGGAGGTCCGCGCGCCCGCCGGCCCGGGTGTTGTACGGGGCCGCGTATTCCATGTGCCCGCTGTCGTGCCCTTCGGAGCGGTACCCCTTGAGCAGGATCGCCTGCGGCAGGCCGTCGGTGTACAGCGAGGTCCGGCGGATCTCGTCGAGCACGGTCAGGAAGGGTTGGTGCCCGTGGCTCGCCAGATTGATGGCGATGCCCTGGACGACCTTGGTCCGGGCCCAGTCGGCGGCATGCGGGGCGCGCATGATGCCGCGGAAGGCGATCGCCGCGTCCTGCCAGTCCGCCACCCCGTCACCGTTGCGGTCGGCAGTGACCACCACTGCCGCCTCGGGCAGCGCGAACACCTTGCCGTCGGCACCCCGGTACACCCACTCGCCGCTCGCCAGCTCGGTGCGCTTCACACCGTCCTGGCCGGTGCTGGTGCGATGCAGCAGCCGGTCGTCGGCGCAGGTCCAGGACTCCACCGCAGCGGCCAGCCGGCCGGTGTCGAGGAGAGCGTAGGAAGTGCGGTGCCAGTTGCCGTCGCCGGCGGCGTCGGCCACCGTCGTGAAGACATCGGCGGGCGCCGGCTTGCCCAGCCCGTATTCCAAGGCACAGTGCGACAACCTGCCCGCCTGCGCCGCCGAGACGGAGACGAACCCGAGTCCGGGCAACCCGAACGTGGAAACCTTGACCGCGCCGTTCTCCACGATGTTGTCGGCCTTGACTCGCAGGACGTCCTTGGTCAGCCGGAACCAGAGATCAACCGTCACGGACAGTTCGGCGACCGTGAGCCGGTACCGCGCCGACTCGCCCTTGGCGAGCACGGCCACCTTGGGGACGTAGTCCTGACCGTTGATGCTGACCGTTGTCGCGGTGTCTACCGAGCCACCGAGTGTGTCCCCGGTCGCCGTCCAGCGGTAGCCGACCACCCGCGGAAAACCGGCGTCGAGTGTCACCTCCAGGCGCGACGACCGCAGCACCACCGTCCGGCCAGCGGCCGCCGACGCCGGAACCGCCGCCACCGCTCCGAACCCGGCCACGACGACGGCAACCGCCGCCGTACCCCCCTGCAGCACGGCACGACGCGGCACCCCTGTCGGTGCGCTCAGCGAATCCACGCGCGCCGGCCCGTCTGGCTCTTCCATTGGCTCCTCCGTGAGATTTTGTCTCCCGTGCAACTCCGTGAACCCAACCGTTCAGCAGGACAGGTCTCCTGTTATAGAGAGCGGCACAGTGGCCAACCATGGACTGCCTGCGAGAACCGTTGGACTTACATATCGGGTGCTTGGCCTCGGCGTTCACTTGCGGCCGGCGAGGTGTGGTTTGCTGTCGATCCGGCCGCTGTCCGGTCGGCTTGAGCTGCCGGCATGCCGAGGTCTCGGCCTGTGGCCGGGTGCTCCGAGGTCTTGTGAGACTTCCGCCCGTCGAGCAGCATGTGCTGTTCGACGGGCGGAGGGTGGAGAGGGAGCGCGGCAGTGTCACCGCGTCAATCCCCGATCCCGCCCGCCTCGGGCCCCCGTCTCGTCGAGGACCCGGCTACGGGAGTTCAGCCAGTCTTCGAGACGAGCACGTGAACCGGGGCGGTAGGCGCCGACAGCAAGCCGGATACCGGATCGACGCCGACTGCGGTGAGTACTGACTGGCCGGATTTGATGCGCGTGCCGCAGTGCCAGTTCCCGTTCTGATCGGCGGGGTGGTTCACGCAGGCCGGCACACCTGACACCGAGACGGTGATCAGCTCGCCCGCGGTGGCGGTGCCCTCGATCCGCACTCGGCCGGGGTGGATCGTGGACTGGTCCGCCGGCTTGGTGAGTACCGGTGTCGGGGCCGGCTTGCCGGGCGCGGTTACCAGGGCTCCGGCGACGGAGGCGAAGGTGCCGTGGGACGCGGCGTTCTTCGTGTTGGTGACGGTCACGACCATCGTGTGCTGCTTGGTCGGGTCGAGACCGGTGCGGGTGAACACCGATGTCAGGCCGCCGCTGGCGCTGTAGAGGTCGACCGCGGTGGGCGAACCGCCGTCGACCGACACGTTGACGATGCCATTGCTGGGATTGGTCACGGACTGAAGGGCGACGCCGTCCCCCTGGAACGTCAGCTTCGCGGTGTCGCCGACGGTGTTGTCCCAGGTGTTTCCGCCGCCGGACGACCACGTGCCGCTGTACTGCCACTGGTTCACTGCGCTGCCGGTCGTGGAGTAGTCGATGTTCGTTACCACTCCCGGGCTGTGCACGCCTGCCGGCAGTGCCACCGGAACGGCCAGATCGGTCAGGGCGCTGACCGTCACGTTGTCGTACTGCTCTCCGGCCAGGTAACCGCTGGCGACGAGACCGACCTTGCCGGCGGAGTGAGTGGCGTCCGTTACCGAGCCGACCGTAGTGCCGTCAACCGAGGCGTAGATCAGCGATCCGTCGAACGTGAGCGCCAGGTTGTGCCAGGTGTTCAGCCCGGCGGCCGAGGCCACGGTTCCGCCGGCCAGCGACTTGACGTTCCCTGAGCCGCTTCTGAGGTTGATCGACCAGGCGCCGGTGTCGCCGAGCGTGAGCGAGTAGAAGTTCACCTTCGTCGGGTCGGGGTCCAAGTTGTGCTCGCGGCCCAGGATCCCGACCGAGCCCGGCTGGGCGTTGCGCACGTCGGCGGACACCTGGTAGTTGCTCCAGGCTTGGCCGCCGAGCACCGTGTACGGGTAGGAGTTCGGACGGTTGCTCCACTCCAACGGCTTGGTCGGGGTGTCGAGCTGAACGCACTTGCCGTCACGGTCCGCACACGGCTCGACGGTGAACGCGCCCTCCATGTTGGCCAGGTAGCGGGCCTGCTGCCCCTGGGTTCCCTTGTCGAACGAGTCGGAGTAGGGAAGCGGGAGCGGCTTGCTCGCCGGCGACGCGGCGCTGCCCTTGTGCTGCCCGGTCGTGGTGGTGAACGAGTAGATGTAGTTGGGCTGCAGGGTCATCGTCACCGAGCCGTTCGCGTCGGGCACGAGCTCCTTGCCCTGCACGAACCACTGCGAACGGTCGCCGGAGACCAGGTTGGTGCTCCAGACGTGCACGGGCCGGGTGGACAGCCCGCCACTGACGGTGAGCTTGACCGTCTGCGGGCCGGTGGCCCGGGTCGTCTCCACAACGGAACTCCAGTCGCTGCCGTTGGGCGACTTCAGCGTCACGTAGCTGCCGACCTTGTCGGAGGTCTGGTCCCCCAGATAGCCGCTCCCGCCGTCCAGGTACTGCCAGCCCGGCTGCGTGAACTGCGTCGTGTGCGCGGTCACCCAGGTCGACAGGCCGACGTCGTAGTAGCCCGACCACGGCTCGTTGGCCATGACCAGTCCCTGGTCGGCGTAGGCGACGTCCGAGTAGGTCGAGGCGACGACGGGCCAGTTGACACTCGCGGTCATCCGTCCGTCGACGTAGTCGATGTTGTTGGCCCGTGCCATCGGCAGGCCGCCGGCGTTGTAGTTCATCGAGCCCTGCTCGCTGGCCCACAGCGTCGTGTTCAGCGCCTGAGTGGCCTGCGAGGTGCGGCAGTCCGTTTCCACGTTGGGGTACTCGGGGATCGGCGTGGGGCCGTTCCACCCGCAGGGGTAGTGCTCACCGATGGCCGAGATGGCCTTGGCGAAGGCCGCGTCCTGGGCCATGGCGCTGCCGACCTCCGAGAACGATTCGACCTGATCCGAGGCCACCAGCTTGACCGCGCCGAACCCGTGCTCGTCCAGGGCTGCCCGCAGGTCCTTCCACCAGGTCGTGTTCCAGCCGCCGCGCTCGTTCCAGCCACCCATGTAGGCGACGGTCAGACCGCGCTGCTTGGCGCAGCCCAGCCAGTCGACAAGGAACTGGATTCCGTTCTGCGAGTACATGTTCGATCCAACCCAGCCCGGTGCCGACCAGGTCAGCCCGGTAAGCGTGATGTGGGGGTTGCGCTTCACCGCCTCCTGGGCGATCCAGAACTCGTAACCCGCGTCGCAGTTGATCACTCCCCGGGTCTCCTCGATGGTGTGCTCGGCGCCGGAGGTGGTGTTCCCGTCCCCGCCGGTCTCGAGCTTCAGCATCTGCAGGTTGGCGCCGTAACCAGGCTTGAAGAGGTAGTCCAGGATCGCGTTGCGCTGCTTGGCCGGGTAGTCGGTCAGCAGCCGGGTGTTGCCACCGCCGCCGCTGATCGCGCCGATCCCGTCGAAGGTCCGGCCCGAGTCCTGACCGTTGACCGCTAACGACGTGCCCGGCAACGCGGCCGCGCCCGCTCGGGCCGGGGCCAGCAGGGCCGCCACAGCGGCCATGATCACGGCCAGGACGGCGACGACGGCCGCGAAGCTGCCTTCACCACCTATCCGTTGGCCTTCTCTATGCGTGTACATGGGCTTGTCTCCTAGGCGGTTTCCACAAGTGATCCTGCGTGGTGGATCACGGTCGGGTGATACGTCGCCATGCGCTGTCCGATGGCGGGTGAGAGTTCGTCCGGCCGCTGCTGGCCGAGTCCTTGCGGGGCAGGAAGCGGCTGGACGAGCGCACGGTGGTCAACGGGATTGTGGGGAAGTTCCGGACGGGCACGGCCTGGCGGGATGTGCCCGAGCGGCACGGGCGGTGGGCCACGCTGCACCTCCGTTTCCGCCGCTGGGCCCTGGACGGCACTTTCGAGCGGATGCTCGAGGCAGCACAGGCCAGGCCGGACGAGGCCGCGGGCATCGACTGGCTCGTGTCGGTCGACTCCACCGTCGTCCGCGCACACCGTCACGCCCCCAGGGTCCAAAAAAGGGGGCTCTGCCGCCCCGCCCTCGGACGCTCCCGAGGGGGCCTGACCAGCAAGATCCACCTCGTCTGCGACGCCATCGTTCGCCCGCACGCCTTCACCGTCACAGGCGGGAAGCGGCGCAACATAGTTGAGCGGCGTTTGAATCGCTTGAAGCAGTGACGCGGCATCGCCACCCGCTACGACACAACCGCGGAGTCCTACCAAGCCGCCGCGCAATTGCTGATGCGGGCATGACATTTTGCCTCCTAGGGGACGGCACCCTCACCAAGTGGATGGCGACTGGTCAGGTGGAGCGATGTGAGAGGCCAGCCAGAAACACAACTGAACCAACTAAACCAAACAGATTCGCTCAGACGGCTTGAGGTTAGGCAGACGCCTTCATCACGTCAAGGTTTCGCGCCGGCAATACGGTGCGTTGTGATGATCGATAGGGCGCCATTTCGATCAGTTCAGCTCACGCCTCGAGCGGGGAAGTCGGCGGCATCCGCGCCGGGAGCGCTGAGGATGCCTCCAGAGCGTTCGGTTCTCACGGGCGAAGGGTTACGGCCTGGTTCGCCGCAGGGAGTTCCCATGCCGCGGAAAACGTGCCGTCACCGCACCCTTGACCAAGAGCAGCAGACTCGGGTGGGACCCCATACGCCCGTTGCTGAACGTCAACTCCCAGCACGCGCTGCGGCCGACCGGGCGCCGCGACATCGACAGATCTGAGCGGTAGCCGGTTGCTACGCATGCTTTTCAGCTAATGCGGCCGCACATCCGCCGGTACCCATAACCAGAGGATTCGGGCGTGGTCCTGTGGAGCGGACCACCGGGTCGTGCCGCGCCATCGGCCCTGAGCGTGCTGCGAGCACGGCGTTCCCGTGGATCGCCCGAGTATTCCGACAAGGAAGCGGCACCTCACATCCGAAGACGCGGCGGCTGAAAGGAGTCACGCTCCATGAGCGAATCTGTTGGAAAGTATTGAGATCAGCGCAGATCCGCGCTTCAATTTGCGCGCAACGGGTCCACCTCATGTACCACGGACCACTCATCCGCTGGAGGTGTTGGGCCGCAGGCCCATGGCGACGACGGGAGTGTGCAACTGTGGGTAATCCGCGGATCGGTGCGATCGGGTGCGGGGAGCGCCACACCCTCGCCGCGACGGCGCACAGACCCGGCCACGGCCCTCGTATCACCGCAGTGGCCGACCTCGACGAGTCCGCCGCACGGCAGGCGGCTGGTCAGCTCGAGCCGGTCGTCTCACCGCAGTTCAATCGGGGCAGATTGTGCTGCTCGGCTGCGGGGTGTGCGGGCCGGCATACGTGATCCAGCACGAACTTCTCCGGGGCGCGCTGTTCACCACCGGCGTCTCGCCGGCGGTTCCCTTCGGCGTTCGGCTCTCCACTGAGGCCTCGGTGAGGCGGGACCTCTCAACCCGCTCGTCGCCGCCCTTCTCCTGACGTGCTGTCTCGGCGTCTTCTTCACTCCGCCCGGCCTCCGGGCCGTGTTCCCCGGCCCGGAGGCCGGCCGACAAAAGGCACGGCGGCTGCGACATCACGCACGCCGACCGTGCCCCATCTTGCGTCGCGTTTCCCGGCGTGACGCATCAACGAACTCTGATCGCTCCTGATTCCGCGGCACCGAAGCGGGAGCGCTTCAGTGTTGTGACCCATCTAGTGGAGGTTCCCATGAGCTTGAGAGGCGTAAGACGCCGGCTCCTGCACCGCTGTCTGGCGACCGGTACGGCCATCGCTCTACTCGGCGGCCTGGGCGTGGCCACGGGTGCGACGGCGGCGTCGCAGCCAATAGCCGCGCGGGCCAGTCAGTCCGCAAGCCCGGCGGGTACGGCGCATTCGGTGACGTACGACGACTACTCGTTCAAGATCGACGGCAAGCGGACCTACCTGTGGTCCGGTGAGTTCCACTACTTCCGGCTGCCCAGCCAGGACCTGTGGCTGGACGTGCTGCAGAAGATGAAGGCGGCCGGCTTCAACGCGGTGTCGGTGTACTTCGACTGGGGTTACCACTCGCCCGCGCCCGGCGTCTACGACTTCACGGGCGTGCGTGACGTGGACAAGCTGCTGGACATGGCCGACCAGCTCGGCATCTACGTGATAGCCCGTCCCGGCCCGTACATCAACGCCGAGGTGGACGGCGGCGGATTCCCCGCCTGGCTGCACAACAAGGTCAGCGAGACCCGTACCACCGACCCGGAGTGGCTGAAGTACTCGGACGAGTACCAGACGCAGATCGACCGCATCCTCGCCCGCCACCAGCTCACCAACGGCACCGGCACGGTGATCCAGTACCAGGTCGAGAACGAGTTCTACGACAGCAGCGCGGGCGCCCGGGCGTATATGAAGCACCTGGAGGACAAGGCCAGGGCGGACGGCATCAGCGTGCCGTTGGTCGGTAACAACGACGGCACGTTCAACTCCGGCACAGGCGCCTTGGACGTGGACATGGTCGATTCCTACCCCCAGGGCTTCGAATGCGACAACCCGTCGCACTGGAACGGCGTCCCGGACATCAGCTACAACCACCCGGCCGGAAGGCCGGTGGCCACCATGGAGTTCCAGGGTGGTGCGTTCGACTGGTGGGCCGGCCCCGGCTACGACAAGTGCGCGCAGATGGTCAACGACAAGTTCGCCGATGTGTTCTTCAAGCAGAACATAGCGGTCGGCGCGACCATGCAGAACATCTACATGACCTACGGCGGCACCAACTGGGGCTGGCTGGGCATGATGAGCCACTACACGTCCTACGACTACGGCGCCGCGATCCGTGAGACGCGCCAGCTCGACCCGAAGTACAACCAGGAAAAGCTGATCGGCTACTTCACACAGGCCGTCGCCCCGCTCACCAAGACCAACGCCCTGCCCGCGGTCCCGACCGACAATCCCAAGATCGTCGACACCGCCCGGGCCAATCCCGACACCGGTACCCAGTTCCACGTGCTGCGGCACACCGACTCCACCGCGACCAGCACCGACAGCGCGCACCTGAAGATCGACCTCGGCGCGGGGGGACGTTACACCGTCCCGCAGCAGCCGGGCACGTCGCTGACGCTGAACGGCCGGCAGTCCTCGATCATCGTCGCGAACTACGACCTCGGCAGCAACAACCTGCTGCGCTACTCCACCTCGCAGATCATGACGAACGCCACCATCGGCGGGCGCGACGTCGCGGTCCTCTACGGCGACCACGACTCGGACGGCGAGACAGTCCTGCACTACGGCACGAAGCCCACCGTCACCTCCACCGGCGGCAGCGTCACCTCCACCTGGGACGCGGACACCGGCGACCTGCGGCTCAACTACCGGCACACCGGCCTGACCAAGGTCCAGATCAGCGGCGGCGGCCACCCGCTCCAACTGCTGCTCGCCGACACCGCGACCGCCAAGACCTTCTGGCGACAGGACACCGCGGCCGGCCCGGTCCTGGTCCGCGGCACCCACCTGCTGCGCGGCGCCTCGTCCGACGGCACGACCCTCGCCCTCAACGGCGACACCGGCACCGACGGCTCGGTCGAGGTCTGGTCCACGACCTCCTCCCTGACCTGGAACGGCCGGAAGGTCCACACCAGTCTGATGAAGGACGGCGGCCTCACCGCCACGCTCCCCACCGCCGCCGAGGTCACCGTGCCCGCGCTCACCGGCTGGAAGCACGCCCAGGAGTCGCCGGAATCGCAGCCCGGCTTCAACGACTCGTCCTGGCAGGTGGCCGACAAGACCACCTCAAAGATCACCACTCCGGCCACCCTTCCGGTGCTGTCCGCCGACGACTACGGCTTCCACACGGGATCCACCTGGTATCGCGGCCGGTTCACCGGCGACAGCAAGACGACCGGCATCACCTTGGCCGCCCGGAGCAGCGGCAAGGCGGCAGCCTCCTCGGTGTGGCTCAACGGCACCTTCCTCGGCAGCTCCACCGACGACGGCAAGAAGACCTACACCTTCCCGGCCGGCGTCCTGAAGACCGGCAGCGACAACGTCATCTCCGTCCTCACCGTGAACATGGGACACGACGAGAACTGGGGACGGTCCGACTCCAGCACCGTCCGCGGCCTGACCAGCGCCACCCTGGTGGGAGACACACCGGAAACCATCACCTGGCGGCTGCAGGGCGTACGCGGCGGGGAGACCCCGGTCGACACCGTGCGCGGCCCGCTGGCCACCGGCGGCCTGTACGGCGAGCGCGCCGGCTGGATGCTGCCCCACTACCCGACCGACGACTGGACCCCGACCACCCTGCCCGCCACCGACACCACCCCCGGCGTCTCCTGGTACGCCACCGACGTCGCCCTGGACCTCCCCAAGGGACAGGACACCTCACTCGGCCTCACCATCACCGACGACCCGTCCCGCAAGTACCGCGCGGAGATCTACGTCAACGGCTGGCACATGGGCAACTACGTCAACTACCTCGGCCCGCAGCACAGCTTCCCGGTCCCGAACGGCATACTCAACCCGAACGGGAACAACCGGATCGCCATCGCTGCGTGGAACATCGACGGGAGCACCGGCGGCCTCGGCAAGGTCGAGCTCACCAACTACGGCAGCTACGCCTCCTCCCTGAAGGTCGCGCAGAACGACAGCCCCCGCTACGACAAGGCGCAGTACGCCATGCCGGCCGCGCCCCGATCCACAGTCGCCCTCCAGGTGCCCGGCACGGTCGCAGGCGGCCACTCCTTCACCGCGACCACGACGGTCAGCGTGCCTGCCGACGCGCCCCCGGCCACCGAGGTGACCGCCGCGCTCGCTGCGCCCGACGGCTGGACGGTCACCCCGCACGCGGCAGCGGCCGACCCCGTGCGGGTCGCCGGCGGGGCATCGGCCACCTTCACCTGGGACGTCACCGCGCCGGCCGCCCTCGGCCAGGTGAACCCGCTCACCACCACCGTGCAGTTCGTCCAGGGCGGCCGGTCGCAGACCGTCGCCGACGAGCGGATCGTTATCCCGCCCCAGCCGGTCCTCCTTCCGCAGTCGAAGATGTCGGTTGCCTACGCGGACAGCCAGGAGACCGCCGGCGAGAACGCCCCGGCCGCCAACGTCCTCGACGGCGACCCGGGCACCTTCTGGCACACCCAGTGGTCCGGCACCACCGCACCGATGCCGCACGAGATCCAGCTCAACCTCGGCGGCGACAACACCGTGTCCTGTCTGTACTACCTGCCACGCCAGGACGGTGCCAACGGCCGCATCGCCAAGTACGAGGTGTACACCAGCAAGGACGGCACCGCCTGGGGCGACCCGGTCGCCACCGGAACCTGGACCAACACCTCCACGGAACAGAAGGCCTGCTTCACCCCGGTCGGCGCGCACTACATCCGGCTGCGCGCGCTCAGCGAAGTCAACGGCAATCCGTTTACCACAGCTGCCGAGATCAATGTCGGCTGAGCGGATACCGCCGGTAAATCCAGGACCTGCATGACGACGGCCTGTACGACCCCGTTTGGGTCGTACAGGCCGTCGTCGTCTTCCGGGGTGGGTTCGTGTCGTTAGGGGCATGTGATGATTGGCCCGCGTCGTTCCCTGTCTCGACTGGCGTCTCATCCGGCTTTGCGGGCCGTCCCTGCGGTGGGCGGTGGGCTTCTGGCCGCTACCGTGAAGGTCTGCCGTGCGTGCGGTGTTCCGGGGGTGCCAGTGCGAGTGAACGTGGAGGCAGCGCCGGTGGTCGGGATGCTGGTGATGCCGCCGGTGTCGGCGTTCAGTCACAGGCCCGCCGGCAGGGCGCCCTCGGCAACGGAGTAGCGGATGCGCTGGAGGGACCGAGACTCCCGCCCGCGACCAGGTATCGGATCGCATCCAACATCTGGTGGCAGTAGCCTTCGGACTGTCCACCCCGCCTCTCCTCTGGTCGAGTCCTTCAAGGGCGGCTCCTGGTTCAGGTCGGCGACCATCGAGGGCGACGCCCGATTCGCGGAGCGGGTCACTTTTGATGCGCCGTTCGTGAGCCAGTTTTCAACCGTCGCCGACAGATCCGTGCGGGAGAAGGCGAGGTACGCGTTCACCCCTCTCCAGTCCATTCCGCCGTGCGCGGTCTGGTGGCATGGAGCCGGGACTGGCCGCCGTCGAAGCAGCGCGGCGTACGAACTCCCGGACCGGCACGGGATCCGCTCCGTCGTGTGTGCCCGGTAGGGGACGCTATTCGGTTGGGGTGAAAGGCCCGGCAGGGCGGGCACGATGCCTGCGCCCTGCCGGGACGGGGTGAGTCGTCAGTCTTCGGCGAGGCTGACGTTGATCTCAGCAGCCGTGGTCCACGGATTGCCGTTGACTTCGCTGAGCGCGCGCAGCCGGATGTAGTGCGCGCCGACCGGGGTGAAGCAGGCCTTCTGTTCCGTGGAGGTGTTGGCCCAGGTTCCGGTGGCGACCGGGTCTCCCCAGGTGGTGCCGTCCTTGCTGGTGTACACCTCGTACTTGGCGATGCGGCCGTTGGGACCGTCCTGGCGCGGCAGGTAGTACAGGCAGGTCACGGGTTTGTTGCTACCGAGGTCGAGTGTGATCTCGTGCGGCATCGGTGCGACGGTTCCGGACCACTGGGTGTGCCAGAAGGTGTCCGGGTCACCATCGACGGCGTTGGTGGCCGGGGAGTTCTCGCCGACGGTCTCCTGGCTGTCCGCGGAGACCACGGTCAGGTGCGGGTACGCCACCGGTATGGCCAGCGACGCCGTGGTGTTGCCGGGGCCGCCGGTGTAGGCCACTGACACCGTGCTGGTCTGCGGGCCGTAGGCGGCGTTCGAGGCGACGTTGACCGTCCATGACGCCTCCGCGGTGGCCCCGGCGGCGATCGAGCCGACGTTGACTGTCGCCGAGGAGGTGGTCCAGCCGGACGGCAGCGAGATCGTCGCCGCGGTCCCGGGCATCGTGGTCGTGCCGATGTTGGATATGGACGCGGTCATAGTCAGCGAGCCACCGCGGTCGACGGAGCTGTTGCTCGACGAGAACGTCACCTCTGGGGAGGTAACCAGGGTGCCGGTCGTGAAGGTGCCCTGGGCGTCGGCGACTCCGGGGCCGCCCTTTGCGGTGACGGTGAAGGTGGTGTCCGCCGAGGACGCCGGGATGCCGGTGATGCCGCCGGTGTCGGGGTTGAGGTGCAGGCCCGGCGGCAGTGAGCCGGCAGTGATCGTGTAGCGGACGGTTTCCGGGCTGTTGGTGGCTACTCGCGTCTCGTACAGGCGTCCTGCGGCCAGCGCGGGCAGCCCCTTCGTGGTGAACGCCGGGGTGGGAGCCACGACGGACTGCGCGGCACCGACGGGGTTGCCGCTGGCGTCGAGCCGTTGGAGCGACCAGGACTTCCCGGGGACGACGACGGACAGGTGCCAGTGCGTCGACTGGTCCCGGAACAGCGCGCGTTGGGAGGCGGTGAACGCTCCGAGGTTGCGCGCCATCTCCCACTGCTTGACCGCGTCCAGCAGCACCGGCGTGTTCTGCCCGCCGCCGGTCAGGCTGGACACGGAGGTCTGGAATCCGGCGCCGGCGTTCAGGCCCGCGCCCCGCGCGAGGTTGTCCTCGACGGTACGCAGATTGGCGCTTCCCGGCAGCGCGATCCAGCCGAGCATCCCAGGCAGGTAGTTGGCCTGGTAATAGGCGTTGTTGGTGAACACCTGGCTCATGCTTGTGGAGCCGACTTCGCCCCAGCTGGCCCGGGACAGGGCGTCCCAGACGTTCGAACCCTCACGGCTGGTCTCGGAGATGAAGCCGTCCTTGGCGTTCAGCTGCGTGAAGGACCCGTTCACCATGCGGGCCATACCGTACGCGCCCCAGCCGGCGTCCGAGGCGGACTCCAGCCCGTCGAACGAGGTCGCCGTGATGCCGGTGGTGTTCCAGATGGTGGCGAACCGGGTGGCGACGTCGTCGATGATGTTCAGGTTGCCGTAGCCACCGCCGTACTGGTTCATCTGCACCCGGTAGGCGGTGGCGCCGGTGGAATGGGAAGCCGTCGACGATGACCACTGCCCCCGGGCCAGCCCGGTCACCTGGCACTCGCCGCCGACCGTGCTGGACCCGGTGTAGGTCAGGAACTCGTTGTCGATCAGCAGCCGCTTACCCTGCAGACCGGCGGCCAGCGGGTCACAGCTCGCCATGGAGAGCGTGGTGTCGCCGGAGGCCAGTGGCCGGGTCAGCTTGGTGCTCTGTCCGTGTGCGAGGCCGGGGCTGGGCGAAGGCTTGATGTAGGGGTCGTTCGTGTCGATGAAGTTCGACAGAGTATGCGCGCCCACCGCGACGCCGTTGGACGTGGAGGTGCTCACCAAAGTGGTTGCGGCGGCGTCGCTGCTGCCGAATTGAGAATTGAACTGGTAGTGCCCGGCCGATTGCCAGGGGCCGTCAGCCCCGGGCAGCGAGTAGACCATGTCGATGCCCGCGGCCTTGGCGAACTGGTCGGCCGCCCCGACGTTGCCGGTGTTGAGGTCCGACAGGACCAGGATGGACTTGGAGGTCGCCTGCGCCGTCTTCTGCCACTGCCCGTTGATCGTCGGGTACGGAAGGTTCTGGTTCTTGGCGATCGTCGACAGCACGGTCGGCACGAGATCCGGCGTGGTGCCGTACAGCGCGATCTCCGACCCGACGATCTTGCCGCCGCTGGGCAACGGCCCGACCGGGATCCTGTAGCCGGAATCGTTCATCCGCAGGCGCTGCTTGGTGTAGTCGAAGGTGAAGGCGCGCAGCAGGTTCCCCCAGGGGGTGTGGCCGCCGACGGCCCACTGCTCCAGTGGGTGATCCGAATCTGACACCCGCAGGTGGGAGTAGTTGAGGTCTACCTCGTCCTGCCAGCCCATGCCGGTGTAATCGCGGGGCCAGCCGCCCTCGGTGCGGTCGTTGAGTACCTTCATCCCCGCCGTGAAGCCGCCGTTGCTCGCGAGGCCGGCCGACTCCCCGAGCCTTTCGGTGAGCGTGGTCGCCAACGGACCCCACAGCAGGGTCTGCACATCGGAGGTGGGCGGCGCCTTGACCTTCGTGACGGTGAACGTCGTATACGACGCACGGTCGTGCACCACCACGTCGACCTCGGTGCCGGCCGCGGAGTTCGTGAACGCCAGCACGCTGCCGGTCCGCGTCAGCGCGGTCGGCTTCACCTGCTTCCCACCGACCACCAGGCTGACCAGGGGGGCAGAGCCGTGCCCCGCCACGAGGTGATTCTGGCCGGTGCGCCTGTCGACAAGGCTGGTGACCTGACCGGTGGTGTCCATCCCCACGCGCAGGTACCCGGCGTCCACCTGGACACCGCTGGAAGGGTCCGGTCCGACCGCCGCTGACGCGCTCTCCGCGCCTACCGCTACCGGTCCGGCAGTCAGCAGGCCTCCGACCGCGATCGTGGCCATCAGACGTGCAATGAGTTTTCGTCTCAGATTCATACGTGATGCTTCCTTCTCATGTGGGTGCGAACTTCACGGTGGTGGTGCGGTGGTTCTCACCCGTCGCTCTCGTGATCACGACACCCCGTCCTCCCGGAGCGCATCACGACGGGCGCCTCACGTGGGTCCGCCGGAGTAGCGGAGAGCCGGCGGACGCTTTCAGGGCCTGCCGGCGGTCAGAGCTCGATGACCGTCCCGGCATGCCTGGCCCGCTCGGCGGCGAACACCACGCGGTGGCTCGCCAGGCTGGCGTCGATCCCGGAGACGATCAGTTCGGGCCGGCCGTCCTACAGGGCGTCGAGGGAGGTGTCCACGACGGTGGTGCGCTCGGCGAGGAAGTCGTAGACCTCGATGCGGCGGCCGTCTCCGGTGAGCTGCCCGAGGGTGCCGAAGATCTTCGTGTGCCGGTTCTCCAGCGGGGTGAACGCGGTCAGGACGAATGACGCGGTCACGGCGTTGTCGAACTCCAGGTTCACCACCTGGTGGTCCAGGACGTCGTTGTCGCTGTGGTAGACGCAGCGGCCGTACGGCCCTTCCGTCAGCGCCTCGATCACGGCCTCCTTGGTCAGCTCCCCGGCCATCGTGATCCGGGTGAAATACTGCTTGGTGCCGCCCTTGCGCGGAAGACGCTTCTCAACTGCAGGCGTCACCACGCACTCACGGCGGGATCGAGGCCGCGGGAACCGGGAAGTCATCGACACACCCAGCCAAACCCCGCGGCCCCACCCCGGACACCACCGGGACACCCGATCCATCCAAATCAACGAGCCGCGAAGTACAGGTTCCCGACTCTGTCTCATTGGTCAGCTCGGCAAGCCGTAAAGGATCACCTCCGCGATGCCCGCGACCGACTGCGCGCCGCCGCCGACGACGTCGGTGATGTTGATGCGGACGTAACGTACGCCTGCGGCGGTGAAGGTCTCCGGCAGCGTGTATTGGCCACCGCGGGTCAGCCCGGGAATCACGGTTGTCCATGAATTCCCGTCCCCGGAGACTTGCAGGTTGTACGTGTACCAACTGCTGTCTTTGCCCCAGTGGATGCGAGCGCCGGCCAGGTTGTGGGCAGCCGACAACTGCACGGTCAGCGTCTGCGGCAGCGTTGCCGACGCGGCGACCCATCCCGTGCCGAAGGTGATGTCGTCGTCGAACGCCCTGGCGGGTTCGAAGCCGCTCGCATGACTGGAGGCGCTCACCTCGCTGATCTGACCGCGGGGAATCTTTGGCCCAGGGTCAGCCGGTTGGCCCCCGCCCGTGCCGCCTGGCGGAACGACGCGGAACTCGCGAATGCTCGGCCACCACCCGCCGCCTGACAGCACGTTCACCCGCACATACCGCGCCTTGGTGGACACCTTGTGGTTGACCGTGCCGCCCTTGGTGGTGTTCGACTCCTTGTCGACCACCTTGGTCCAGTTCGTCGCGTCGTCCGACGTGAGGACGGCGTACTGGTAGTTTGCCTGGTCGGACTCCCAGACGATCTGGAACTCCGAAATGTCCGACGGCTGGCTGAGATCAACCTGCCACCATGCAGGGATGTTACCGCTCGCGACCCACTTGGAATCCGAGTCGTCATCGACGGCGTTGCCGGGGATGTTGCCTTCTTGGAAGCTCGAGGCTGTGGTTGGCTTGTTCAAAGCGATGTTCAGCGCGCCTTGGGGCTCCAGCGTCGAGATGTCCTTCCACTCGGGATGACGGCCGTCGGGCATGTATCTGCCGGAATAGGGGCTTGTCGCCACCGTGTAACTGCCGGACTCCAGCCCGTCGGCCGTCGCGGTGAGCGTGATGTCACCTGGGGCCGTGTCCACCGCGAGCAATGCGTAGCCGATGCCGGCCCTAGCCTTCTGAGTTTGTACTGCGAGGCGGGGGATGTCGTGGCCGACGAGGCTGCCCTTTCCGGTCACAGCGAGCTTGATTTCCGCAGTTGACGTCGGGATGACGGTGCCGTTCACGTCAACGACTTTGATGAACACCGGGATCAGGTCCGAGCCGTCGGCCACCGGCTGGATCCGCGTGCGCGCACGGGCGTAACGACGAAGCGTATCGGCCGCCCCAGCGGGCAGCGGACTGCCACGCTTCGCGCCTACCTTCTCGATCAACGATTCGACCGTGTTGGGTTGCACGTCATCGGCCAACACCGCAGCCGCCTTCACCCCGGCCGGCGACACGTCCCCCAGGTAGTACGCAAGCAGGTCCCGTAGTGCCGACCAGATACCCGCGTCGTCGATTTCGATCTGGATGTGGTGCGGGGCTCCGGGGGTTTTCACGACCTGAATGGTGGCCAGCTTGCCGTCAATGTAGCCCTCGGCTCTCAGCTCACCTGCGACGAACGAGGCGAGCGAGAAGGTGTAATAAGGATTGCCGTCTTTCGCAGCGATGTTCTTGGCAGTGCCCGCGTTCTGGTTCCGGCTCTTCTCGCCGACAAGGGTGCCGTTCTGGTACAGCTTCACGTGGTCGGTGTTACTGAAGACCGTTACCTCCCGGCTGGATGCTGCCGAGTAACTGCTGGCGATGAATACCATCGGGCCACCGTGATTGGGGTTCTTCGGCGACTGCATCCCCTTGAGCCAGTAGTAGCAGTACTTCGGATACCGGTCGATGTCCACGACCCCGGATTTCTGATACGGCGAGTTCGTGCCGTAGTCCTCGAAAACCCAAAGGAAGTAGCCGCCGATCCGGGGGTTGGCGTCCAGTCCGCCCCAGTCCCAGTACCCGGGACCGTTGAGGTATCGCTGCCTGGTCTCCACCTGTCGGACGAGTGCACCCTCGCCGCTTTCGCGGCCCACCCGACAGGGGCCCTCCCAGTCGCCCCATTCCCGTGTGAAGAAGGGCTTGGTCAGATCGGGATCCGAGCCGTCCGAGTTGACGACCTTGTAGTTCACGTCATAGTATTTCTTTCCCCATAAACCATAGTCGGCCGCGGTGAACATCTGGTCGTTGGGAATTTCCGCGTGGGCAAGCGCGGTGACTTTCTTTGACCACCACTCTGGATAATGCGTCTCGTTCAGCGAGGTTTCCCAGAGAATCATCGACGGACGGTTGCGGTCCCTGCGGATCATCTGCACGGCGTCCGCGTAGGTGCGATTGACGAACGTCTCGCTCTCGTTCCAGAACTGCCAGCCAGGCGCGCACGCGACGACGAGCAACCCGAGCTCGTCGGCGGCGTCGAGAAACGCCGGATCGTGCGGATAATGAGCAGCACGTACCGCGTTGAAACCGCCCAGCTTCAGCCTGAGAGCCTCACGCCACTTCATTGAAGCCGGCGCAGCGTCACCAACGTAGGCGTAGTTTTGGTGGATGTTCGCCCCGCGCAGGTAGAGGCGCTCACCGTTGATATAGAAACCGTCCCCACGGTATTCGATGCGGCGAATACCGATTCGCGTGGTGAGCGTATCCAGCACCTGGTCACGATGGAAGACCTCGCTGACCAGCTTGTACAGGTGCGGGCTGTCCGGGTGCCACAGGTCGGGACGGATCACCTTCAGGCCCTGCTCGAAGTCGTGATTGGCGCCGCTCGCAATCGTCGCGGTCCGGCTCTCCCGGGCGACGATCTCTCCTTGCGGATCGTAGATCGTCGACTGCAGCCTTGTGACGGCAGAAGAATCAGTACTGTTCACCACGCCGGTCCTGGCTTGGACGACAGCCCGCTCGGCGTCGGCGTACGGGTAGGTGACAAACACCCCGCCGCCGGCGACGCGGTCGGCCTCCAGCGGATCCGTGATGTAGATGCGACCGGTTATCTGCACCGTGACGTTGCGGTAGATGCCGCCGTAGGTGAGGAACCCGAGCTGTTCGCGGGGTTTACCAGGGGGCGTCTGCGGATCGTCGAGGTTCGAAACCCGCACGGCGAGGAGATTGTCGCGATCCCAGTGAAGCTTGTCGCTGACGTCGACGGAGAAGCCGAGATAGCCGCCGTGGTGTTCGACGAGCTTTTCACCGTTGAGGTAGACTTCGCAGTTTGTCTGGACGCCATCGAATCGGACCGTCACCCGGCGGTCTTTGTCGCTGGGATCCATGCGAAGATACCGGCGGTACCAGCCGATGCCGGCGAAGACGTTGTAGACAATTGGCTCCTTGCGTTCCAGCCGCATGGTGTGCGGAATCGTCACACCCGCCCACTTGGAGTCGTCGAAGGACAGCTGCTGCGCACCCTGGACATCGTCGCGCCAGAATGCCCAGTCTGTGTCGAGGTTGAGGGTGCGCCGCCCTGTTGCCTTCTTTACTTCTCCACGCGATGCGGCACTCGCCAGCCCGCCGGGTACCAGCGTCACGCCAGCACCAGCGAGGCCCGCTATGAGTACATTGCGGCGCCTGGGGCCGCCTGTCTTCCCGCTCATCGGCAGTGACCTCTTTCGTTTCGTGAGGCGCCTCTTCCGCGACCTCATTGGGTAGCCAATCCAGTTGCAGTGGTTGTTTTGCCGACCATCGACAATGTCGGCGGCTGGGCCACGCGTCGGTCGTGACGCCGGTGTCGCGGATCCGAGATGGTCGGCGGCGATCTCACCAGCCGGCGCGGCGGTCGTCCCGCCTGGGCCACCGCCACGGCCGCGTGTCGATCGGCTGGGCCAGGCATTGCGCGGCGAAGTACTGAATGCGATATCCGGCGAACCAGGTGAACAGGTCGCCCGGGGTGCCTTGCAGGTAGCTGGTGATGCCCTGCTGGAACGTGTTGTGGTCGACCGTGTTGTTGTCGATCTCCGCCTTGGCCGACGCTGAAGCCGCCGAAGTCAGCGTGGGCAAGGCGGACTTGCCGGCCGGGTCGGAGCAGTTCGACCCGAACATCACTGCGCTGCCGACGACATTGCCCGAGCCCCCGGAGAAGCTGGCGCCGTCGTCCTTCTTCTTAGTGCCCAACGAGCTGGAACAGGCCATCAGTAGACCACTGGAGACGACGACCAGGTCGGCCGCGCCGGTGACGCCCCGGAGTAGGCTTCCGCGGCTGCGCGCGAGGGGCCGCGTCTCTCCCTCACCTGCACTGGGGATTGTTGAAGACTAATCGAACATGAGGGCTCCCCCTTGGCAATGATCCCCATAGTCAGTAGAAAATGGGGCGAACTGCTCACCATCTGGCGAGAGCCCGGGCTCAGGTGACGCAAGAGGAACAGCGAAGGAAACGGAAACTCCCAGAAACCGACATCCGTTTGCAACGTAGGCCACCAGACGCCATGAGTCAACGCCCCGTCAACTACTCGACATCCGCCCGCTACGTCCGCTGTCTGGCCGCATGCAGCCCAGCCTGCGCATCACAGCCAGGCTGGCATCGGCCTGTACTGAGAGGTGATCTCATATGGCGAGCCTGCGGCAGCAGATGAGGGTGCAGGCGATGCTCCAGAAGGCGAGGAAGTGCTCGGCCTTGCGCTCGTAGCAACAGGGCAGGCGGCGGCAGCCGGCGAGCAGGGCATGGTGCGTTCGACGGCCCAACGGTGAAATCCCAGGCGCAGTACGGTCTCAGCGCCCTGCAGGACCAAGGGCACCGACGTCACCATCGACTTCACGGGCGCCGACACCAAGAAGTACACAAACGCCTGGCAGAAGTTGCTCGCCGACGGCCTGTTCACACCCGCCACCTCCCGGAACAAGGAGTGCTACAAGGGTCTGGCGGACGGCAGCATCGCCACACCGCCCATCGGTGCGGGATGCCCGTCAACTTCGCCTCGGACGTCGCCTCGGCGTCGGGTGACAGGCGCGGCGCGCCGCTTCTGCAGCGGCCCCCGACCACAGGGCCAGCGCGGAGCACGGCGGCCGCCTCGCCCTGCCGAAGGCCGCCAAGACCGATGAGCGAGACCCCGTCCCGGGTGAAACATCACAGACTCATCTCACCCACATCCACAGGCTTGACACTCTCCCGCAATGAGCAGTGTCATATACACGTTTGAATCTGTTGCGTTCTGGTAGATGTTGAGGCAGTGCCTCTCTTCCGGACATCCGCACCGGGCCGTTCGACGGCCCATCTCGCTCGCCTCACCGCACGGCCACTGAACACGTCTTCTCCGCTGGTCGCTGCCAGCACAAAGGAGCTTCACCATGTCCTCTGCATTCCAGCGGCGTGTCGCCGTCGCCACCGGCCTCCTGCTCACCCTCGGCGTGAGCACGGCGTGTTCCTCGGGCAAGGAGACTGCCGGGCAGGACCCCGTCGGCAAGGTGGACGGCAAGATCTCCCTCACCTATCTCCAGAAGCAGGGGGACCAGGAGTACTTCGTCGGCGAGGCCGCCGGAGCCAGGGCGAAGGCGGACGAGCTCGGCATCGACCTCAAGATCGTCAATCTCGGCAACGACGCCAACAAGACGGTGGGCGAGGTCCAGTCCGCCGTCGCCCAGAAGACCAACGGCGTCATCATCGTCGTCCCGGACCCCGCTGTGGGCCCCCAGGTCGTGCACACGGCCGAGGACGGCAAGGTCGCCCTGCTGACATCCGACGACCAGATCTGCTCCACCGGCCCCGACCCGGCCAGCTGCGGCAAGGCCGATCTCGTGCCCCGGGTCGGCTTCAGCGGCGCCCAGATGGGCGAGGAGGTCGGCAAGCGCGCGGCCTCCGAGTTCAAGAAGGCGGGCTGGAAGGCCTCCGACACCCGCATCATCTCTGCCTGGAAGCAGGACGTCACGGTCTGCGGGGACCGGGTCAACGCCTCCAAGAAGGCCTTCGACGCGGCCGTTCCGGGGGTGAAGACCATCAACGTGGCCACCGACAACACACCCACCGGAGCGCAGGACAAGATCGCTGCGACGATCACCGCCAACTCCAAGGTCAAGAACTGGGTCGTCTGGGGCTGCAACGACGAGAACGTGATGGGCGGTGTCACGGCCCTGCAGAACGCCGGGACCAGTCCCGCCAACATCATCGGCGTCGGCCTGGGCGCCTACCTCGCGTGCAAGGAGTGGCAGTCGGACAAGCCGTCCGGCATGAAGGCGGCGCTGTTCATCAACGGCAAGGACGTCGGCGCTCTGGCCGTCCAGACCATGTACGACAAGCTCAAGCACGGCAAGGACTTCCCGCAGGAGGCCTTCGCCGCCACCACCTTGGTCGACTCGCACTCCTGGAAGAGCGCCGGCCTCACCTGCAGCTGATCCCCTCTCACCGGTGGCTGTCGCGAAGGGCGGCAGCCACCGGTGGGCAGCCCCGGTCCTCTGCCCTCGGGCGGTCCCGGGCACCCCTGACCACACTTGCGCGACGCCATCGAGGTGAACCGACACATGACCCGAGCACCCAATTCGACCGGTGACTCCGGCCCTTCCGGCGGTCGGCCCGACGCCGCACCGCCGCCCGACTCCATCGGCGTCACGGGCATCACCAAGCGATTCGGTGCCGTACAGGCACTCACCGACGTCACGCTCGACTTCCCCGGCGGCCAGGTCACCGCGCTCATGGGCGAGAACGGTGCGGGAAAGTCGACCCTGCTCAAGATCCTCACCGGCGATCACCAGCCGACCGAGGGCCATGTCGTCGTGGCCGGCGAGCGGACCGAACTCGACTCCCCCGCCCGCGCGCGTGCCGCCGGAATCCGGATCATCCCGCAGGAACCGGAGATCATCCCCCACATCTCGGTCGCCGAGAACGTCTACGCCGGCTCACTGCCCCGCAAGCGCGGAAGGCTGCTCGACCGCCAGGAACTGCGTCGCCGGATCGTGGCGGACCTGGCGCGGCTGGGCTTCGCCGACGCACTCGACCCCGACCTCCCTGGACACCAGCTCACGTCTGCCCAGCGGCAGTTGGTCGAGATCATGCGCGCCCTGACCGGCGACACGGCTGCGCGGCTGATCGCCTTCGACGAGCCCACCTCCTCCCTGTCCGAGCACGAGGTGGAAGCGTTGTTCGCCCTGATCCGCCGACTGCGCGACCAGGGCATCGCGATCGTCTACGTCTCCCACCGCATGCAGGAGATCTTCCAGCTCGCCGACCGCATCGCCGTACTGCGCGACGGCGGCCTGGTCGGTGTGCAGCAGGCAAGCACGACGAACGAAAGAGAGCTGGTCCGCCTGATGGTGGGGCGCGACCTGTCCACCATGTTCGTGCGACAGCGCACGGCCACTGACCGTCTCGTGCTCGACGTCAAGAACCTCACCACGGACGACGTGCAGAACATTTCGCTCCAGGTCCGGGCGGGCGAAGTCGTCGGCCTGGCAGGACTCATCGGAGCGGGACGCTCGGAGCTGGCGCTGGCACTCGCCGGCGATCAGCCGGTCCGCAGCGGCACCGTCACCCTCGACGGCAAGCCCTTGCGCAGCGGCCATCCCGGCGAAGTGATCCAGGCCGGGCTCGGACTCGCGCCGGAGGAACGCAAGGCACAGGCCCTCTTCCTGCAACAGTCCGTCCGGGACAACACTTCACTGGTCGTACTGGACCGGCTGCGTCGCTTCCGCTTCGTCAGGCGGCCGGCTGAGCGTGAACTCGCCCAGCACTACGCCGACCGGCTCCGGGTGCGCACCCCCTCGATCAACCACGAGGTCCACAAGCTGTCCGGCGGCAATCAGCAGAAGGTCGTCCTGGCGCGCTGGCTGGCGCGAAAGCCGAAGGTGCTGATCCTGGACGAGCCGACGCGCGGCATCGACGTCGGCGCCAAGGCCGAGATCTACCAGATCATCGCCGACTTGGCCAATGAGGGCGTCGCTCTGCTGGTCATCTCCTCCGAACTCCCGGAGCTCCTCGGTCTCGCGGACCGAGTCGTGGTGATGCAGGGCGGCCGGATCACCGGCGAACTCAGCCACGACGAAGCCACCGAAGAATCCATCCTCGCCCTCGCGATGGCCGACGACATCGGCCGCACCAGCACTTCTGGAGCCACCTCATGACTCTCACCAGCACCCCTTCCCCGGCCGTGAAGGAACCAGCCGACCACGGCCGCAAGACCGGCAGGGCGGAGTTCCTCGTCGGTATCGGCGGCCAGAACATCAGCCTCATCGGCGCACTCGTGCTCGTCCTGGTGCTCTTCGGAATCCTCAACGACAACTACCTGAGCCTGTCCAACATGCAGGTGATCGCCCAGGCCGCCACCATCACCGGACTGCTCGCCATCGTGCAGACCGTGGTAATCATCTGCGGCGGCCTCGACATCTCCGTAGGCTCACAGACCGGCGTTGCCTCGGTCATCAGCGCCATGGCCTTCACAAGCGTCGGCTCCAACGCGTTCGCCGGCATGGCGGCCGCCGTCGGCATCGGTGTCCTCATCGGCCTGGCCAACGGCCTGATCATCGTCTACGGCCGGGTCAACCCCACCATCGCCACCCTGGCAGGACTGGCCGCGTACAAGGGACTTGCCCAGCTGCTGTCGGACGGCCGGGCGCAAGGCTACGTCCTCAACAACGACGCCTTCATCTTCCTCGGCCGCGGCAAGATCGTCGGGCTGCCGGTGATGGTCTGGCTTCTCGTCATCGTCGCCGCCGCTGTGCACCTGCTGCTCAAGTACACCGACATCGGCCGCAACCTCTACGCGATCGGCGGCAACGACACCGCCGCCCGGCTGGCCGGCATCAGCATCAACAAGTACCTGGTCGCCGTCTACGCGCTCATCGGTGTGGTCGCTGCAGTGGCAGGCATCCTGCTGACGGCCCGGACCGGCTCGGGCCAGCCGACGTCCGGCAGTGAGGGCCTGGAGCTCAAGGCCATCACCGCCGCGGCTCTCGGCGGCTGCGCCCTCAAGGGCGGCAAGGGCGGAATCGGTGGCACCCTGCTCGCGGTCGCCCTGCTCGGCTGCCTCGAGAACGGACTCACCGTCGAAGGCATCAACTCCTTCTGGCAGAACGTCGCCCAGGGCGCACTGCTGGTCGTGGCCGTCGTCATCCAGCAACGCCGCAGCGGCGAACGGGCCGTCGGTCTGCCTCACTGAGCCGTACCGCTGCCAGTCTGTCGGAGGCCGGTGGCTGCAGGTCAACCGCGCCCGCGCGGTCGGCCACCGGTCCTCCCCATGAGCATGACCACAGCGCACCCGGTGAGCCCCGGTGGCTCGCCGGGTGGCTGCCGTACCGCTCCGCTCCAGCGCTGTAAAACGGGATAAACATGAAACATGAGCGGATATTCGCTCCTCTGGCGTTGGCTACCCCGATGGCACGGCAAACCCGCCCCGGGACCAGCGCCTCGTGAGGGCAGTGACGGTCAGCACCGAACCGGCCTCTGCGGGCAGGGCACCGGAGGTCCTCACCGCTCGGGAACGTGGCGGGAGGTGGTCGGGAGGCCCTGCGTTCCACTGGGCCGGCGAAGGTGCCGAGGGTATCGGATGCCCAAATTTGCGGTGCCGGAGGAGGAACTGGGCAAGGGCCCCGCCGCCCATGGCTTCGGAGATCAGCGATGGACCTTGGGCCCAACACCGTTGCGTTGGCCCCTGAGCTGTACGTCAAGCCCTGCTGAACAGCGCAACGGGACCACCCGATAGATCAACGATCGGCGAAGAAAGTCGATCAAGGTCAGGGGGTCCCGTTGCAGGAGGTCTACGCCCTGCTCACCGCCTACCAGGCTCTGATCCGCACCGGCGACGACGCCCTGACCGGTCGGCCGGAAGTACCCATGGAACGGATCAGTTTCACCGTCCTGTTGGCCGCCGCAACCGACACCGTCACCGCCGGCCATGGAATCTTCCCCAACACCCTCGTCGACCTGGTCGGCACGATCGGCCAAGCGGCCCTGGACGCCCTCCTGCCCGCCCACCGACGGCAACGAGTGAAGGCCCGCACCCGCAAGAACCCCCACCAGCAAGTACGGACCGAACGCCGGACAGCACCCCCAGAAGGCCCAGAACTACACCGTCCGCACCACCGTCGCGCTCTTCGACCACGGCCTCAATAGCCGCTCACGGCGCTAACGCAACGGTGTTGAGTTCAAAAGAGGAGGACTCCACTAACCGAGAGGATTGACAGATTGAACCTCCCGCCCTGCCGGGCACGAGGATCGGGCACCCGCGCCAACTCGGTAATGAAGTCCCGCACTTCATCAGGGCTCCGGGGTCGGGCCGGGGCACGGGACGCAACAGTGATGGGGGATGATGGCGGAACGAACACGGCACCCTTGCAGATCCTGAGGCGTAGACACCTTCGTGATCCACAAGGCCCGTGTTCGTCTGCGTTCGGGGCGCCACCATCACCAACCATGCCGAACCCGGACATCCGGACCGAACGCCGGGGCCCTGGTCCCGTTGTCGGCTCACTCGGCTTCGAGCCAGCCCAGCCGTGCCGCCTGGAAGCCCAACTGCATGCGATTCTGCACCTTCGCGACGTCCATCAGGTGCCGGATCCGGCGCTGCACCGTCCGCAGGGAACTGTGCAGTTGGGCGGCGATCGCTTTGTCGGTGAGACCGGCCAGCGACAGGCTGAGGATTTGTGCATCCAGATCATCGATGGCGGGCGCGTTCTGCAAAGCACCTGCAGAGGTGACAAACTGCGTAGCTTTCCCCCATTCGGACTCGAAGAGTGCTATCAGCGCGTCGAGCAGGGTGCTCGCGTGCACGAACAGGGCTCCCGCCTTTGCGGCATCGGCCGAACCGAGGAGTGGAACAACGGCGAACTCGCGGTCCACGATGAAGAGTTTCAGTGGCACTGTCTCAGTGATTCGGACCTCCTCTCCTGCGGCCCGTGCCTGGACGATCTCGTCGAACGACGGGGCTCCCTCGTCGAGCATCGCGCGTTCGAGTATCACGCGGTAACGGACTCCGCGCGCGATGGCCGCGCCGTCGGTCATGTTGCCGACCGAAAAGACCGGCGCCTTGACGAGGTTCATGATTTCTTTCTGTGCGCCGAGTTGCATTTGTCCGAGGCGCTCGCGGATGGTCTCGGTGCCGTGGATCACATCGATGACGTCTCCGACGCCGCGCCTAGCGGCGGCCGCACGGTAGATTTCGTCGAGGGAGTCGAGTTCGAGTTCCGCCAGCCTGAGGTCGTTCTGTCGCTGGACCAGGAGCGCCCGCAGCGCCGCCGCCGGTGGGGAGGCCACAAACCGGGTGGTGTCCCCGAGGCCGCGCGTGGCGAGTCCCCGGCCTTCGAGCATGCCGAGGATGCGCTCGACCTGGCGGGCATCGCGGCCGACGGACCCGGCGAGTTCGGCGGGAGTGGCAGACGCTACCGAGATGAGCGTGCCGTAGATCTCCGACTCTGCGGGAGCTAGTCCCAGCACGTCTGACAGCATGGTGCTCCTCCGCCTGCTTGTCGGCCCTGGCTGTTCAGTTGGGTCTGATTCCCTGATGGCCGTTTAGCAAACCGACGGCTGCCTGTAGCTGCCGACGGGAAGCGGGCTGATCGGGCACGCGGGGCCGTGCTGCTGAGGGCGTGTGCGGACCGGCTCGGGCTGACCGCCGTGCTCGGGCGGGTGCTGCCGGGCGGGAGCGGTGCCTGACGCGACCGTGCCGAGTTCCTGGTGGGCGTGGCCTGCGCGATGGTGCTGGGGCGGCGAACCTGCTCGAGGCCGAGCAGCTGCAGCTCCACCAGGCCCCGGTGTTCGGTGCCCTGGCCTCCGGCTCCACAGCTCGCCGTGCCCTGGCGGCCCTGGACGAGCGGGCGCTGGGCCGGAGTGCGGCGCGTGCCCACGATCTGGACTGCTGGGTCTGCCGGCCCCGCGCGACAGGGCCGACTTCATCGGGTACAGGCGGGAGCGGGCCAA
Organism: Streptomyces sp. NBC_01241; assembly: GCF_041435435.1. NCBI lineage: Bacteria > Bacillati > Actinomycetota > Actinomycetes > Kitasatosporales > Streptomycetaceae > Streptomyces > Streptomyces sp. NBC_01241. Next base: position 8,172,418 of record NZ_CP108494.1, on the reverse strand, counting down.
CGGGTTGAACCGACGGGGTGAACCGACGGAGCGGGGCAGTTACTGGCGAACGGTCTGCGATCGTTGGCCCTGCCCGCATGCGGCGAGGGCTTCGCCGAGTGCACGAGAGACGGCCGGGGCGAAACTCGCGTTTCGCCCCGGCCGTGGCCGGTTCAACGTTTCATCGGTTCATCTCAGCGCAGTTGGTACGCCTTGGGGATGGTCTGCTTGACGGTGTCCCCCGCGCTGTCGGTCGCGCTGATCCGCAGTCCGACTCCTCCGGGAGCCTCGCCACGCTTCGGGTGCTGGATTCGCGCGGTGAACGTGTTCTGCCCGCCGGCCTGGGCGGTGATTGCCGGCTTCCAGGTCTTGCCGCCGTCGACGCTGGCCTCGACCCGCACCTCGGTCACGGTCGGTGGTTTGCTGAGCCGATCCTGGTAGTAGCCGGTGACGGTGATGGGGTGGAGGCCGCCGGCCTTGGCGGTGTTGTCCAGATCCAGGCCCAGGTCGTACCGCAGGAAGATCAACGGCTCCGGACGGCACGAACCTGGATCCTTGACGACGACGTCCGCGATGCACGGCTGCGAGGTCGGCGTGTCAGGCTTGGTCGGCCGGTCGGACGTGTACTCCCACACGGTCTTGACCCCGTTGGTTTCCGCCTCGAACGAGTAGCGGGCCGATTGCGCAGGCAGGTCGTACGTGATGACGTCAGCAGTAGCCGTGCAACCCGCCGCCGCAAGCACCGCTACGGCTGCCAGCGACGCCAGATTCACTGTCCGGCGCCACCTCGACGGCGCGGTCGCGTTCATCGGACCAGTCTCCTTCCTCGCTTCGGTCATCACCGCTTGCTCCCCGACACCAGGGCCGGCGCGTTGCCGGGCTCACCGAGCTGGAAGACGAACTTGACCGGGACGAGCCGTTGCTCGAGTTCGTCGCCGTCCTTGTTGAACAGGCTGACGTCGCAGGTGGTACAGGCTTGTACCCCATAGAAGAACCCGGCGGCGCCCGCGATGTCGTTTTCGACGCCGATCATGGCCTGGCGACCGCCTCCGCTGCTGGTCAGGTACATGGTCGGCCAGAAACGGTCGGCCTCCCGGCAGCCGGCGCACGGCAGGCCGGTGTTGTTGGTGAAGCCCGACTTGCTGCGGACCTGGGGCACCGCGCCGGGCAGGGACGGACCCGCGTTCCAGTCGATCGTGTTCTTCCTGTCGAGCGCCAGGTCCCGAATTTCGCTCGGGCCCGTCATGCTCGCCACGGACGGCGCGACGTAATCCCTGGTGGCCATCTCGAATGTGTCGACCGCGTTGTCGTCCCGCGGCCCGACCCACGTGGTGAGCTGCCGCTGGCTGGCCGGCCTGGGCAGGTCCATGTCCACTGCAACCGGGCCGGCGTCGGTGTTGCGGTTCCAGCCGAGCCAGGTAGTCACCCCGGGCCGGTCAGCGTGGATACGGTGGTCGACACGGTCGAGCTGCTCGGGCAGGACCCGGTACGGCAGGCTGGCGGGGACCCGACCGCTCGTGTTGAACGCCAGCGCGTAGCTCTTCGACACCTCGCTGTTGCCGCCGAGTTCGACCTTGACGCCGGGCTTCGCCCCGCCCCCGATCCGCTGGATCAGCGTGGCAGCCTCGGCCGGGGGTACGGACACGATCGGCAACGCTGCGTACGGCTCGACCGGCGGGCAGCTGTCCGGACCGTTCTCGCAGTTGTAGAGCCGGGTCCCGTACGACTCCAGGGCGACCCGATCGGTCCCGCCGGCCACCAGCACCCCGACCGCACCCGCCGCGGCAGCCGCCGCCACTCGCTCACGGAGTGCGGTGAAGTTGCAGGTCGTCTTGCAGATGTCGGTTGGCCGCACCAGTACCAGCGCACCCGTCGCGTCGATCTTGGCGAGCTCCTCGGCCGAGCCGGTGCCGGCGTAGACCACGGGCTTCTTCCCGTTGGTGGGCAGTCGGGGGATCGTCAACCGCACGAAGCGGTTCAACTTCCTTCCGTTTTCTGTCCATTGCTGGGTCCCGCCCTGGATGGAAGTGTCCGGCTTCGCGTAGCGGGCGTCCAGGTGGAAGGAGGCACCGTTTCCCGTGACCTTCATCGTCACGGACGGCGGTACCAGGACATGCTGGCTGTTGAAGGAGAGCGTGCCGACGCTCACCTCGCTGGTCGGCAGTACCCACCAGTTCGGTTCACCGGGACCGTAGTCGCTGGCCATGCCTGCGGAAAGTCCCCAATTGCCGTCCACGGAGGTCCGCTGGAGTTTGAAGACCGCGCGGTATGTCTCCGTCGGCTCCGCGGCGTTCACCCTGACCGGCTTAGCCTTCCGCAGGTCCAGCTCCACCGTGGTCGCCCCGGTGACCTGCACCTGCGGTGCCATCGGCAGGGCCTGCTGCAGCTCACCGGCCGCGTCCCGCCACATCACCGTGAGGGCCGCCGCGACAGTGCCGGCGAAGACCCTGGCCTTGATCGTCTCACCACCCGGTGCCACCACCGGGTCCTCGTAAAGGTTCAGCTTGTCCTCGTCCATCGGGACGATCAGCGCGTTGCCGTACCGGATGTCGGTGGCGCCGGCCGGAGGAATGACCTTGATGGTCAGGTCGTGACGGATCGGCTCCAGGACCGCCGAGATCCGCGACGATCCCAGCGTCGTCCCCGTGCTGTCCTTGGCGGTCAGGGCGCCTGCGTATCTGCCGTACTGTCCGGCACCGTCCACCACCCTGCCGTCCATGGTCACCGTCACGTCGGCCGACCCCTTGGCGGGCACGGTCACCTCGTCGGCGCTGAGCGTGAACAGCCCCGCCGGTGCGGGCTTGCCCGAGGAGGAGGCCGAGGGGGAAAGCGTCAGCGTGATCGGCTCGTCGGTCCAGTTGCTGTAGGTGACCGTCCTGGACACCGGCGAGTGCGGGTATTCGGATCGGCCGAAGTTCAGGCTCCCGTCCGGGATGATCTTCGGATCGATCGCCCGGGCCACGTCCACCCGGCCGGCGCCCTGCGCGTACACGTCGTGCCCGAGGTCCTTGGCGGTGCCCATCAGCAGCGCCTTGATCTGCCGCCCGGTGAAGTCCGGGTGCTGCTGGGCGATGATCGCCGCGGCGCCGGCCATATGGGGGGTGGCCATGGAAGTGCCGCTGGCGGTCGTGTAGTAGTCGCCCACGGTCGTGCCCATCGCGGTGCCCTTGGCCCGGGCGGCGGTGATGGCGACGCCCGGAGCCGCGATGTCCGGCTTGGCCGCGCCGTCCCCGAGGCGAGGTCCGCGGCTGGAGAAGGGGGCCATCTGGTCGCTCTTGTCCACGGCCGCGACCGTCAGCGCCTCGTCGGCGGCACCCGGCGACCCGACCGTCTGGGAGCCCGGGCCGTTGTTGCCCGCAGCGATGACGAACAGGGTGCCGTAGGTACGGCTGAGCTCGTTGACCGACTTGCTCAGCGCGTCCGTTCCGTTGGTGGCCTGGCCTCCGATACTCATGTTCACCACGCGGTAACCGGACTTGGCGGCCCATTCCATGCCGGCAATGACCGCGTCGCCGGCGCACCTTCCGTCGGCGTCGCAGATCCTGCCGATGCCGAGCTTCGCACCCGGTGCCACACCGCGGCGCAGCCCGTCGGAGGCCTTGCCGGTGCCGGCGATCGTGGACGCCACATGGGTACCGTGTCCGTGTCCGTCCACCGTCCCGTTCGGGCTGTCGGTGAAGTCAACCGCCTCGGCGATCTGGCCGGCGAGATCGGGGTGGGTGGCATCGATGCCGCTGTCCAGCACAGCGACCTTCACGTTTGAACCGTCATAGCCGCGGCTCCAGGCGGCGGGCGCGCCGATCTGCGGTACGGACTTGTCGAGCTGGATCCTCGTCAGCTCGTTGAGCCACACCTTTTCCACCCCGGCCAGCGGGCCTGTCGCCCGGGCGGCGGAGACGGACTTGCCGGTGTCCTTCTCTCGTACCTCTCGCCACCACTGGCCGTTGCCCTTGATGGTCATCGAGCGGGCGTTGATGCTCGGCAGAACGGTTTTGGCTGTGATACCGGCGACGGCCGCCGCCGTCCGGGCGTTGGTCTTCTCGGTGTACTCGGCGATCACCGGGACCTCACCGGTCCTACCCTCGGCCGCCCAATCCGCCAGCTTGGCGAGGTTGAAGAGCTCCCAGTCCAGCAGGTCGGCACGGAGCAGCGGCAATGCGTCGTCCGGTATGACGTAGGCCTGGCCGTTCCTGGTGATGGTCTGGAAGAGAACCGACTCGTGCCCGGGCCGCGCCGCCGGCTCGATCTCGTGGACGACCGGCTTCCCATCCGCGGTGACACCGATCTGCACCTTGTCGCCGGTCACCAGCGTCAGTGACACCTTTGCCCGAGTTCCGGCGGCAGCGCGGAGAAGGTTGCCGTCGACCGAAGTGGGCTGGATCTGGTTGAGGGCAGCAGGGGAAGACGGAGCCGGGGTTGGGTCGGCGGCATTGGCCGAGGCGGTCGACATGACCATTCCGAGGACGGTGATGCCGGTGACCGCGGTGGCCAGTCGGCGCCCAAAACGCCTCATCGCCAGGCCTCCTGAGATGCCGTTCTTACGGTTTCGCCGTGAATATGGCGAGGGGGATGCATGAGTGCCTCCTGCTCGTCGCGACAAAGAAGTCCTTGCCGTATCAGCAGATACTTTCGGGCTCAGCACCGACCGAGGCAACTGATTGAGCGTGGCGGATTTCTTCCATGTCACAAACCCGCCATAGCAATTGGCCGGGCAATCGGCGAGGAACGCCACGCCGCCTTGCTGATGCTGGTCGGGCGCGCCGGAGTACCACTTCAAGATTTACGGCGAGCTCCCCGGTGATCCGTGAGGGTGCGCCAACCGCCGCTGGTCTTCATCTGGACTTTGACCATGCGGATGTCCTGCTCGCCCTGGTTGTTGGTGAAGAAGCCGGCCGGCGAAGCGTCCGCCCCGAGTGCCTCACCGCAGCCTTCGCACGAGGCGGGCCGATGCCAGATGTTCTCGTCCGGGTCTGCGACCTGCTCCAGGTTGCTGCCCGGGTGTCCCGGCTGGGCTCCGGGCTTGCGGCCGCTGGAACGGCGCTGCGAGCGCGGCGGCGGCTCGCGGAACGGACTGTCCGAGGAGGGTGGCTTCGAGGAGTTCGAATGACCGGTGAGCCCTGCGGGGCAATGCCACGTTCCACGGTCTCGTTGTTACAAGGTACCGTCCGGGTGCTGCAGCGAGGCAGCGAGCCACCGATTGACATACAGCAGCACCCAGCGGAGCAACCTTTTGATGGAACGTCACCATGGATATTCATGCCCGGTAGATTCACGAATTCCGGCCGCTGGGCTCTCAGCCACAGAACGGGACCTCCGATACGGGAAAGGCGGAATTCGGTGTGCGGAGGTACCGGAGCAAACGGCCCCTAGTATCTCGTGATCCTGTTTGTGTCACTTGGAGTCATTTGCAACGACTTTCTTGATATTGGCCTGAACGAGGCGGACCTTCGCCAGGATCCGCGCTGGGGGACCCCATCGGCTGCCTGTACTACAACACCGTTGCGTTTGGCCCCTGAGCTGTACGTCAAGCCCTGCTGAACAGCGCAACGGGACCACCCGATAGATCAACGATCGGCGAAGAAAGTCGATCAAGGTCAGGGGTCCCGTTGCAGGAGAAGTCTGTCATCACGTCCACGATCGAGACAGCCCGGGGTGTGTTCGCGCCGGGTCATCTGGGAGAGTTGACCCAGGTCGTGGACTTTGCGCTGGTGGACGCGGTGCTGGAGGAGACCGGCCGGCGCGAGAAGCGCCTGCGGCTGCTGCCTCTTCGGGTGGTGGTGTACTTCGTGCTCGCTCTCGCACTGTTCGAACACCGCTCGTACCGCACGGTGTGGTCCAAGCTGACCGCCGCCCTGACCCCGCTGGCCCTGGCGCGTCCCGCGGCCTCGTCGCTGACGCGGGCCAGGCGCAGGGTGGGGGCCGCACCTCTGCGGCGTCTGTTCGAGACGCTGGCCGGGCCCGTCGCCCGCCCCGGGCAGGACGGGTCCTTCTACCGGGGCCTGCGCACGGTGGCCGTCGACGGGACCCTGCTGCACACCCCCGACGACGAGACGCTCACCTGGCGCTACCCCAAACGGGCCGGGGAGGGTCTGGAGTTCGGCTATCCGCTCCTGCGGCTGCTGGCCCTGGTCGAGTGCGGCACCCGCGCGCTCATAGCCGCCGCCTTCGGACCGGAGTCCGAGGGCGAACTCCCCTATGCCAAGCGGCTTCTGACCGCCCTGGACAAGACGATGCTCCTGCTGGCCGACGCGGCCTTCGACGGCAGCGAGTTCCTTGATGCCGTCCATCAGAGCGGGGCGCGGTTCCTGGTGCGCTCCGGGGCCCGCCGCGTCCCCACCCCCGCCGAGCACCTGGGCGACGGCTCCTACATCGCCCGCACCGGCTACGGTGTCCTGCGGGTACTGCTGCCGGTACGTGTGATCGAGGCGACCCTCATCGTCACCTTGGCCGATGGCACCGTCCGCACCGAGCGGTGGCGGCTGATCACCAACCTGCTGGACCCCGTCCGTTATCCGGCCGCCGAGCTCGTTGATCTCTATCACCGCAGGTGGCAGGCGGAAACTACGTATTTTTCGATCAAGGCCACGATGCTTGACGGCCGCGTCCTGCGCTCCCTCAGCATCGATGGCCTCGACCAGGAGGTCTACGCCCTGCTCACCGCCTACCAGGCTCTGATCCGCACCGGCGACGACGCCCTGACCGGTCGGCCGGAAGTACCCATGGAACGGATCAGTTTCACCGTCCTGTTGGCCGCCGCAACCGACACCGTCACTGCCGGCCATGGAATCTTCCCCAACACCCTCGTCGACCTGGTCGGCAGGATCGGCCACGCGGCCCTGGACGCCCTCCTGCCCGCCCACCGACGGCAACGAGTGAAGGCCCGCACACGCAAGAACCCCACCAGCAAGTACGGCCCGAACGCCGGACAGCACCCCCAGAAGGCCCAGAACTACACCGTCCACACCACCGTCGCGTTCTTCGACCACGGCCTCAATGGCCGCTCACGGCGCTAACGCAACGGTGTTGACCTTGGGCCGGGTTCAAGCGGTGATCGCCCGCCGTTTCCGGGTGAATGTGTCGGTGGCGACTGTGTGGCGGCTGCTGAAAGGGCATGGCTGGTCATGGCAGGCGCCGGCTCGCAGGGCTCTGGAACGGGACGAACATGCGGTGGAGTTGTGGAAGAAGGAGGTGTCGCCGCGGGTAGAAGCGCCGCGGCGGCGCTCGACGCCTGGACCGCCTTCGAGGACGAGGCCGGGTTTGCGATGACGCCGCCCCGTGCACGCACCTGGGGCCGCCGTGGCCACACTCCTGTCGTCAGGGTCCGCGGCAGGTCCCGCCGCCGGATCTCCGTCGCTGCCGTCGTCGAGCAGCTTCTGCCAGGTGTTCGTGTGCTTCTTGGTGCCGGCGTCCGTGAAGTCGATGGTGACGTCGATGCCCTTGGTAGTAACCCTGACATCAGAGGGGACTCCACAAATCTCAGTACAGCTCACCCTTCGGTTCGTTCCGCTCGTGGGAGTCGCGCTGGTTGTCCTCGCCCCGATTCTCGGCGTGTTGTTGGTGCGACGCCGGCCCTCCGCGGGAGGGCCGGCGTCGCACCAACGCAGCTACTGGACGAACGGCGTCTGACTGGCGGCGGAGCGGGGAGTGCCGGCGGCTAATCCATGAAGGGCACCTGCTTCCCGCTGATGGTTGCGTCGCGGAACTCGAACGGCTGGTCGGGTCCCGGATTCTCCACCTCTGCCATGACGCCGAACCGGGCCTGCCCGAGCCACGCCGCGGAGATCGGTGATCCGATTGGTGTGAAGTCCACGCCGTTTGTCGACACGGAGGCAATGACCGTATCGCCGGTACGGGCCAGTCGCAGCCAGAGCGCGGACTGATCCGGGTCGGCGATCCGCCGGCTCTCCTCCGGCTGTCCGGCGGACTCGGTCACGGCTGTGACGGTGGGAGTTCCGTTGTTGTGCTTGCGCTGCAGAGCGATGTAGTCGTTGTCGCCGCGGTAGAGCAGCAGGCCCGCCTCCATGTAGCCGCGCTGGGTCTTACCGACCATCTTCACGGTTGCCGTCCCCTCGCCGCCGCCGACGTCGGTCAGCACGATGTTGCGAGCCGAGTTCTGGTTGGCCCAGAGGAAACTGCTGCCGGTCGGGGTGAGCGACAGGGCCCCGTCGGGCAGAAACGCGCGCTTACCGGGGGTGTCGCGCAGCACGGTCCAGGAGTCGGACAGGGTGGGCGTCACGGCGCATTCAGGTGATGCCGGATCGCCGCCGACGGTCATCGTCAGGGCGCGGGAGACGAGTCGGCCGTTCTCCGTGTTGATGATTGCTGTCACCTCCGCGGTGCCCGCGGCGACCGCCGTCGCTGTACCGTCTGGTGCGACCTTCAGCACCCGCGGCTTGCTCGATCGGAACTTCGGCGCCTCAACCACCGGACGGATGTTGTCCTGCCCGATCCGGATGTCGTCCCCGTCGACGGTGACCTGGTCGGCTTGCGTCGTCTCAAGGTCGGCCCGCAGATTCAGTCCGTTGTCGTACCGGTTGTCCTGGATGAGGACGTCACTCGAGCCGCGGAAGCGGAACAGGGACGAGGTGTGGGGTTCGTCGGCCGCGACGGCGCGGACCCGCACCGTGGCGCCCACAGCGGGACACGGGTTGTTGGCCTGCACGGCGACGAGCTGGTCGCGGTCGAGGCGTTTGACGTGGTTGCCGAGGAACGTGACGCCGCGGACGCTTTTGGCATTCACCAGTTCGACGTTGCCGATACGGAACTCGTTGTGCTCGACGCGGATCCCTTGGTGCACCGGGTTCTTGGGGTCGAGTACCTGGTTTGTCGGCTCAACGAAGATCACTGGGCTGGCCGGTCGGAGGAAGGTGTTGCGCCGGATGCGCACATCTCGCACCGGCCCCGACTCGTACCACTGGTAAGCATCGGAGGAGATGAACACGCTCGCCATGGACATGCCGTCGAAAATGTTGTCCTCGATGACGACGGGTCGCCGCGTCGTGACGAGGATTCCCCGGGTCGGTACGTTCCGGAAGGTGTTGCCGGCGATCCGTGCCGAGGGCGTGTACGTGGTGTTCTCGGCGACGAAACCGCCCGCAGTGACGACGTCGGGGATCGCCCGGTCGAATGTCACGGTCATCGTCGTCAGGGGTTTGTCGTGGTCCTGACCAGACGGTCCGTCGACGCTGCGGACCGTAGCGGTGCCGCCGGGAACGGCCGCCATGGTGCGCTTCTCGACGAACTCGACCTGGTCGCCTGGATGGAACTGGGGGAAGCCTGCCGTCTCGCTATGCATATAGGACAGCACCAACTTGTCCGGCGCGAGCCGCTGGGTCACCTCGACGTACGTACCGTGGATGTTAATGGGGTCGTCATGCGGTCCGTCGAAGGTGTTGTTCGTGATGGTCACGGCACCCTTGATCCCGGACATTTGGATGAAATCGGCGAAGCCCGCGGTCGTGCGTCCGGTGGCGGGGTCGGTGCGGAACTCATTGCCGTCGATGGTGATGTTCTCGCTCAACTGGCCGACGATGCCGAAGCCGTGCAGGTATCGGGCCGCGATCCCGTGGAGAGTCACGTCGCTCGACTCCCAGATGAACCCGGACGCGGTGTCCCGAGCCGTCTGCCGCATCTGGTAGACCAGTCCCCGGTCGGACGGCGCGGTGGAGGACTGGTAGTCGATGCGGATGCGGTTGTCTCCGAGGTCAGTGACCGCTGCCACGTTCCCGAAAAGCGGGTTTCCGCCGCGCCAGGTGCGCTGCGCTTTGGGGTCGTGGGTCTGGGAGTACTGCATCCCGTCGACGCCGCTCCAGTAGGGCTGGCCGGTCGCCGGGCTGGTCTCACCGAGCCAGGTCACGTGGTTGTCCGCGACGCGGTAAAGCGTCCCCGGCGGGACGTCGAGGATCCGGTAGGCCTTGCCGTTGGCGGTGCCCGTTTCGGCCACCGTGGCGTCGATGACCTTCGGGGTCGTGTAGTCGAAGCTGAAGTTCGTCGCGGTGACGTGCTGCGACCGGATGACGGCGAAGGCGCTCATCAGCCCGTGGAATTGCAGGTGTGATCCGTTCCCGTCGATCACGACATCCTTCATGTCCTCGATGAGGAGGCCGATCCGCTTGTTGCGGTAGCGCTCGTCGGCGCCGGCGGTATTGGAGATGTAGAGCTCCCGCGATTCGGCCTGCTCGGGATAGAGGTGGTACTTGCCGTGGGGGAAGAGCACGCGGACCGGGCCGTCGACCGACTTGGCATGTCTCAACGCGGCGGCCACGGCGGCGGCGCTGTCCGATCGCCCGGTCGGGTCCGCGCCGAAGTCGGTCACCCGTACGACCGTTGCTGACGCCCCCTGGCCGGCCGCGACAGGCACCGCTAGGAAACTGAGGAGTACGCCGACGAGGAATATGCCAGCGGCACGGAGGGCAGTTCGAATGGATGGTGGGCGCATCATGAATGACCTGTCCTGAGGGCTTCGGAACGAGCGGAGGAGGGTTACGAGTTGATGGATTCGTTGATCAGGCGGGTGTCCAGAACGGCGGGTACAGCTCGACGCTCTGCTGCCTGGCTCATGTGCAAGTTCAGAGTCAGGCGGGTGCCGAGGAGGGCGGAGTGATGGAAGGTCAGGGCGAGGTGCGAGGCTTAACGGCCATGGAAGGCCCCTCGGCGGGTGAGGGTGGCGCTCCTGAGGGCGCCGGTGCCGGTTTGCTGGCCGATATCGAGGTAAGGCCGGGTGCCAGGGCAGTTGAGCAGCAGCTTGACAACAAAATCAAACACAAAGAGACGCATTCGATCGAGTGGCCACAGAAAACCTGTCGGGCATCTGCGTGTCAAGAGGCTGTTCCGAAATGGCGCGACGGCCCGCCCACGTGAGCGGCAGGCCTCCCGGCATGAGGTGGTCACTCCTGCTGCCCGACGTGCAGCCAGTGGCGCGGTGGCGGGCCATCGCGCCCTTTCGCCGGCGGAACGCCGCACGGCATGCAGGTGCAGGTGTCGGGCTCGCCCTCGTGAAGCAACAGACTCCGGAGCAGGTACTGCGGGACCCTCGGTCCTGCTCGGCCTGCGAGCGCTGAGAGGAGTCGGGCCGCGCTCGCCGTACTGACCGCCGTCCGTGCTCGGAAGCCGTCAAAGGGGGCAGCGATCTTGGACAAACCCGTCTGATCCCGCTTTCCATCCCGGAGATCCGCCGCCTAATCGGACTGATCCTCAACCCGACCCATCATCTGCGCTGGTCACTGCAGCGGACCAGCACCCAGTGGCCGAAGCCGTTCTTCCGCCAGATCCGGATCGGCACCCGGGCCCAGCCGTAGATCCGCTGCCCGCGGGCGCCCGGGCCGGCGGACAGGCGCTTCCACGCCTGCCGCGGCGGACCGACCGCCGGCACGTCGCCCCGGGCTTCGGCGCCCCGGGCGGTGATGACGGTGTCGTCCACCTTGGTCGCCGGCACGTTCGGATCGGGGTGCTCCAGCCAGTACCGCAGCCGGTTGACCTGCCCGTACGCCTCGTCCGCGGTCACCCACACGAACGGCACCCGCGCGTCCAGGACGCGCCGGGGCATCGTCTGGAATTGCTCAGTCTCCATCTGACGCTATCTCTTCAAGATCCTCGAACCCAGGAATCAGCCGGATGTGGAAGAGCTTCCTCAAGCGGCTTGACACGACATGGCAGCCTCGGGGCGACTCGCATGGAAGGCGCGTCACGCCGCCGCGGCAGGCGACGGACGGTACGAGGTGATTCAGTGGCGCACACCTCTAGACATCCGATCTATGTTCAGGCAAGGATGACCGCGCCCTCGATGGATGTCGATGCTGCTGTCCATCTCTCCGTTAAAGAGCCGATGAATAGTGCAGGAGATCTCACCGTGATCAATGAATCCCAACCGCAGCGACGAAGCATCCTCAAGTTCGGCGGTGCCCTCGCCCTTGCACCTCTGATCGCTCAACTGACCGGCGGAACCCCTGCGGGACAGGCCGTCGCCGCAGGGACCGACGCGTCGGCGGCCATCCAGTGGCCGACCCTGTCGCGCAAGGCGCTGAAGTATCCCGTCCCCGCCATGGACTGGCAGTCGCAGGCCCTGCCGATCGGCAACGGCCGGCTCGGCGCCATGCTCTTCGCCGATCCCTACGAGGAGCGCATCCAGTTCAACGAGCAGAGCCTGTGGGGCGGAGTCAACAACTGGGACGGCGACTTCGACACGGGCATGACCGGGTTCGGCTCGTACCGGAACTTCGGTGACGTCGTCGTCACCTTCGCTTCCCGTTCGAAGGTCACGGCCCCGGGGGGACCGTACCGCACCTCCTCGTCGGAGGGTGTCGACAAGACGTACGACGGTGACTCGAGCACGAAGTGGTGCATCGAGGGGCCTGGCTCGAAGGTGCAGTGGCAGGTCCAGCTCCCGGACCCCGTCGCGGTCGCGTCCTACAGTCTGACGAGTGCAGGCGATGTGCCGCAGCGCGACCCGCAGGAGTGGACGTTCTCCGGTTCCGCCGACGGCGCCACCTGGACCACGCTGGACAGACACACCCTGGCGACGCCCTTCGAGAGCCGTGGCCAGAAGAAGGAATTCACCTGCGCCGACACCGCCGCCTACCGCTTCTACCGGTTCGACTTCGTCCCCAAGGCAGGGGTCAGCCACTTCCAGGTGAGCGAGATCGGTCTGTCCGGCGTTGACCTGGGCGGGGGCGGTTCGATGTACCTGTCGTCGCCGAGCGGGCACTCCGAGGGGTCCGGTGCCGGGACCGGGTCCCGGGCGATGGACATCTCGAGTTCGGTGGACAGCGATGCGGCCACGGTCTGGCGGGTAGACGCCGCTGCACCGGCGGTCGTCTGGCAGGCCGACCTGCCCCGCGCGGTCGTCGTTACCTCGTACGCGCTGACGGCGGCCCCGGACCGTCCGCAGGACGACCCCCGGCGATGGGCGCTCGAGGCGTCGCAGGACGGGCGTGCCTGGGTGACCCTCGACACGCAGAACCCCAATGCCCCCTTCGCCGACCGCGGCGAGACCCGGACCTTCCAGATCACCAACAGCACGGCCTACCGCATCTACCGGCTCACCCTGACCCCCGGCGCATCCTCCACCGGATTCCAGATCGGGGAGATCGCGCTGGAAGGCACGGGCTTCGACACGCGCACGCAGCGCGCGGTCGTCGACTACCAGCGCACCCTCGACTTCGTCGAGGGTGTCCACGTCACCCGCTTCGGCGCGCCCGGACGGCGCGTCCTGCGGGAGGCCTTCGCCAGCCGGTCCGCGGACGTCGTGGTCTTCCGGTACACGTCGGACAGCGCCCGGGGACTCTCCGGAGAGATCTCGCTGACGTCCGCACAGGACAAGGCCCCGACGACCGTTGACGCCGACGCCCGGCGGCTCGCCTTCAGCGGTGTCATGGGCAACGGCCTCAAGCACGCGTGCACCGTCCGGACCGTGCACACCGACGGCGACTTCCGCGCCGACGGGTCGGTGCTCCGGTTCAGCGGCTGCACGACCCTGACCCTGCTCCTCGACGCCCGCACCGACTACAAGCTCGATGCCGCCGCCGGGTGGCGCGGTGCCGATCCGGAACCGGTCGTCGTCAGGACGCTCGACAAGGCGGCCGCCCGGTCCTACGACGAGCTGCGCGACGAGCACACCGCCAAGATGCGCGCCCTCATGAACCGCGTCTCGGTCGCCTGGGGCACCTCCGACGCCACCGTCGTCGCTCTGCCGACCGACGCCCGACTGGCGCGTTACGCGGCGGGCGGGCAGGACCCGACACTCGAACAGACGATGTTCGACTACGGCCGATACCTGCTGATCAGTTCCTCTCGCCCGAAGGGCCTGCCCGCCAACCTCCAGGGCCTCTGGAACGACAGCAACCAGCCGCCGTGGGCCTCCGACTACCACACCAACATCAATGTCCAGATGAACTACTGGGGAGCCGAAACGACGAACCTGCCGGAGTGCCACGAGGCACTCGTCGGGTTCATCGAGCAGGTGGCGGTGCCCAGCCGCGTGGCTACCCGCAACGCCTTCGGCAAGGACACGCGTGGCTGGACCGCCCGCACCAGCCAGAGCATCTTCGGCGGCAACGCTTGGGAGTGGAACATTCCCGCGAGCGCCTGGTACGCGCAGCATCTGTACGAGCACTGGGCGTTCACCCAGGACCTGGTCTACCTCCGCACCGTCGCCTACCCGATGATCAAGGAGATCTGCGAGTTCTGGGAGGACCATCTCAAGGAGCGCGAGGACGGACTCCTCGTCGCGCCGAACGGCTGGTCCCCCGAGCACGGGCCGCGTGAGGACGGCGTCATGCACGACCAGCAGATGATCTGGGACCTGTTCCAGAACTACCTCGACTGCGAGGCGGTGGTCGAGGCGGATCCCGCTTACCGGGCCAAGGTCGCGGACATGCAGGCGCGCCTCGCCCCGAACAAGATCGGCAAGTGGGGTCAGCTGCAGGAGTGGCAGACCGACCGTGACGACCCGAGCGACATCCACCGCCACACTTCGCACCTCTTCGCGGTCTACCCGGGCCGCCAGATCACCCCGAAGACGCCCGACTTCGCGGCTGCCGCCCTCGTCTCGCTCAAGGCACGGTGCGGTGAGAAGGAAGGCGTCCCGTTCACGGCCGCGACGGTGTCGGGCGACAGCCGCCGCTCGTGGACCTGGCCCTGGCGGGCAGCCCTCTTCGCTCGCCTCGGTGACGGGCATCGCGCCCAGATCATGCTGCGCGGACTGCTGGCCTACAACACGCTGCCCAACATGTTCTGCAACCACCCGCCCTTCCAGATGGACGGCAACTTCGGCATCTCGGGCGCCGTGGCGGAGATGCTCCTGCAGAGCCACGACGGCGTCATCCACCTGCTGCCCGCCCTGCCGGACGTATGGAAGGCCGAGGGTTCCTTCACCGGGCTCCGTGCCCGTGGCGGCTACGAGGTCAGCTGTGAGTGGCGGGACGGGAAGGTCACGTCCTACAAGATCGTGGCCGACCGGGCGCGGAACCAGAGGAAAGTCACCGTGCGGGTGAACGGCGTCGACACGAAGGTGAAGGCGATCAAGCCCTGACGGCGGCACCCGCTCGCTGCCGCAGCAGCCAAGCCGACGGCATTCCGCCGCCCGAAAGGGAGCGGCACGGGTCGTCGGCATGGCCGGTCTCTGCACCGGATCCTGTCGGCCGTTATCAGAACACACCACGCCATCAGCGCCGACAGGCGGAACTGTAAAACGTTCGGCCCTGTCTCGCATTCGGTGGTGACGGAGGGTGAAATCAGCCAAGGAGGATGCGGTGACGGAGGAGGTCGAATCCTGCTCTGCCGTACATCTGCCTCGCGATGAGCTTCGTTTTGGCGTTCACACCCCTCGGTCGGACCGTTGTTGTACGGAAGCGTGAGCCCCGCCACGGCCGCGTCGTGGTCTTGCTCGAGGCCGGTGAGGAAGGGTGCCGGCTGGGGTAGCTGGGCCTTCCGGACGTCGGCGATCCAGGCGTCGAGGTCGCCTCCGCGGCGCTCGCCCATGAGCTGGGCGAAGTCGTGCACGAGTCCGCCCAAGGTGGTCATCTCGGGGCAGGCCGCGATGAGTTCACCCAGATGCTCACGCCGCTTGTCGAACAGGTTCCCGGGCCGGGTCGTGATCCAGGAGGTGAGGCAGCGCGGGGAGGGCGTGCGCATCGCCCACGTCATGGAGGCGGACGAAAGCACTCACGCGACGATCGCCACACACGCGGGCCCCAGACACAGCGAACCAAGATCCGGACGCAGCTGATGACCGGTGCACCCGCACCACTTACCCGGAGGCGACGGACGCCAACCTACTCAACCTCTTCACTCGGAAGGAGACGGTCACCAAGGCGTGCGACGCCAAGACCGACCGAGCAGAGGATGTCCTCTCAGATGTCCGTACCGCCTACGACGCAGGCGCGTACGGCTCCGCCCCCGTCAAGGGCGATGCAACCGCGATTGCCACGCTGAAGAGCCACGACGGCACCAAGGCCACCTACCTGGAATCAGGTATCACGTACGACGGCTACGGCCGCCAACTAAAGGCCACTGACCGAGGCCACCCGCCCTCTGCTGCCCTGTGCCCCGCGCATCTCCCTGCCTGACGACGTGGCGCTGCCTGTCCTCGAGCAGCTCTACGGCGACTCCAGCACCTACGTCCGCACGTCAGTCGCCAACCATCTGCACGACCTGTCCGTGACGCAGCCGGATCTGGTGCTGGCCACACTTCAGCGCTGGAAGGTCTCTGGTCTCGTTCCCGACAAGCACTTCGCGTTCATCGCCAGGCAGGCCCTTCGGAGCAGGTTGAAGAAGGGCCGGCCGGATGCCTACGCCTTCCTCGGTTACGCGCCCGACGCGCTGGTCGAGCTGACGCCTCTCGTCCTGGAGCGCACCGAGCTCGTCGACGGCGACACGCTCAGCTTCTCCGCCACTCTCACCATCACCCGGCCCGTCCCGGTGCACGTGATGTTCGTGATCTCTTCGACGACGCGGACCGGCAAGCCGCGCGAGAAGGTGTACTTCCTTCTGCGCAGCACCGGCAAGCCGGGCGAGAAACGGCCACTCGCCAAGGACCACGTGCTGCGCTCCACTGCCACTGTGGAGCTCACGCCGGGTGCGTATTCGATCGCCCTCCAGGTCAACGGACGCCCTTTTCCGGCGGCGACTTTCCGTGTCCGGGAGGCATGACGAACTGACCACCCTCCTGAACTGAACCGACCCACCTCGTAGGGCGTGGCGCCCCCTCGCGCCACGGTCCGGTCAGCCATGCGCAGAGCAGACCGAAGGCTCACGCCCTCTGATCCCGTCCCCGGACCGCGCCCCTGCGCATTGCGACCGACGGCGTTTCGGCCAACACCCACTCATGGAACGCCTCTTGCGGCACAAGGGCCCATGCATCCCACACCTTTCAACAGCCGCATGGAACCGGGATTCGAAACTCGGCCGAAAGACACGTGTTCGAAAACTCGGTGGGGTCGTTGAACCCGACGATGCCGCCACGACCGTCAGGAAGGAGCGACGTTGACACGCACCGGCCCACGCCGCAATACCCCCCAGGACGCAAAGACCACGCCGGCGAAGGACACGATCTCGAACGCGGAGCGCGAGCTATACGGGGGACGGCTGCGCTACGACCAGTCCTACGTACGTCACGAGGGCCCGCTGACCAGGCTCTCGTTCCGGCACATGGCGGCCGCGTTGCCGCGCATGGTCGCCCTGGTGCTCCGTACCGGCTGGCAGACGGATCGGCGGGCGATGGCAGGCGTGGTGGCCGCGCAGCTCGGGCAAGGAGTGACCGCGGCGTGGGGACTGGTTGCGGTCAACAGCGTGCTCACGAATCTGTTCGCGGAGGGCCCGACGGCGGACAAGCTGCGCGAAGCCCTGCCGTCCCTGACAGTGCTGGCGGCGACCGCGGTGATCGCGGCGTTGCTGATGGCGTGGTCGACGGCGATGTCCGGACGGCTGGAGCCACAGGTGGAGCGGGCGGTCTCCGCGCGCTACTACGCGGCCGTCACCCGGGTCGAGCTGGAGGCGACCGAGCGTCCCGAGGTGCAACGTGTGCTGGAGGCGGGCCGGTTCGGCACGGACTCGGCCCGCAGCATGCTGATGCTGTCGGTAGGGGTCGGCAACGTCCTCATCGCGATGGTGGCTGCCGCGGCCGTATTGGCGTCGCTGCACTGGATGCTGCTGCCGATGCTGCTGGTGATCGCCCTGCCCAAGGGGTGGGGCGCGGTCAGCTCCGCACGCCGCGAGTACATCTCGAAGCTGCACTGGATCGATCACCGGCGGGCCATCGCCTCGCTCCTGGGCTTTCTGACCCGCCCGCACGCGCAAGGAGAGATTCGCGTGCACGGCGCCGGCACCAAGCTGCTGTCCAGCTACGAGGAGATGTCCCGCCAGACCGAGGCGGAGCAGCGGCGCCTGGCCCGCGCGCAGGCCTCCACAGACCTGGTCGCCGGCGGGTTTGCGGGCATCGCGTCGTTGGCCTGCTACGGAGTTCTGTGGTGGCTGATGGCCGACGGCTCACTGCCGCTCGCTGTCGGCGGCACCGCGGTCCTCGCGATCCGCGCATCGACCGCCCGGTTGACCTCGTTGGTCCAGCGGGTCAACCGGCTCTACGAGGAGCTGCTGTTCCTCACCGACACCGAAGGCGCCATCGCCCTGGCCACCGAGAACGCCATCCCCACCATCGGCACTCCGCTGCCGGCACGCACCCATCAGGTCCGCGTGGACAACGTGTCGTACACCTACCCCGGGGCCGACTCCCCCGCGTTGCAGAACGTCAGCTTGAGGGTGCGCCGCGGCGAGGTGACCGCGTTGGTCGGCGCGAACGGGTCCGGCAAGACAACCCTGACCAAGGTGCTGTCCGGACTGCTACTGCCCCGCGACGGCAACGTGTGGTGGCAGGACGCCGACGGCAGCGACCAGGTCGAGCTCCGCGACGCCAACCGGGCCGACATCTTCGCCATGGTGGGGCTGCTCGCGCAGGACTTCCCTCGCTGGGAGATGACCGCGGCCGCGAACGTGGCGATCGGCGCCGGCGACCGCGGCCGCGACATGGACCGGGTGAAGTCCGCCGCGCTATCAGTCGGCGTCCTCAAGCTGATCGAGGGCTTGCGCCACGGCTGGGACTCCATCGTCTACAAGGGCTACGAGCGCGGTGTCCAACTGTCGGGCGGGCAGTGGCAGAAACTCGGCACGGCGCGAAGCCTGTACCGAGGGGCCCCCTTCCTCCTGGTCGACGAGCCGACCTCGGCGCTCGACCCGCACGCGGAGATCGCCGCGTTCGAAGGCCTGTGGTCACTCGCGGAAGAAGGCCACGCGGTCGTACTCGTGACACACCGCCTCGCAGCCACGGCCAACGCCGACCGCATTTACGTCCTCGACCAGGGCCGAGTAGCCGAAGAAGGCACCCACGAGCAGCTCATGGCCCGGCCTGACGGCATCTACCGGTCGATGTTCACCGCCCAGGCCGCCCAATACGGGGCCACCGCGCCTGCCGTTCCCTCGCAGCACGGGCACGCCCCGGCACCGAACCCGGTGAAGGGCGGCCCGCAGTGAACGCCGCTGCTCCCGCTGCCAGCCTGTGGCGGCACGCGGACTTCCGACGCTACTGGGGTGGGCAGGCCGTCACGGTTGCCGGTTTCGGAATCACCACCATCGGCATCTCGGTCATCGCCGTGGTGGACCTGCACGCCTCGACCATGCACGTGGCACTAATCGCCGTCGCGGGGAAGCTGCCCCCGCTGCTGCTTTCCCTCCACGCCGGCGTCCTCGCCGACCGCTACCGCAAGCGGCCGATCATCATCAGCTGCGATGTCCTGTGCGCCGTCACCCTGACCAGCATCCCCCTCGCCCACTTGGTCGCCGAGATCACCCTGGGACAGCTGTACGCGGTCGCGTTCCTCGTCTCCGCGTTCCAGGTGATCGGCAGCAACGCCTCGATCAGCTACCTCCCGACACTGCTGCGCGGGGAGCAGCTCAAGGAAGGAAACTCCAAACTCGGCGCGACCAACTCGCTCGCCGACCTGGCCGGGAACAACCTGGGCGGCCTCCTGGTCACCCTGCTGGGCGCCGCCCGCGCGATCGCACTGGACGCGGTCTCCTACCTGATCTGCGCCTTCTGCCTGCTCCGCATCCGCAACCCTGAACCCGAACCGGCGCCTCGGCCCGCGGGCACCAGCCAGTGGACGGAGATCCGCGAAGGCCTCGACTACACCCTCAGAGCGCCCCTCGTTCGGTCCATCGTTCTGTCCAACGCCACCACGTCCTTCGCCCTCGCCGCCAGCTCAGCACTCTGGTCTCTGTACCTTTTGCGTGAATTGGACTGGAGTCCCGCTGTGCTCGGCATCGTCATGGGGGTCGGCGGGGTCGGCGGGTTCCTCGGTGCCGTCCTGTGGAGACCCCTGGAGCGACGCTGGGGAGCCGGGCCCGTCATGCTCACCGCCCTGGCCCTCAACCCAGCCGCCCAGATACCCCTGCTCATCGTCGGCCCCGGCGCCACCGGACAGATCGCCATCGGCGCCGGAATGCTCATCCAGACCTGTGCCGCCGTTGCACACGGCGGACTGCAGCGCAGCGTCCGCCAAGAGCTCTGCCCCGACCATCTGCAGGGCCGCGCCCAGGCAACCGGTGCATGGCTCGCCTTCGGCCTGCGCCCCCTCGCCGCGCTCCTCGCCGGGGCATTCGGCACCCTCGTCGGACTGCGCCCCACCCTCGGCGCGATCTCCTGCCTGCTCTGTGCACCGTTCGTAATCCTGTGGTGCTCACCGGTGCGTGTCCTGCACACCGCCGGCGCCCGCGCACCCGACGCCGTCCGAGGCGCCGCCTGATGCCCCGCCCAGCATCAGATCGCATCACCATCGCCATTCCGCGCAGCGACCCCCACCGCCCGTCTCCCACCGAGCCCGTCGGAGCCTGCATCCGCCACATGAAAGGTGCCGCCATGCCGCCCGCCCGATCCGACATCCGCAACCTCCTCAAGGAATACCTGGAGCACCACCCCGCAGAGCGGGAGCAACTCGAGCCGCTCGTCGCCGCGCTCGACTCCGAGGCCGAACCCACCAGCCGCGCAACGTTCCCCGGACACATCACGTGCAGCGCCGCGGTGATCGACCGTGATCGACGCGTCCTGCACATCGGCCACAAGGCATCGCGGAAGCTACTCGCTCCAGGTGGCCACGTCGAGGATGACCGGACCCTTCTGGCTGCGGCCCTGCGGGAAGTGTGCGAGGAAACCGGGCTCCGCCCCGAGGACCTGTGCCTGACCCCACAGGTCCTCGGTGCTCCGATCGACATCGACGTCCACGACATCGACGCCAACCCGGCCAAGGGCGAGCCCGCCCACCAGCACATCGACTTCCGCTTCGCGTTCTACCTCGTCACAGGGCAACCGCCGCTGCTCGCGCTGCAGGACGAGGAGGTCTCCGGCGCCCGGTGGCTGCCGTTCGCCGACGTGAGGTCCCCGACGCTGCGCGCCAAGCTCCTGAGCGCTGAGGCCCATGGCCTCGACGGGCAGCCGGAGCCCGTCAACGCATCCGCACTGATCCACGACTTTACCGACCGCCCCACGAGTCCCCGCGTCACTCGTTCGGACCCTCTCCTCCACTGTCCCGTTCGTATTAACCAACCTCCCCAGTTGTCTTCAGGACATAGGAAGAACCAGCGAGGAGGCAGGGTCTGTACAGCGAACGGTGGGACTCGGTTGATTGTTTCTACCGGCGTCCGGCAGTGAGCCGGCCGTCGAAGGTGATGTCGAAGGCTTGGAGTGCGGCTTTCCAGCGCATGGTCCAGCGCTTGCTTCCGGTGCCCTTGGGGTCCAGGCTCATCACCGCGAGGTAGACGCACTTGAGCGCGGCCTGTTCAGTGGGGAAGTGCCCGCGGGCCCTCACGGCCTTGCGGATACGGGCGTTGACGGACTCGATTGCGTTGGTGGTGCACACGATTTTCCGGATCTCAATATCGAACTGGAGGAAGGGGACGAACTCCGCCCAGGCGCTTTCCCACAGCCGCACGATCGCCGGGTATTTCCTTCCCCAGGCCTCATTGAACTCCATGAAGCGTTCCAGGGCGGCGTCCTCGGTCGGCGCGGTGTAGATGGGCTTGAGCGCCTTCGCGATCTTCTCCCAGTCCTGCCTGGCCGCGTAACGGAAGCTGTTCCGCAGGAGGTGAACCACGCACGTTTGCACGATCGTCGCAGGCCAGACCGTGTTGACCGCGTCCGGAAGACCGGTCAGGCCGTCGCAGACCAGCATCAGCACATCACGGGCGCCCCGGTTCTTGATCTCGGTAAGGACCTGCAGCCAGTACTTGGCGCCCTCGCCGCCGTCGCCGACCCACAGGCCCAGGATGTCCCGATGCCCCTCCGCCGTCACGGCCAAGGCCATGTAGACGGGCCGGTTGGCGACCTGCCCATCCCTGACCTTCACGTTCACGCAGTCGATGAAGACGACCGGATACACGCCTTGAATTCGATCGGTGGTTGCGAACATCCAAGGGGAGATGGTTCGCATGCCTCGTGGAGGAGCCAATCGCATGCCGTCGTCGGCCAGACGGCGGTACTTCGAGCTGCGGCGCAAGGGCCTGAAGGGGGCAGCGGCCGCCCGCCAAGTGGGCGTATCGGTGAGCTGCGGGTCCAACTGGTTCATCGATGCTGGAAGCATGATCATTCCTGACCCTCCCATCTCGCCACGCTTCCTGACCCAGGACGACCGGATCGCCATCGCCGACGGTCTGCGCGCCGGGCGGAGCCCGGTCGTCATCGCCGCCGAGATCGGCAAGAGCGTTTCGACGGTCTACCGGGAGATTGGACGCGGCCGGAAGGAGAACGGGGAGTACGAACCCTGGTGGGCACACAACCAGGCGCTCCTGCGTCGCCAACGCCCCAAAGAAGAGAAACTCCGCGACCACGGACCCCTGAAGTTCCACCCTGGAGCTGGACAGCCTGATACTGGGACGACAGGTTCCGGAGGAAGCAGATCCAGGTAGTGAGCAAGAAGAGCAATACGAGCAAGCGGTACACGGCCGAGTTCAAGCGGGACGCGGTCGGGCTGGTCCGCTCCTCCGGGCGGACGGTGACGGAGGTGGCCCGTGAGCTCGGGG
Organism: Streptomyces sp. NBC_01241; assembly: GCF_041435435.1. Classification (NCBI taxonomy): domain Bacteria; kingdom Bacillati; phylum Actinomycetota; class Actinomycetes; order Kitasatosporales; family Streptomycetaceae; genus Streptomyces; species Streptomyces sp. NBC_01241. Next base: position 8,149,879 of record NZ_CP108494.1, on the reverse strand, counting down.
TGAGCTCCGAAGGGCTGCGGGGCTGGGTGAAGCAGGCCGCGATCGACCGGGGCGAGGGGCCGGCCGGGGTGTTGACCACCGCGGAGCGTGAGGAACTGGTCCGGCTGCGACGCAAGGTCCGCGAGCAGGAACAGACGATCGAGGTGCTGGGAAAAGCGACCGCCTTCTTCGCGCGGCAGAAGACGAAGTAGCCGCGCGCTACCGGTTCATCGACGCGGAGAAGGCATCCGAGGACAATCCCGGCGGCTACGGCGTGAGTCTGCTGTGCCGGGCGTTGAAGGTGGCGCGATCGGCGTATTACGTCTGGCTTGCCGCGCGGCCCGCCGCCGAGGTGCGCCAGGCGGCCGAGGACGAGCTCGCCGGGGAGATCCGGCAGATCCACGCCGATTCCCGTGGGGCTTACGGGGCCCCGCGGGTGACCGCGAAACTGCGACGCGGGGGCAGGCGGATCAATCGGAAGAAGGTCGAGCGGATCATGCGCGAGCGCGACATCCGCGGGATCACCCGCCGCAAGCGCCGCAGCCTGACCAAGGCCGACACCAAGGCGGCCCCGTCGCCGGACCTGGTCGGGAGGGACTTCACCGCCGCCGAGCCCGGCACGAAACTGGTCTCGGACATCACATATCTGCCCACACTCGCCGGCTGGTGGTATCTGGCGACGGTCATCGATCTGGCGACCCGCGAGGTGATCGGGTACGCGATGGCCGACCACCATCGCGCCGAACTTGTTGTCGGCGCCCTGAAGATGGCCGCCGGCCGCGGCGCCCTGAGGGAGGACTGCATCGCACACTCGGATCGCGGATCGGAGTACACGTCGAGTGAATACCGCAAGCTGATACGGGAGTTGAAGCTGAGCCAGAGCATGGGACGAACCGGGTCATGTTACGATAACGCCGCGGCTGAAAGCTTTTTCGGTTTGCTGAAAGCGGAGATCGGGACCACCGTCTGGGAGTCCCACGAGGCTGCTCGCGCGGACGTCTTCCGCTTTATCGAGGTCGAATACAACCGAACCCGTCTGCGCAAGCATCCGGTCTACGGCTACGTCACCCCGATCGAGACCAGGGCCCTGGCGGCCCAAGATCTCACCCACGCAGCGTAAACATTCGCTGTCCATGATCGTGGGGGAACTTCACGACGGGAGTATCCGGACAGTTGCGCTATCCGATGGGAGCTGTCTCGACGTCAACATCGTCGTGAACGCAGCAGGCCCCAGCGCCTCCCACATCGCCGGGCTCATCGCACGGCACTTGCCGATGCGCCGGGAACCCGGCGTCGTCACCCGGATCGGCTGTGCTCAGGTCCCGGTTCACCGGGCCATGCACGCGCCTCACATCGAGATCCGTCCTGACGGAGACGCTTCGGTGGTCCTCCACAGCCGCGAGATCGACGCACTCATCGACACAGGCGAAGATCCAGCGCAACTCGCACGGCGGCTCCACGAATCGGCGCGGCACGTCGTTCCCGAGCTCGGCAACTCCCGCGTCGCACAGACACGGGTAGCCGACCGGCCCATCCCAGCCGACGGATTCCCCTCGGTGGGAGCGGTGCCGTCCGTGCCGGGTTACTACGAGGCCGTTTCCCACAGCGGCATCACGCTCGGGCCGGTCATCGGCCGGCTTCTTGCTTCGGAGATCCTCAGCGGGAAGAGAGATGAGATGCTTGCGGACTTCCGCCCGGAGCGGTTCCCCCCGTGACAGCCCGGGCAAGCGCCACCAGTACCGCGACCAGGCGGGTGCCTCTCCGTGCGCCCGAAACAGGCTCGTAAAGCCGCGCCGCCGCGTCACGCGAGCCGGAAAGACCGGACGGTCCTCCACCTCTGCCGCTACACCCCGCGCACGAGTTACGCGCGTCTCGCGGTTGAGTGCCACACCAAGAGACGTGTTGCAAGCGGCACCAGCCGCAGAATGTCAGTGCCATCGCCCCACATCACCATGAAGCCGGAACCGCGCCCGTCCCTTTACACCGGATTCCGGACACCACCGCCGGCCATAGAGGCAGCCCGACTGGTTGAACCACGTCGCTATGACAAGGCCCACAGCCAGCCGTCCTTCCTGTCCGTACGGCCCCGTCGCCCGGGATGGAGCAGTATTCGCGCACCTGAGTGACATCGAAACTCACCGACATTCACAGTCACACTGGCCCTCGGGTGACGTCCGAACTCATCGACAAACGAAATTCGTTGAGGGCTACACAGCCATCTGACGCTCTGGAAGCCGACGTCGGCCTCCGCCCAGCCGCAGAGTGCTACAGCGCCATCCTCGGAGGTCACGCTGAAGACCTTGAGTCAGCCCTCGCCAGCACCCCTGCTACGTCGCGTACGGATGGGCAACACATCACCCCAGCTCAGAGCCGACCTGGTCACATTCATGGTCGGTAAAACCGACGACCTCGGCCGCTATCTGCTTCATCTGAGGGATCAGCGCGAGGGCATCTGGGAGCCAGGAGTGTTCGCCCTCCTGGGCGGCGGCCGCGAGACGGGCGACCCCTGCCTGGAGGCGACGTTGCGGCGGGAGCTCGCCGAGGAAGCCCCCGGCCTGAAAGTCCCGCATCTGACGCCGTATGCCATGGAAGAGGCGACGAGCGTGGACGGGCTCGCCGTTCCGATCCAGGTCTACGCGGGCCGCTGGAACGGTGATCCCGACACAGTGGACCTGCAAGAAGGCGTGCTGCTCAGATGGTTCACCCCCGACATGCTGGACCGGCTGCGCCTGAGTCCGGGCCTCGGTGACCTTGTCCGCCGTCACGCGACCGAGCACCCTGCGGCCAAAGGCCCGCCGGACACCATCCATCTGTCACGCGACGAGGCGCCGGCGGGGACAGAGCTCCACATCGTCGGCGTCCACCTCTACCTCCAGGACGAGCACGACCGGATCCTCCTCGGCTTGCGTCACCCCAACTCGAAGTACGCTCCGAACGAGTGGCATTTCCTGGCCGTTCATTAGGCAAGTCGCTTGTCGGAATCAAGACTGTCGGATTGCACACGGACCGGCGCCAGCATTGGTGCAGCCGCCAACCGAGCCCACGCGAAGCTGCTCACTTTCGCGATACGGGCGTCAGCTATTCTGCGATCCGCTTCGGGCATCCGAAGCGGAGGCCGCGCCACTACGCAGACGCTGCACCCGTACTGCGGTCGAGTTGCGGCGTAGCGCAAGCTGTCCTCTGCAGACGCGTCGGATTCACGGCGGCCGTAGGCTGCCATACGAATGGGGTGGGGATTGTCCAGTCATCGACTGTCCAAAAAAGGCCGCTACATCGCCTGGGCGACGACGGGTGTCGTCGTCGCTGCGGGCGCCGGAATCGCAGCACAGACGTCCATGGCGGCCACCGTTTGGCCTGCGCAGAAGACCTACACCGGTCGAGCGTTCGATACGTGCACTGCGCCCTCGCTCGCAGCGATGAAAGCGTGGAACACGAAGTTTTACGGCGCCGCCGCTGTCTACATCGGCGGCAAGAACCGTGGCTGTGCCCAGCCCAACCTGACCAAGTCCTGGGTGAAGTCGGTCAACTCCACCGGCTGGAAGCTCATACCGCTCTACGTCGGCGCGCAGCCGCCCTGCCAGAAGAGCGCAAACCCGGAAAGATTCACCGCTTCCACGGCAGCCTCCCTCGGTGCGAGTAACGCGAAGGACGCGGTGGCCAAGGCATCAGCCCTCGGGATGAAAGCCGGCAGCCCGATCTACCTGAACATGGAGTCGTACGACATCACCGACAAGGCGTGCAACGACGCCACCCTCACCTACGTGCGCTCCTTCACCAAAACGCTGCGGAACTCAACCTACCGTGGCGGCCTCTACGGCTTCAGCAGCTCCAGTGCCAAGGCCATCGCCACCGCCCCGAACAAGACGGACCTGCCAGGCAACCTCTGGTACGCGCTGTGGGACAAAAAGAACACGACCACCACCGACTGGCCGTGGAACCCCGCTCAGTACACCAACCACAGCCGCGGCCACCAGTACATGGTAAATAGCAAGGAAACGCGGGGCGGTTACACCATCACAGTCGACCGCAACGCCTGGGACGCCCCTGTCGCCATCATCGGCTGAGAAGCTCCAACCAAGCAAGACCCCGGCTGGTCGGGAAAGGCCAGCCGGGGCAGCACAGAGGCATGGGTGCCCGAAGGTAGTCGTCCCTTGAGGGCAGGCGCCAAGCGACTTCAACCGAATGACCTTCCCCGAGGCGGCAGTCCCTGGTATCGATGCCTGCGGGCCGCCCTTAGGATCGCGGCCATGACAAGTATTCGTCGGGCAGTACTGAAGGGATTCAGGGGCGTCGATCGCGCTCTTGGCGGCCAGCAGCATCCCACACGGTTGCAGCGGTGGGGTGCCCGGCACCCCCTTCTCGTGGCTTTGTGTGCGGGCCTACCCTTCACCCTTTTTTGTATGGCCTTGAGCCAAACCGACGAGTTCCTTGGCGATCTCTTGCTGCCCCCGAGCGCAGGGCTCGTCATGGGCTCGATCTTCGGCTTGACTGCTCTGTCGGAACGGCGCCGCCAGAACCGCCTCCGCAGCGTCGGCAGTCAGCGAGGTTAACGCCCTCAGCTTCCTTCCTGCCGGTCCCTACGCCCAGGAAGACCGGCGCCCTGGCTTCGCCTCACCGCAGACAAACATTCGCATCCCGCACACGGAACGCGGAAGGCGCTACCGGCCAGACTTACGGCCGGTAGCGCCTGCAACGGGTTAGCTGCACCCGGCTTCCCCGTGCTCAGGGCTGTCGCTATCGAGCGGGAACGGTCCTCGTTTCCACAGTTCCGTTCGGTTGCTCGCTAACAGGACAGCCCTGTCGCTGAGGCGGGTGTGCTGTTCAGTCGTTTGATGTCCTTTCGACCACCCAGCCGACTCCGAGGATGATCGTCGAGCAGAAGAAGAGCCGCTCGCCGTCCATGTGCCCGTAGAGCAGGGATGCGGTGATCCCTAGGGCGAAGACGAGTCCCCCGGTCCAGAACATCGCTCGTGAGGTTTGCTTTGCTTTGTTTGTCATAGTTCCTCCCGGTCCGGGGCTGGCCGTTCATGTTGTGGGGCCAGCCCCGGGGGCGTGTTTCGGATTCTTCAGGTGCGCGTCACCAGCGCCATGACCGGGATCTCCTGTGATTGTAGAAGCGCTTGGCGTGGCGACCGCCGCGTGGGGCCCAGCGGACTGCTGCCCGGCCGGCACCGTAGCGGGCGCCTGCGCTGAGTCCCCAGCCAAGTGAGGCTACTCCTCCGCCGTACAGGGCTGCGCGGCCCACGGATCCCCAGGAGGCTCTCCGGTTGCCCAACTTCTTCGCAGCTCCAGCGGCCAGCATTCCGGCGGCTACGGCGCAGGCAGTGCCGGCGAGTCCCATGGATATCAGGCCGCAGCCGATTCCGGCGGCTCCTGCGGCCAGGCCCACCCGGTGCCGTTTGACCCATCGGCCGACGCCACTGCGCTTGAACCGCTTCCACTTCTTCTTGAACCAGCCCCACTTGCCGTCGAGGTCGTAGCGGTTGAGCGGGTCGGCGTGGACGTAGTCGTAGGCGTTGGCGTTGCCGCCGTAGACCGGGTCCATGGAAAGGAAGCGGCCGGTGGTGGGGTTGTAGAGGCGCACGCCCATGAGGGTGAGGCCGGTGAGGGTTTCGGCAGAGCGCTGCTTGGCGCCGAGCCAGTTGTAGCGGGTGACTGCCTGGCCAGGGCGGGCGTTGCCGTACTCGTCCGAGTCCAGCGCGACGGGGGCCTTGCTGGTGTCCAGCGGGAGCTGGAGGGCGACGTCGCCGTGGATGGTGGTGAGCTGGAGGACGGTGTCGCCGGTCTTGCTGGTCGTCGCGGCGAGGTCTCCGGAAGCGGAGTCGACGTTCCGGGTCAGTGCGCCGGTGGCGGTGTCCTCGGTGATCCAGCGGGGGTTGTCGCCGTCACTGTCGTAGTGGTTGAGCTTGGACTGTGTCTGGGTCCAGGTGGTGCCGCTGCCGGTCTCGACCTTCCAGGAGCGGAAGCGCAGGTTGGCGTCGAGCTGCCAGGTCTGGCGCTTGCCGCCCGATGTCTGCTGGTAGGCGAGGTCGTTGGCGTAGTAGCCGATGGTGCTGGCGGGCAGGGCGGTGGTGCGGCCGAAGGCGTCGTAGGTGTAGCCCGTGTCGACGAGCCGGTCGGCGCTGTCGTAGGTGTGGTTGGTGGTGGTGCCGCCGGTGGTGGCGCAGTCGAGGCCGGGTGCGGCTGTCGTCGTGGTGAGCGACTTGCGGTTGGTGCGTGTGTCGAAGGCGTACGCCCGGCGGGTGCATACCGTCTCGGAGGTGTCCTCGACGGTGGTGAGCCGTCCGACGTTGTCGTAGCGGTAGGTCTGGTCGGACCAGCCCGCGTGGTTGGTGACCTGGCTGTGGATCGATTCGGTCACGGTGTCGGAGTAGACGATCGCACCGTCGCTGTCGCGGGTGTAGGTGCGGTCGGCAGCCGATCCGGTGGTGTCCTCGGTCTGCTTGAGCGTGTATCCGCCCGGCAGCTTCTCGCTGCTGACGGAGCCGTCGGCGTCGTAGGCGGCGGAGAAGGTGCCTGCGATGGAGTCGGTGGTCTTGGTGACCAGGCCGCGCGGCTCGGCGGTGTGGTCGTAGGTGTAGGTGACGGTGGAGGGTGAGGTGTCGGTGACCTTGACGGGGCGGTCGAGCAGGTCGTACTCAGTGGTGGTTTTGCCGCCGTCTGCGTCTGTGTAGGAGGTCTGGCGGCCGAGCTTGTCGTACGCCGTGGTGATCGTCCCGCCGGTCGGTGAGACCTTCTTCACGGCCTGGCCGGTGGCCGGGTCGTACTCGGTGGTGGATTCCGGGACTGCTTGTCCGGTGCCGCCGGTGACGGCGACCTTGGTGGGACGGCCGGCACCGTCGAACGTCGTCGTGGTGGTGCGGGTGATGCCGTTGGCGGTGTCGGTGACCTTGGCTGCCTTGCCCCACCAGTCGTACTCGGTGGTGGTGGTCGGCAGTGCGGCCGGGTTGGAGCCGCCGCCGGTGATCGCGCCGGCTGCGCTGGTGGAGCATTGCAGGTCCGCCCACTCCGGGCGTCCGGCGCAGGTGCCACTGCCGGTCGCGGACCAGTAGGTGGTCACCCGGGTCGCGGCGTCGGTGCCGGTGGCTCCTGGCAGGAGCTGTTTGATGACCCGGCCCTGGGTGTCGTATTCAGTGGTCTCGGTGATCGCGAGGCCGCCCGGGTCCTTGATCGTCTTGGTCGGCAGGCCCTTGGCCCAGTCGTAGACCGTCTGCGTCACCCGGGTCTCGCCCTGGATGCTCGAGTGCTCCCGCACCTGAGCACCTGTGGTGACCTTGGTGACCTGGTCCTTGACCTTGGCTGTTCCGTCGGTCGGACGTCCGGCGTCGTATTCATTTACCGTCCAGGTACGGGCGGTCACGGATGTCCCGGATGGGACCAGGGTGGTGGTGCCGGACTTGAGGTCGGCGGTGAGGTCGATCCGTCGCAGCGGGCCGAACTCCTCCGTCTCGCGGGTTCCGGTCTCGTCGTAGACGGATCGGGTGGACAGCAGGTCGGCTCGCTCGGCGCCGGTGATCTGGCCGATGCCGAGTTCTGCCTGGGCTGCCTTGTCATCCGTTGTGAGGCCGAGCGCGACAGCGCGGTTGGCGGCCGAGAGTTCACGGATCGTGTTGCCGAACCGGTCGTATTCGGTGCTGGAGATGTGCCCGCCGGGAGTGACGGAGTTGACTTCGCGGCCGGAGACGCCCAGGTACTGGACGCTGGCGCGCTTGTAGTCGGCTGCGGTGAGCGCGCTGCCTGAGTTGGAGGATGGCACGGAGTCGGCGGGGAAGACTGCGGTCGCGTCGGTCGGCGCGTCCAGCTGTCCCCATGCCTTCACATCCGCGGCGCCCATCTTGTAGGGGGCGGCGCTGCCGGTCAGCGGAACGTCGTAGACGACGCTTGTGGCGGCGGTCCCTGCTTCGGTGCTGGTCGTGCCCTGCTGAAGGCCGGGCCGAGTGGCCTTGAGGAGCATGCCCTCTCCAGCTGTGGCGGCGTTACCGGCCTTGCCGTAGGTGAAGGTCCAGGGCAGCTCGCCGGGCGTGGTCTGCTGGATGACCCGGCCGGCCGTGTCGTAGGCGTATTCCGTCTTCAGCGACGGGGTGATCTGTGGGTCCCAGGTCTGGCGCAGACGCCCGGTGCCGTCGTACAGGTACATCTGTACGGACTTGGACGTCGCCGCTGCCGCTCCGGGTGCGGTGGACCACAGGCGGACTTCCTTCACCTGGCCGCTGACGTCACCGAATGCGGCGTCCGTGGCGGTGGTGGAGGTGGCGTAGACGTACTCCATGACGCGGCAGCCCTTGGTCGCCGAGTCGGTGGTGCAGGCGGCGGCGGTAGCGGCCGAGGTCGGCGCGATGACCCGCTTGGGGCGGGCCAGCTTTTTGCCGTCCACGGTGACCGTTTCGGAGATCACGGTGGTGGTGGAGTTCGCGAGACCGTCCAGCAGGGTGCTGGAAACCTGCCAGGTCGTCGCTGCCGCATCGGCCTTGGCGAACTGGGTTACCGTGCCCTCGGTGTCGGTGAGTGTGAAGCTGCCGCTCACGCTGCCCTTGAGCGTCAGATCCTCGGAGCCGGGCTCAGATATCCAGCCGGTCTTGCCGGCGTTGGCGGTGAAGTGGGTTTCCTCGCCTTCGGAGTCGACGACGGCCACAGCGGTGTCGGAGGTCCGGCGAATGTGCGAGTAGTCGGAATCCGTGAGCTCGCCACCGGTTCCGGCCACCCATTCCTTACCGAAGATCGGCGCCTGGCCCTCCTGCTTGATCGCCTTGTCCGGTGTGCGCGAGGTGGCCGTGCGTGACACCGACAGACCGAATGCGGAGGCGTCGGAGGCGGACAGGGTGTAGTCGCCGGTCAACAGGTTCACCGAACCCGGCCCCGCCTCGCTGCCGGCGGCGCCGTCGGCGTTGCGGTCCACGATCACGGTCAAGGGCTCGGTGCTGCCTGAAGCAGAGCTGGGCCCGGTGAAGTCGGCCTTGATCTGCACGCTGCCGTCCGGGTCGACTGTGCTGGTGGCATTCCATACGAGCGGAGCGTTCTTGCCGCCCGTCATGGGGACCGGCCACGCGGACAGCGCTGTACCGCTGGAGGTCACGTCACCTGCCGGGATCTTCACCCAGGGGTCGGCCTCCGAACGGCGCCAGGAGAATGACACCTTGTCGTACTTGGCGGCCTCGGCCTCGGCGACCAGGGGCAGACGGCGCGCGGTGCGCTCGCCTTCACCGGGCTGGATGAATCCCCCGGGTCCGGCATGGAAGGTGTACTCGATCGGCTCGGACTTGTTGTCCGCCTTGTCCACGGTCCGCACCTGGAGGGTATGGGTGCCGTCCTTGGGCGGGGTGATCGAGATGGCCTTGGCACCCGAGGTGCCGCCGGTAGCGAACTTGGTCCAGGTCACACCGTCCAGGGACCACTCGAACCAGTTGTGATCGGCTGTAGGCGGGGTGACGGTAAAGGTTCCGGCCTGCCCGGCGCCCTTGACCCACGCGGCCGGCGGATAGTCCGTCGAGGAGATGCCGGTGGGCGCGGACGGGGGCGTGGTGTCGACGGTGAAGGTCTTCCACTCCGACCAGCCCAGGTTGTAGTGGGTGCCGTCGTAGGGGCTGCTGCGGAACTTGTACGTCTTGCCGCCGGTCAGCACGCCGGCCGGTACTACCACCGGAGCGGGCTGTCCGGATGGTACGAACGCCGAGCGCAGGACGTCGCCGACCTGGGTGTTGGTGGCGGAGTCGAAGATCTGGTACGCGCCCTGGATCTTGTCACCGTTGGGGTCGACGAAGGTGTCCCGCAGGGTGGGGCGCATCGTGTTGACGACGTAGGCGCCGCCATAGGAGAAGTACGGCGGGCCGGCTTCCTGCTTGGTGCCGGTGCGGGGCCGGTAGTTGTAGGTGACGACCAGTTTGGGGGGGTTGGTGGCGGCGTTGGCTGAGTTCATCCGCTTCCACTGCGCAACGACACTCTCGTCGGCCGCGCGCAGGCCCATACCGGAGGTGGCGTTCTTCGCCGAGGCCCATTCCTGGACCAAGGTGGTGACGTCGGCGTTGATCCAGTTGGCCGGGTGGGACGGGCACCCTGGGCCGCCCTTGGTCTCCACCGAGGTCGCCTTCGTCTGCATCCAGGCGGGCTGCGCGGTCCACCGGGATGCGGTGGTCGCCTTGCCGGCCGACCACACCTCCCATGGCTGGGCGACGCAGTCGGCCCTGCCGGAGTGGAAGTTCCACAGGCTCAGCTTCGCGCTGGTCACCAGGGCGTCGGAGATCGGCGCGGTGTTCCACGTGATGAATGACCGGGCGGTACGCGGGGTGCCGTCGGCGTTCTTGGTGCCGGGGTTGCCCAGGTCGAGCTCGGTGTCGGTGGACCAGTCGCGGGTCTCGCCCTGCTGGACGTAGGTGTCGAAGACGTTGGAGAGGGCCGAGGTGGAGGGGTCCACCGTGACCGGGTACTTCGTGGCCGGGTCGGCGAGGAACTCCGCATCCGGGGTGATCACCAAGTCGACGCTGGAGCCCTTGGTCACCACTTTCATGGCGACCGGAACCCGACGGGTGCGTTCGCCGGAACGCTCGTCGACGGTGGAGTCCCACATCACCGGCGCAGGCATGAGTGCCTGCTTCTTGTTCTTCTTGTCCGTGAACAGGACGCTGCCGTCGACCTGCTGCGTGGCCTTCAGGCCCTTGGCCTTCAGAGGCAGGGTGTACGTGTAGCCGTCGGTAGCAGGCTTCTGCTTGATCTCGACGAACTGCTCGAATCCGGTACGGGTGGCCTCGACCACCACGTCGGCGCCAGGTAAGGCATTGACGTACTCAGCCCGGGTGCCCTCCAGCTTCGGCGCGGGCAGGCCGCCCTTCCACTGCAGCGCGATCTGCTGCTCGCCCTCACCGAGCGTCACCAGGTCGGTAGCGGTGGATGCCTGCGCCGCCTTGAGCGACTTGGCCGGAGTGCCGGTCTTGCCCGCGAGCTTCAGTCCGCGGGGGTGGGCCGTAGGCTCGACCGAGCCGTCAGAGCCCTGCACGAGTTCTAGATCAACATCCCGCCACCCGCCAGTGGTTTCGTCTTCGAACCGGACCGGGCCGGCGGTGAGCTCGGTAGTGAGCGAACCGTCCTTGTTGGCCCAGGTCGTGGACGTCTCGGTCCGCTCCGAGAGCGCCTCCACACGCTTACCGGACAGCCGCGCGGCAACCCGCGCAGATGGGATATCCGCTGCTTGCGTGGCCGCCGACTTCTTCGGCGCCGCAGGTGCCTTGGACGCCGCGGCATCCGCAGGACTCGCACCGTCGACCAGCGTGACCGACAGGGCCAGCGTGAGCGTGCCCGCTATGAAACGCAGACTCCTGCTGGACCATGGCCGACCGCGCCCTGATCTCGCGGGTATATGAACCGTCATCATCCCTCGGTCTCTTGCTGTGTGCACATCACTTATGTGATGCATACGTGAAGGTACCGACAAGGAAAAGACGAGGAAGTGTGACAAGAGGGTTCAAGATCGACAGCGCGACGGAGGGCCGCCATGTGACATCGGCCACTACCTCGCCCCAAATCTGGCCGCCTACCCAGGTTCTGTTGAATGACACCTCAATTTTGCTCCTACTGTGCGGATGTTGGCAGCTGGCGGTGTACCTTCTGGCGAGCCTGTGCGTCCGGAGAAGCCGGCGTAGGCACTGCTGGCAGGGTGACGGAGCGAGGGGCGGGGCCTCATCGCCTGGAAGCTGACGCTGCAGGATCCGTCATCGACGTGGTGTTGATCGCCGCGGAGCCGGAAGGCGAGTGACGTTTCCTTCATGTTCGAGGCCGTTCTGAGCCTGGTGGAGCTCCAGATCAAGCTCGGCAATGATCCGCCGGAGCGCGGCGCTGGCTTTCCGCTCGCTGGCCAGCGCCTTGGTGGCGTCGGCCAGCTGGCCCTTCAGCTGGGCGTTCCGTTCCGCGAGTTCTTGCATCGCGGAGGGAGTGCAGTGTTGCGCCTTCACCCGCGCCTGGAACTCCTCGACGAGGTCCTTGTGGTCGCCGTAGGCGACATCTCGCCGGAGACCGGACTCGCGCAGCAGCTCGGAGGCAGTGAGTCTCCCGGAGGCTGAGCGCAGGGGCGTGCCGGCCAGGAGGCGATCGGCTGCGGCTCGAAGCGCGGTGCGTTCGGCTTCCAGGTCCCGGGGGCGACGGCTCATACGGTCCGCTCCTCGGCGCCAAGGACACCCTGTACGTGGTGGCGGTCGATGATCCCCGACAGCTGCGCGGCCTGGGCCGCCGCGCGGTCGCGCCGCGGCTTGGGGGCCAGCGGGTCGGTCGCGTCGGCCCGATGCCGCTCGCGACGTCGCTGTACGTCTTCGATGTCGCGGTCGGTGTAGGCAAGGTTGGCGCACGAGGATCGGCACTCCGACTCGTCCGGTGTGTCATCGTCCGGCAGCCCGAGTGCGAGTTTGGCCTTACGGCATGCGGCCGTGGCCGCGCGCCATACGCAAGTCATGCCCTGTCCGTGATAGATCGCGGGATCCATCTGCTCCAGGAGGCGTTCCGCGCTGCCGGCGCTCGTCACCACCCTGCCCTCGAACGACGCGGTCCGCTCCACGCGGGCCCGGTATTCGTCGGCAGAGGGACCACTGACGTGCTCACCGGCCGCAAGGTGCTGGCTGTCCTGTTCGACCTGGTCGATGATGAGCTCGAGTTTCTCCACGGCGATGTCATGCAGCCAGGAGGGGTCGGCGTACCCGGCGTAGCTCAGGGTTACTTTTGTATGGATATGGCCATATTGGAGTGCAGTTGCGATCAATCCTCGCGGCTTGCGAACGATGAAGCGGGCGAGCGTGCGACGGTAGCGGGCGGCGTAGATGCGGCCAGCGGGATCGGCAGGGATGGGGGCGTCGCTATCCGCTCTGTGGTAGGTGGAGTTGATCCAGGAGATCAGATCCTGGATGTCGTCGTTCATCGCGCTGCGTCTGCGCGCGTTGACCGTAGCGGGACGCTGGTCGTGGGCGTGGATCAGGCTCGAAGGAAAGAGCATCGGCAGATCATGCAGTTCTTCCAGGAGGCCGATGGCGGCGTGCACCACATCCACAACAACCCACGGGCGCAGGGGCTCGGATACGTCCGGCTGGTCGGGGACACGGTCGAAGCCCTTACCGCGGAAGCCGTGGACCAAGAGCTCACCCGTCTCTTCGTCCGTATCACGGCATCCCCGGCGGAGATTGAGGACCTCACCCGGGCGCATGCCGGAGAGGTAACAGACCGCCGTGAACAGTGCGGCAGACAACAGTCTTACCAGGGTCGGCAGTTCTGCGACGGTGATGGGGCGCTCGGGCCAGGGGCGGCCATGGACCCGTCCGGTGATGCGGCCGATGCCGGTAAAGGGCTCGGTCGGCAGACCGCTGTCGGCAAGGAGACTCAACATGGGCACAGTCATCGCTTGGCGAAGTCCCTTCGGGATGTCTATGAGTCGTTTGATGTGCCCCTGGTTGACGCAACCTCCTTCTTCGTGGCCCGGCAGGGCGACGCCCTGTTGACGGCAGTGCGAGAGGTATGTGCGAAGCCGTTCCTCACGTGTGCCGGTGTACCGGGCCTGCGAGTGGTGGTTCCCGGCCTCCAGTTGCTGGTACTCGTGCCAGGCGTCCCGAATGTCAGGACCGACGTCCTCGATCATCACCAGGACCCAGGCCAAGAGGGCCTCCATGGTGCCGTCGGCGATGCGAGGGATCTTGTTCTCCCGTCCCGTTCCCGCCGGTGCCCCGACGACCTCTTTGGCGGTCTGGCCGGGCCAGGGGAAGTCGCAGTCGAGGCGGCACTGGGTGGGCATGTGCTCGCTGAAGAGCCACAGCGTGCGCAGCGCGCTGATCAGGTCGGACTTTCGGCGACCGTTGCGGTCGAGGCTCAGCACGTAGGTGCGGAAAGTTTCCAGATCGGCGTCACGCACCTCGGAAAGGTCGCGGATGCCCTGTTCATCCAGCCATAGCGCCAGGACACGCATGTCGATGACCCAGTAGGGGAGGCTGCCGATGCTGGCCTGCTCGGCGGGGCGTTGCCGCCCGCCCGGCTCGACTGGGACGGGGTGATCAAGGGCTGCCAGGAAGAACGTGCGAAAATGCTGGCGCAGTACGGCGGGAAAGCTGGACCAGGAGATGGCCGAGATCTGAACGTGCGCGTCGCGGTGGGCCGGCTGGACATGCCATATTTTGTCTCCGAATCGCGACATGCGCGAGGGCGGAGTGCCGATCCGAACAGGCCGACCGCGGAGGATGAGGACGTCGTCGGCAGGCCAGAGCACCTGGCCCGGAAGACTGTTGTTTCCCGACGCGGGGGCGGCCGAGGAGGTCGAGGTGGTGGTCATCGGAGATCCAGCCTTCCGCTCAGCAGGTCGTCAACCAGTTCGCTTTGCCCGTCGCTCAGCTTGGCGCGGGCCTGCTCTCGTTCGGCAGGGGTGTAGTGACGCAGAACGTCCTCGAGCCGGTCGGTGGCCGCTTGGTATTTCGCGCGCCAGGTCCGGGGATCGGAGTTGGGGCGGGTGGCGAGAAGTCGGTCGCGGACAGTGATCTGAACGGGCAACTGGTTTGGGAGAGCGCGGGCGTTCTCGCACCCAAGGCATACGAAGAACGAGGCCGTGCACGGTGTCCCCGGCGGCGTGTCGGGCCCGGACAAGTGATCTACGCATCCGGTCAGCACCGTGTCCTGTTCCCCGGCCAACAGCCCTTTCAGGATTTCCGGGTCGAGCCCGGCCTCAGCCGCTGCCGCTTCCGGGTCCTGTTCCGCGCGCTCGATGAAGCCCGGTGTGAACACCGGGACTTCCTTTGCCGTGCGTGCCTTCGCGACCTGTTCGCGCAGTGCCGTGCCGATTACCGTGCGGCTCTGCTCCTGCACGGTGCGGCTGCGTTTGAGGTAGTGGTCCCGCAACGTTTCGCGGCTGTGGGCGACCGGGCGCCGCTTCAGTTCCAGCGCACTCTGGCGGATCCGCCTCACCTGGACGGCGGGCGGCCCTCCGGCAACCGCTTTGCGCATAGAGGGGAAGCCCCGCGTCTGGCTCCAGTGCTTGACGTGCACCTGGGTGTTCCACATGTCCCTACCGACGGCGGAACGCCGCTTGGGGCTGTAGCTGATGAACGCGCAGGTCTCTCTACTCAGGCGACGAGCGATCTCGGTCAGTTCCAGCAGCAGCTGATACATCCTCAGCGGCGAGTGGAAGAGCCGGGGATCGGTGTCCTCCGATTCGGCCAGCTCACGCAGGGAGGCTGGGAGGTCCTCGAGCGCGGCGACCATGTGCTCGCGGTCGGGGCCGCGGCGTGGTTTGGTCCCCTCAATCAAGACTACGGCCTGCGTCGTCACACCGCCGTCGGGCCGGGTGTGCAGAGCCGGCCACGTCTTGACGGTGCCGAAGTTCTCCGCGGTCAGCGCGCTCAGCAGCATCGCGAAGGCCGTCGACTCATCGCGGGTGAGGGTCAGCATGCTGCTGATGGCAGTAGCGCCGCCGAGCCGGGACACCTCGTCCCGCAGGGCACCGGATTCGTTTCGGGGCAGATCCCCCGTTGTGGCGAACTCCTCCAGCATCCTTCCCAGGGCTTCCTCCTTGCTGCCCGGCATGAGTGCTCCGTCCCGGAAGCCGGCCAGCAGGCGCACTCCCGCACGGATGCGGTCCCGGCTGATACGGACATCGCGACGCAGCGCGGTCATGATCTGCTGCCACTCGTAGTCGCTGTACGCCATGACCTGCGCCGCCGTCGTGGCGGCGGGAAGCCGTGTGCGCAGGAGATCACGGAGGGCTTCTTCCGTCAGCTCTTCGCGCTTGCACATGAGCCGCCGAAGAGACTGCAGATGTACCCGCAAGCTCGTCGAATGGTCCTCGTACCGGTCCCGAAATATCTGGAAGTGCTCGGGCGCCAATTCGCCCGGCGTCGCTGGCACACGGCCGGCCTCGGACAGCACCACCGTGAAGCGGTGCAGTATCCAGTGGTATCTCTTCGCCGTGGCCAGGCGCTTGCTGCCACCGCGCGCACCGCACCGGGCCGCCAGCAACACGGCCATCCACTGCTGCATCGCGAGCGGTGCCGGGAAGGAAGAGAAGTCAAGGATGTGGCTCTTCCCGCTCCGTTCCTCGTAGAAGACCACTGCGGTCTGGCCCCCGTCGCTGGGCAGCCTCTCAGGAGGCTGCCAGCCCGGGGGTGGCTGGGCTGCTCGTTGACCGCCTCGCCCGCGCCCGCTCACAGGGCACCTCCTGGACCGGCCGCCGCTGCAATGGGCATGATGGTGGAGCCGCCGTGCCGGGCGAAGATGCGCACCAGCGAGTCGACGCCGGCCTGTTCGTCGTCATCGAGCAGCGACATCAGGTAGGACAACTGCAGCCCCGTGAAGGGTTCCAGGTAGTGTTCCCGGGTGGTATCCGGGTGTTTGTGACCGAGCAAGATCGCCAACTGTAGCCAGATGTCCCCGAGTTGCTCTCGGAAGTCTTCGATCTCCTCTGCGGTGAACCCCTCCAGCCGTCGCTCTTCCAGCAGGGACAGGATGGAAAACCATTTCAAGGCGAAAGAATGCCGGCACATGTGAGCGGTCGCCCACAGCGGGCATTCACCGCGGATCCGCTCACGCTCCTCCTCGGACAGGCGTCCGTTCGGATCGGCCCTGCGCACCCATGCCTCCGCGATGCGCTTGTTCGCATCGTCGAAGGTGTCTTCCCAGCTGTGAACCTTCTTCGGCAGCCCGCTCACCGACAGCCACAGGCATAGCGGCTCCAGCCCCCCGGGGGCCCGACGGAACAGCGTGCGGCGTTCGTCGGGCGACAGCACGTCCAGTGCCAAGGTTGTCGGCCCGCTGCTCCCCTCAATGTAGAGCTCGCCGGTCCTGGGGTTGTGGCCGGTGACAATCCGCACGCCTCGCAGCCGGTCGTATCGTCCCCGCCTCTGGGCTCGGCGGACCACCTCCGCCCTGGAGCCCTCCAGGGGGTCCGCGTAACCTTCCACCGACTGCAGCACACGTCGCGGGATCCAGTACTTTCGGCCTTCTTCGCCGCCCTTGATGCACTTCGCCGCCAGCCAAGCCTCGCCCATCCGCTCCGCGCCGGAGGCGGGAAGTTCGACATCGAGGACGCTGGCCCACTCCCGAACTCGCAGTCCCGTGCCGTAGAGACCGTCCACGAAGGCACAGTCCCGGTCCTCGTTGAACCCCTGCCATCCATCCCGGCGCAGACCATCGAAGTCGAATCCGCGCAGACCGATGTTCCGCCACTGCTCCAGCGCAGTCCGCAGCAGCCACTTCACTTGGCGGCGTCTCGAGCCCGCCGGCCGCAGCGGATCCCGGCGATGCTGCGTGTAACCCGGTCCGGGCCTCCAACCCGTTTCGTCCGAGTCCTCCGCCTGGACGGTCAGCACCGGGTTGAAGATTGCGTAGCGCGAACTCGCCCATGTGTAGAAGGAGTTCAAGGCGGCGCGATCCGTATCGAACGAAGTCGGCCGGATTCGTTCATCATTGCGCAGGTCCGTGATTCGCCAGTCCTTGAACGCTTCGACATCGCGTACGCTCGCGCAGTCCCACGAACTGCCGATGGCATCCAGGAAGTCCAGCCACACGATCAGCGCGTACGCATACCGATGCCAGGTGCTTGCTTCGTGTGCCGCCATTCGCCCCGTACGGAAGAACAGGTTGATGCGAGGGTCCGGCCGACCTGACGGAGAGATGATCACAGGAGTTCCGTGGCATGCGCCGTTGCGGGCCGCTCTGGCGAGCAGATCACCGAACCTCAAAATGTCAGGATCGTCGGTGGGTGGGGGCGGGACGGTGAAGTCGTAAAAGTCCACACTCCAGTGCTCCAGTACGCTCACGAGCCCCTCCTGAGACAGCCTGAACCGACAACCCTGAGGAGCCTAGAGAATCGCCGGACACTGCGAGCGAGAAGCCGCGATCCGCTGCCTGGTACGAGAAACCGAGGAAGGGGCCGGCCTGATCATCGAGCCAACCGACGTGGAACTCGTGCACCTGTTCCACCTCGTCGACTCGCCGGTCGCGCGTCCCAGGATCGGGCTCGTCTTCCGAGCCCGATCCTGGTCCGGTGTTCCGCAGGTCCTGGAGCCCGACCGGTGCGTGGAATGGCGCTGGTGGAACCCGAAGGATCTTCCGGCCGAAGTCGTGCCGTACACCCGAGCGGCCATCGAGGCCATCGGCGCAGGCAGCCTCTACACCGAGATGGGCTGGTGAGCACCGATGACGGCTCCACAGCCGGCCGCTTCCTGGCCCGAACACTTCCCCGCACACCGCGCCGCGCACGGCTGTCCGATGTGCACCAACGACTGGCAGGCCAACGACATCGGCTGGGGACTGCTACTGCACCGCGGCGAGGTGGCCCACTCCTACCTGTGGCGCTCCGGCCAAGTCCGGGGCTACGCCGTCGTGATCTTCACCGCACGACACGTCGCCGAACCCACTGAGATGTCGGAAAGGGAAGCGGCCGCCTTCTGGCGCGACGCCCTCGCCGTGGGCCGCACGATCGAAGATCACTACCAGCCGGTGCTGAAGATGAACTACCTGCTGCTCGGCAACGCGATCCCGCACGCACACTGACATCTGGTACCGCGCCGTGAAGCGACCCAGGACCCGGCTCCGGGCGGGCCGATGCCCTTCGCCCTGCTCGACCACGGCCGCCAGGACGAGGCTCTGCTCCAGCGCGACGCCGCAGCCCTGCGACGACTGCTGAGAGGAGCAGCATGAACCGGGCGCACACCGCGGCAGCCGGCCGCCGGGAGAAGACAGGCGCCCGTGCCGAAGGGTGCCCGGTTCCACCCTCCTCGGCACGGCATGCCACATCTGTGACGGCGGACTGTGCCGCCGCGCGAGCGGAGATGGTGGCACGCCTTGAGGCATCGGGCGATCTCCAGCGAGGACCCGTGCGCGAGGCGCTACTGGCGCTGCCCCGGGAGGTGCTGATGCCGCAGGCCTATGTGCGGCGCACCGCTGACGGAGAGAAGCCGCCGCGCTGGGACTTGCTGGACTGGGCGGCGCCACAGGACCGTGAGGAACTCCAAGGGGTGCTCTACGGCGGTGCCAGTGTGCTCGTCCAGCACGACGGGGAGCCTCTCCTCGGCCGGGCGTACGGGGCTCGGTCGGGGGCGTCGATCACGTCGATGTCCACGGTGATGGGCCTGACCGCCTCGCTGTTGGACGAGCTGGATCTCCAGCCCGGTCAGCGGGTCCTGGATGTCGGCACGGGCGCGGGGGTGACCGCCGCGGTGGCCTGCCAAGTCTGCGGCGACCAGGGGGTCGTCACCCTCGACCGGGACCGGCACCTCGCGCAGGCGGCCGCGGCACGGCTGGCCGACATCGGCTTCCGGCCGGAGGTGGTGTGCGGGCGGGGGGACGAGGGCTGTCCGGCCCGTGCGCCCTTCGACCGTGTCTTCGTCTCGTACACGGTGGAGCGCGTGCCAGCCGCCCTCGTCGAGCAACTTGCCCCCAGGGGCCGACTACTGGCGCACGTCACCACCGCGTCCCCATCGTGGCCCGCCCTCGCCGTCGTCGAGCGAGCCGCCGACGGACGTCACGAGGCGGAGCTGCGGGCCGATGTTGCGTCACACCACGTCATGATCAAGGCGGCCGTCCTCATGCCCGCACCCACCCCCCTCAAGCCGCTGAACAGCAGCGACGAGCAGCGGCAGGGCTATCTACAGCTGCCGTATCAGCCCGGATCCACCGGCTCGATGCCTGTGGATAGCCTCTCCGGAAACGAGGAAGTGCCCTGTGACCTGCGATGATGGGAGTTCTTCACGCTTCCAGCACGCACGACCACGAGGGCACTTCCGAGATGCAATCTTCCCATGCCGCAGCGAGGGTCTCCGCACGGTTTGATGATCCGAATCTGGTCGGCTACGGCGGGCTGGCCCCGGTGGTGCGGCTGGCCGAGCGGTGCGGACTGCCCGCACTCGTCGACGAGCACGTCCGGCTGCCGGCCTCGACGGACGGCACCGGGGCCTTCCCCGCGGCGAAGCTGATGTCGCTGGTCGGCGGCATGGTCGCCGGGGCGGACAGCATCGATGACATGGACCGGCTGCGGCACGGTGGGCTGCCGCGGCTGTTCAGCGGGGTGCGGGCGCCGTCCACGCTGGGCTCGTACCTGCGCTCCTTCAGCCACGGACACGTGAAGCAACTGCACGCGGTGGCCCGCCGGTTCCTACCCGAACTGGCCGCGCACACCCCGCTGCTGCCCGGCGCCGACCAAGTGGCCTACGTGGACATCGACGACACGATCCGTCGCACCTACGGCTACGCCAAGCAGGGCGCCGGCTACGGATACAGCAAGGTCAAGGGCTTGAACGCGCTGATCGGGATCGTCTCCACCCCGCTGGCCGCTCCGGTGATCGTCGCCACCCGCCTGCGCAAGGGACCGTCCAACTCCGCCCGAGGTGCGGCCGCGTTCGTCGCCGAATCGATCCGCACCGCAAGAGCGTGCGGCGCGAGCGGGCTGCTGGTCGTGCGGGCCGACTCCGCGTTCTACGGCGCCAATGTCGTGAACGCCTGCCGGGCCCTGGGCGTCCGGTTCTCGGTCACCGTGCGGATGAACGCCTCGGTCAAGGCCGCGATCGCGGGCATCGACGAAGCCGCGTGGAAGGCGATCAAGTACCCCAAGGCCGTGTGGGACGAGGAGGGGCAGTGCTGGATCTCGGACGCCGAGATAGCCGAGACCACCTACACCGCCTTCACCTCCAAGCCGAAGAAGCAGCAGGCCACCGCCCGTCTGATCGTGCGCCGCGTCAAACGGCTCAACCCGGCAGCGGTGCCCGAGGGACAGGGCGCACTCTTCGATACCTGGCGCTACCACGCCGCGTTCACCGACTCTCCGCTCTCCCTGTCCGATGCCGAACGTGAGCACAGGCGGCACGCTGTCGTGGAACAGGTGATCGCGGACTTGAAGAACGGCCCGTTCGCCCACGCCCCCTCCGGGCACTTCCAGGCGAACGCCGCCTGGCTCGCGCTGGCCGCTCTCGCGCACAATCTGACCCGCGCCGCCGGCGCCCTGGCGTCCGCCTTCCACGCCAAGGCCACCACCGCAACGATCCGCGACCACCTGATCAACGTGCCCGCCCGCCCGGCCCGCTCCGCCCGGCGCCTCACCCTCCACCTGCCCGAACACTGGCCCTGGGCCGACGACTTCACCCAGCTCTTCGACCTCGTGCACGCGCCACCACCCACAGCCTGAGAAGCCCTGACCACCCCGCCCGCAAGGGCCCGAGACCGCCGAACACGTGGAAGAGCTGGACAGACCAGCGGATACTCCCTGCCCGAACAGCCAGATCATCTCGCCAACCGCCAAGACAACCCCGAAACGATCACTCCGGAATCAAGCCGGTGGATCCGGGCTGAGATGCGGTAGTTGCCGTGTGTTCGGCGCCTGCGATCCAGCGGCCAGAACGGCGGCGGAGACCGCTGCTCCACGGAGGAATTGACGGCGACTGCGTGACTTTCCTTGAGCGGAGTCCATCTTTGTCCCTCTCTCGGCGAAAGTTGAGAGGATGCTATGGACACATCAACTGCTCGCACAAGGTCTTTGACCTCGATCGCTCCAGCCATCAAGGTCACCCATTCGACCCCGGAACCCCCGTTCCACCCCCACCAACCCACCAGCAGGACTCACTCCCGCTCGCCACCACTCACTTCAGCTCAGCAAACCGGCAACGTCAGCTGCGGTGTCGCAGAGGCGAAGGTCTCGAGGTCGACACCGGCTTCTGCCGGCGCTGCGCGGTGACGCAAACTTCTACCAGGACGACATCGTGGGACGTGCAGGCCACACGTACCGAGGGTCACGTCCGGTGGCGTGGTGTATCGACGGGTCTGCGCCGCCTGCCGAACGTCCGCCTGCTCGTACCAGTATCGCTTCCATCCGCCCGAGTCCTCCATGTTCGAGCGCTGCATCGGACTCGCCTGGTGTGCAGGTTGCAGGATCTACTCCGGCAACATGGTGTACGTCCCGCGGAAGCGAGTCCTGGTCGACCTCCTCGCCTCTCTTCCTCCTGAGCAGCGAGAGCGGCTTCTACGTTCGGAAACGCGAGTGATCGAGTTCCTGGACCGCCAGGCCCGAGGCGGCAGAGGTTAGGGTCGGCGGCTGGCCGCGATCAGGAGGAGCCGCTTGCGCAGCAGCGGTGGTTTCGCTCTGCCGAACATGCTGCGCTTGAGGGCTTTCAGGTCGTTGACGCGGCCCTCGACGGGCCCGGAGGACCAGTCGGTGCTCATGCCGTAAACGACGGCGTCGAGGTCGGGGATCAGTCCGGCGGCGAAGCCGGCCAGGCCGCACTGTTCGTCCGCGCAGACGTCGGCGATCCAGTGCCGCAGCCGGTCTTCTTCGCGGTTGGTCATGATGGTCGCGAAGGTGCGGACGTGGCCTGCGGCGGCCGTGAGCTCGAGTGAGCGGGCCAGCAGGTTCTTGAGCTGCTGCTGGTCGTCTTGGCGTAGGTGGTCCGGGTGGCGCATGATCCAGCCGGTGGCCTCGCGGGGTGAGGGCGGTCTCGCGATCGGTGGTGGGCTCCCGGCAGCCCGACGGTCGGAACATAGCGGCCGGACGTAGTCGCGCAGGGTGCTGTAACTGCAGCGTGCGCCGCGTTCTTGCAGCTCGCGATGGAGCCGGGACACGTTCGTGCAGCCCTCGGCGATGCGCTGATCGAGGTAGGGCTTGAAGGCGTCGAGCTTGCTGGTCCGGTTCTGCCACTGGCCGTGCAGCATCGCCTCTGGACTGGCCGCGCGGGCGTACTTGCGGACGGTGTTGCGCCCGAGACCGAGGCGTCTGGCGATCTCGCGCAGACTCAGGCCCTGCTCTACCTGGGCCCGGACGGCGGCGTGGGTGTCGCGGAGCCGGTCGAGGAACTTCCCCTGCGGGTAGGGCTCGGACGGTTCCTCGGCCGCTTTGACCGTCTCGACCTGTGCGGGCTCTGGTTCCGGTCGCTCGGGTTCAGGGGAGGTTTCGACCAGGTCGCGCAGTAGGGCGCGGTGGCGGGAGACGAGGCGTTCGACGGCCTCGGCGAGGTTGTGCCAGACGTGCCATTTGTCCGCGCAGTGCTGGGCGTTTGGGGCGCCTGTGCGGGCTCCGTCGGCGAAGACCTGCGCGCGGTCGCGGCAGATGATCTCGATGCCAGGGGGCTCGCGTAGCCAGGCGGCGACGCTGTCCGCGTCGCGGTCGGGCAGCAGGTCCAGGGGCTGGTGGGACTCGCAGTCGACCAGGATGGTGCCGTACCGGTGGCCCTTCCTGGTGGCGAACTCGTCGATGCCCAGCACGCGCGGGGTCGTCCAGGCCGGGTCCGGCAACGCCATGACCAGGCGCAGGACGGTCGTCCGGCTGACCACGACGCCGAGTAGCAGCGCCAGACGGGCCACGGCACGGGCGGCCAGGACGACGCCCAGCGCGGCGAGCATCCGCTGCAGGACGGGCGTTCGCCGGCCGTAGCGGCTGGTCAGCCCGTCTATCTGCTCGGCGAACGTCACCCGCCGGCACTCGCCGTTGTCGCAGAACAGCCGGCGCACCGACAGTTCAATCACCACGCCCCGCCCGCCGCACGGCGCGTCCGCCAGGCGCCGTCCGTACCGGCTGTGCACCCGGCCAGACGGCGCCTGGCAGCCCGGGCAGAGTACGGGGACGTCTTCCGGCGTCGACGCTTCGATCACCACGCGGCCGTCCCGCACCTCCATGCACTCGACCTGTATCCCGGCGAGATGCGGAAGCAGAAGGAAGAGTTCTTCACACGCGGCCAGCATCCGCCCGAAGATGACGGAGCGTCACCGGCGCACAGAAGCACGATCGACTTCACGGAATCCGTGCCTGAACCCATTTCACCCGTTGCCGACACCTATCCCCGAACGCAGAGACCCCCGCCGGAACGCGCCGACGGGGGTCCACAGCCCCTACGAGCGGGGTCCTGGCCGCAACTGTCCGCCCAGATGGAAGACCGCCCGGGCCGCGTAGCGTTTGAGGCCAAGCCGACATTCTCACGAATCACGAAACGCGAAAGCGAACTGCCTGCCCCACGGTTCGGACGTACGTTCCGCACGCGTGCTGTCGCGAACGGTCCCCTGTTCTCCCTGAACCTCGGCCGCCGCAGGCCCGAACACTCCGCAGCTGGAACACGCTGTCAGCCCAGAACAGCCCGCCGAGCATCGCCACCTCTCACGCGGTGTCACACGCATATCACCAACCCTGTAGACGCTCTCACACCGCAGGGCCCTGACCTGGACTTAAGCGATTGTCCTGGTCCAGCTGGACCCTTATGGGCGGTTTCTACGGCATGTGCCAGGTGGGACGGTCACGGCCCAGGGCGGACAGCCGTCTCCCTATCAGTGGCCGGACGCAGCGCCTTCGAAGGGATGGGTACGCACAGGGCGGAGATCTTGGAGCCGAGATCAACCCTGGGATGCCGACTGAGCGCCCGCTACAGTCACTCAGCGTGCCTGCGGAAGCGCCAAGTTTCGTCTCCCGCCGTCCGTCACGGCGGCCCTCCTTGGGGAGAATCTGGGGAGGATCAGCGCTGCTGGGGAGCGTCTGGGGAGAATCGACTACATAAGACGGCACGCCCCTGAAAGACCCTGAAAGATTCATCTGCGCTGGTCAGAGGCGACTGAAGCTGCATCGCTCCAGGTCAGCGCGACGTGGTAGACAACTTCATGACGTGATCCACCGGTTCAAGGAGGTCGGCCTGGACGAATCCGTGCAGACCGAACAGAAAGATCCGGAACACTCACGGTCCAGAGTCAACGAACTGGTCGGCGCGACAGCCGTTTGGTCAGTGTAGGTACGAACCTGAGCCACCGGCAGACTAAGAATCCACTTCACTCCGACATCACCAACGACGCGTTGGGCGGCATGGGTAGTGACTTCACGACCGCCCCGTCATCACCTATGACCCCGGGGTACCAGACGGGTCAGCATTATGGGATCACCACAACGCCCTGCTTCCTCTAGGCGAAACCCCCGCCCCTGGTAGGCCGCGCACAAGCACCCGCGCGCTCGCTCCACCGCCAGGAGTCAGGCTGGGCCCCAGCCCCAAGGGCCCAGCCTGCTCATCACAGACGGCAGACCAGCCAGGTCATGACCCGACAGCGCCTGACACCTCGTCAGTAAAGTCAGCATTGGGTCAGCATTAGGTCTACTAAAGCTACTCACACACGACCACACTTTGGAATCCCGGGCACGTGCGGCGGAAGCTTCCGGAGAAGCGCTGGACCGATTCCGCTTCTGAGCATGGGACCGAGCTGCCGCGACCAGGAGCGCGCCCGAGCCCGGCCACATCAGTGCAGCTCAGCGCACCCTTCCCCGCGGTTTCAGCGCCACAGGCGGCAGTTCAGGAGCGGGGAGTCGGCCTCCGTCGTAGCCATACACTTCCCCGAACCGGGCACCGTCCGCCCAGTCCGCACGCGCCTGTGCGATATCCTCGTGGGACCGCCCGATGAAGTTCCACCACATAACGATCTCCTCCTCGAAGGGCTCGCCGCCGAGGAGCATGAGGCCGGCGTCGGTGTCCGCACGCAAGGGGAGCTCGGTGCGGCCGCAACCGAGGTAGAGCATGGAGCCGGGAAGCATGGGTACGCCGTCGACCTCGGCCTGGCCGGACATCGAGAGCACCGCGTACTCGAAGTCGGGGTCGAGCGGCAGACGGGCCTCGGCGTCGGCGGAGAGGGACAGGTCGGCGCCGACGATCGGGGTGTACGCGGTGCCGGGCGAGGTGGCGCCGTCGAGTTCACCCAGGATCAGGGTGGCGGCGAGGCCGGCGGCGGTGACGGTCGGCAGTTCGGTGTGGTGCTGGAAGTGCGGTTCGACGTGTCGGTGGGCTTCCGGCAGGGCCACCCAGAGCTGGGCGCCGTGCAGAAACCTCGCGTGGGACTTCGGGCTCTCCTCGGAGTGACTGATGGCCCGGCCGGAGGTCATCAGTCCCAGCTCGCGCGGGCGGATCGTACGCAGGCTCCCGAGGCTGTCCCGGTGCAGGACCTCGCCGTCGTGGAGCCAGCTGACCGTCTGGAGGCCCATGTGAGGGTGGGGCGGCACTTGCATCCCGGGTTCGCCGGCGATGTCGTCGGGACCGTAATGATCGACGAAGGCCCATGCGCCGACCATCCGGCGGCCCAGATTGGGCAGCAGTCTGCGGACCTCGGTGGACTCACCCAGCTGGACACGGCGAGGGGTGAGAAGTTCGCGTACGGGCTCGGCGACGACGAAGCCCCGTCCTCCGCAGACGGAGAGTGCGGCCTGGCGATCGAGATTGCTCATGACGCTCAACCTATTCCCGTGGGGGTCCG
This sequence comes from Streptomyces sp. NBC_01241, assembly GCF_041435435.1. Lineage (NCBI taxonomy): Bacteria > Bacillati > Actinomycetota > Actinomycetes > Kitasatosporales > Streptomycetaceae > Streptomyces > Streptomyces sp. NBC_01241. Next base: position 8,123,701 of record NZ_CP108494.1, on the reverse strand, counting down.
GGGTGCCGGTACCCACGCCGATTATTTAGTGGAATATTCAACCAGTGTGCCATGTTCCGGTGACTGGAGCATGGCTGAGACGACAGCGCGGCCGAGTGTGTGGCCAGGTCAGTGGCAGGGCGGGTCCCGGAACGATCCGGGGCAATCCGCGAACGAGGAGGTCAGAGGTCAAGTGAGCGACACCTATTTCGAGTTCGGCACGGCCGCCGACCGGTGGGACCGTGCGCAGATGTTCTTCGAGGCGAAGGAGTACATGACCGCGGCCCGGATCCTGGAAGGGCTCGTCGAGGAAGTACCGGAGCAGATCTCCCCGCGGCTGCTGCTGGCGCGGACCTACTACCACTCGGCCCGGCTCGGCAGGGCCGAGACGGAGCTGCGGGCGGTTCTGGAGCGCGACCCGGTGGAGCCGTATGCCCGGCTGATGCTCGGCCGGACGCTCGAGCGCCAGGGGCGGAGCGCGGAGGCGACGGGTCATCTTCGGATGGCGGCGGCGTTCTCCGGGGACTTCGACGTCGACGCGGACCGGAGTACCGACGGCTGACGGACGCGGGCCGGAGTACCGACGGCTGACGGACGCGAGGGGCCTCAGCGGTCGCGAGGGGTGCTCGACAGGCGATTCAGCCATTCCGCCAGGAGAGCGCCCTCGGCCGCGCGCCCCGACGGGTGTCGGACACCGGCCTTGGGGGCTAGCAGATCGTCGGGGCCGATCCGGGTGAGGAACTCGGCGCGGACGGTCCGCGACGGCGCCGATCGCCTCGCTGCCGTCGTCCGCCAGGTCCACGTGTGCGCGAAACGGTCGCTTGCCGTGCTCGGGCCGGTGCGCTCCATAACCCGATGAGTGCAGCGCTGGCAACGGTGCGCCGGCAGCACTACCCACCCTCGGTAGCAGCGCCACGCACAGCGCTCCCCCAGGCCCGGAAGGCCCCGGAACCCCGCAACCGATCCCGTCCCGCCGCGCACCCGACACTCCTCTGAACAATCCAAATGCCGTCCGCCCGCCCCGCGTGATACTTCACTCGGTCATGACCGACCTTGAGACTCCCCGCCTCCTGCTCCGCCTCCTGAGTGCCTCCGACGCCCTGCACGTGATGGCCGGCAAACCCGGAGACGGTGCCCGCTGGGCGCCCGGATACCCGTCCCCCGGCGAGATGGCCGCGGCCGAGCGCTTCCTCGGCGCCTGCGCGACGACGGGTGATCCCAGCCCCTTCGGTTCGTACGAGATATGCCGGCGCGAGGACGGAGTGGTGATCGGCGGGCTGGGGTTCCATGGCGCCCCGGACGAGAACGGACACGTCACGATCGGCTACGGCCTCGTTCCCTCGGCGCAGGGAATGGGTTACGCCTCCGAGGCGCTGCGCGCGCTGCTGCTGTTCGCCCGCGATCAAGGGGTGAGCTGCGTGCACGGTGACACCGACCTGGACAACCTCGCGTCCCAGCACGTCATGACAGCCATCGGCATGCGCCTGGTGAAGGAGGACGCGCAGCTGAAGCACTACCGGATCGACTGGGGACAGCGGGCCGGGGAGCAGTGAGTCCGTGCCCGTCGGTCCCTCCTGGCGCGGCTGCGCGGGGCAGGACGGCGGAACCCGCCGGGGAGGCTCCCGGCGGGTTCCGATGTCTTCTGGTGCTGCGTGGTGCGTGAAGCGTGCTGCGTGGTGCGTGGTGCGTGGTGCGTCGGTCAACCGGCTGCCGTGGCCGCACGGTTCGCCGTGCCGTTGCCGGTCCTGATGGTGTCGGTCCTCGGTACGAGGAGCCGTTCCGTCAGGTGGCCGAAGACGAGACCGAAGGTGATCCAGAGGGTGGCCTGTACGGCGAGGGTGGCGAGGCGGAACTCCCACAGCAGGGCGGCCGGGAAGTCCCTTCCGACCTCATTGAACGAGGGCAGGAACGCGTAGGCGAGTCCGATCACGACGACGTAGGCGGCGGACGCGGCGATCGTCGCGTTCCAGTTGCCCAGGCGGGAAGCCAGCCGCCTGCCGAGGATGACGGCGGCGACGGCCAGCAGCACGCTGAGGGCGACCATCAGGAAGAACAGGGTGGTGCGTCGGCCGATGGTGTCGGGGTTGCCGACGGCCGGCGGGTTGGCCGGGTACTTCAGGAACGGCACGACGTACACCGTCAGCAGGGCCGCACCCGCGATCAGGGCGGCCGTGGCCCGTGGGCCGAATCTGCCGATCCGGCCGAGAGCGAAACAGAAGACGAGGGCGGCGACGCCGCCGATCGCCACACCGAAGACGAGCACACCGGTGGCAAGGCCGGCGGTGGACTGCATCGTGCGGCTGACGAGTTCCCCGCCGCCGCCGTGATCATGACTGTGCGTCTCTTCGAGAGCGATGGCCGCGTCCACCCGGGACTCGCCGAGGAAGTAGGCGACGACCAGAGCGAGCGCGCCCGCGGCAAGGCCGGCCAGCATGCCGCGCACGAGCAGGGCTCTGACAGATATGGAGTTCATGAGGATTCCCCTGGATCGGACGGTACGTCAGTGGCAGGGAAAACCGAGGAGGTGGCGACCGTCGTGGACCCACTCATGGACACCTTCGCCGGAGATGACCGCGGTGGCGCCCTGCTCGGCGCCGACGAAGTAGAGCAGTACGAGCATGATGATGCCGAAGAAGACCGCCCAAGGGGCAATGGCCTTCAGGGAGATGGGGGTGATCGCCGGTACGGCGGTGGCGGGGGCAGCACTCTGTGCCATGGCAGAACCTCCTGAGGGAACACGCGTCCCGATCGTGGTGCCTGAGACGAAGGTGCTGGGTCTGACTTCCCGTACAGGTACGGGTTCACAGTGGCGCGACCGTGCCGGATTCTCACCGGACTTCCGTCACACCTTCGTCGTGTTCGTCGGACGATACCTCCTGGAAGCGGACGCGGCCATGGCGCCGTCGGCGGGGCCGGAACGCCCGGATGCCATGGTGTGCGCACACGAGGGGCCATGGTTCGAGGAGTTGATCCGCTCATGACGGTACAGGTGATGTTGATCTCACCGGCGTTCAACGCCGCGCTGCGCGAGGCCCGTTTCGACGGCGACGCTCCGCTCGACGCGGCCGGGGTCCTGCAGGCCCGGGCCGCGGCGGCTGCGGTGCCCGAGGCCGACCGGTGCGTGCGCGGGCCGTCCGAGCGGTGCGCCGGGACGGCCGACGCGTTGGGGTTGCGCGCCGAGCCCGAACTCGCTCTGCGCGGCTGGGACATGGGCCGGTGGAGCGGACAGCGGCTAGCAACAGTATGCGGGAGTGAGCCCGACGCGGTGGCGGCCTGGATGACCGATCCTTCGGCGGCTCCGCACGGCGGCGAATCGTTGCTGGAGTTCTGCGCCAGGATCGGCCGCCTGCTGGACTCCCTTGAGTCCCGGGACGGCAACAGGGGCGGCCGAGTGCTGGGGGTCGTCGAGCCCGCGGTGGTGCGGGCGGTGATCGTACGGGCACTCGCTCTGCCGGCGGAGGCCTTCTGGCGGCTGGATGTCGCCCCGCTGACGCTGACCGGTCTCAGCGGCCGGTCCGGACGGTGGAACCTGCGCTGCGGTCAGCCGCTGTCCCCGGCTCCGGGTACCGGGCCTTCTCGGTCCGCCGCCATGCCGTGGCCCAACTGAGGGGCCAGGGACCGCGGTCAGCACCTGGTCCGGTGGTGCAGCTGGTTCGCCCGGTCCACCGACAGACGCGTCGTAAGAGGGAACCCGGTGGGAATCCGGGACTGCCCCACAGCGGTGAGTGGGAACGACAGCCGTCATCGAGCACTGGATCCGACACGGGCTCCGGGAAGCGAGGTTGCGGCACGGAGCCGGCTGGGTCGCGCCCTGTCGGGTGCCGCCCAAGGAGGTCAGGCCGCATCCACCGGAGGGTGGCATCCGGCGGGCCGCCCTGCACGCCGGTTCCGCGTCACCCTGCGGACCGACCGCCGGGTCACGGCACTCCGTCGGCCTCTGTTTCGCGGGCTCGGCCCCTCGTGCCCCCGCCGCCTCACCGCTGTTCGCCCGGGACGGGGCGACCCTATGCGTCGCGGTATGCCTCCAGCAGGCGCAGCCAGATCTCGCTGATCGTCGGGTAGGCGGGGACGGCGTGCCACAGCCGGCCGATGGGGACCTCGCCCGCCACCGCGACCGTCGCCGAGTGCAGCAGCTCACCGATGCCCGGCCCGACGAAGGTGACACCGAGCAGGACCTCCCGGTCGAGGTCCACGATCATGCGGGCGCGCCCGCGGTAGCCGTCCGCGTACAGGCCCGCGCCCGCCACCGCCGCGAGGTCGTGATCGACGGCGCGTACGCGGTGGCCGGCCTGTTCGGCACCGGCGAGGGTGAGGCCGACCGAGGCGGCCTCGGGGTCGGTGAAGACGACCTGGGGGACGGCCGCGTGGTCGGCGGTGGCCACGTGGGCGCCCCAGCGGTCGGTCTCCAGCTGCGGCACTCCCGCGGCGCGGGCGGCGATCGCGGCGCCCGCGATGCGTGCCTGGTACTTGCCCTGGTGGGTGAGGAGCGCCCGGTGGTTGACGTCGCCGACGGCGTAGAGCCAGGTGGTGCCTTCGACGAGGCAGCTGTCGTCGACGGTGAGCCAGGAGCCGGGCGTGAGGCCCACCGTCTCCAGGCCCACGTCGTCGGTGCGCGGGGCGCGGCCGGTGGCGAAGAGGATCTCGTCGGCCTCGATGCGCTCGCCATTGTCCAGTTCCGCGACGACCGGCCCGTCCGGGACCGTACGCCGAACGGAGGTCGCCGAGACTCCGGTACGGATGTCGGCGCCCGCCTCGGTGAGCGCCTGCGCGACCAGTTCGCCCGCGAAGGGTTCCATCTTCGGGAGGAGTCCCTTGCCGCGGATCAGCATCGTCACCCGGGCGCCGAGGGCCTGCCAGACGGTGGCCATCTCCGCCCCGACCACGCCGCCCCCGACGATCACGAGGCGGCCGGGCACCTTCTTGGCGCTCGTCGCCTCCCGGCTGGTCCAAGGACGGGCCCCGTCGATGCCGGGCAGGGCGGGGACGACGGCGCGGCTGCCGGTGCAGACGGCGACGGCCTGCCGGGCGGTGAGCCGGTGCACCGTGCCGTCGGGGGCGGTGACGGAGACGGCCTTCTCGCCGGTGAGCCGGCCCCGGCCGCGGTAGATGTCCGCTCCGATGCCGTCCAGCCAGGCGACCTGTCCGTCGTCCTTCCAGTGCGAGGCGAACGCGTCGCGGCGGGCGAGGACCGCCGCCACGTCGAGCGGTCCCTGGACGGCGTCGCTCAGGCCGGGCAGGCGGCGGGCGTCGGCGCGGGCGACGACCGGCCGCAGCAGGGCCTTGCTGGGCATGCAGGCCCAGTAGGAGCACTCGCCGCCGATGAGTTCCGTCTCGACGACCGCCGTGCTCAGCCCGGCGGCACGTGCCCGGTCGGCGACGTTCTCGCCGACCGGACCTGCTCCGATGACCACTACGTCGTATTCGGTGTTCAGGGAAGCTGCTGTCATGGGAACAGTCTGATCGCGGGTGTGCGCGGCGGCCACATGGGCAGGCGGAATAGCGCATGTACCGGCACGGTTGAGCCGGACAGGTCCGAACGGGCAGAGGAAGAGGTAGCAGAGTATGAGCACCGTTGAGCTCACCAAGGAAAACTTCGATCAGGTCGTCAGTGACAACGACTTCGTCCTGATCGACTTCTGGGCTTCCTGGTGCGGCCCGTGCCGGCAGTTCGCACCGGTCTACGACGCGGCGTCGGAGCGCCACGACGACCTGGTCTTCGCCAAGGTCGACACCGAGGCGCAGCAGGAGTTGGCGGCGGCCTTCGAGATCCGTTCCATTCCCACGCTGATGATCGTCCGGGACAATGTGGCGGTGTTCGCTCAGCCGGGGGCGCTGCCGGAGGCGGCGCTGGAGGATGTCATCGGACAGGCCAGGAAGCTGGACATGGACGAGGTCCGCAAGTCCATCGAGAACCAGCAGAAGGAGCAGTAGGCTCCACGCGCGCATGAGCGGGGTGAGTGGCCCGCCCGGTCCGCGTCCGCGGTCCGGGCGGGCCACTTTTCCGTGACGTCGGCGGCCTGCGCGGCCTCAGCCACCTGCGCTGCGGTCGGCACCGGTGTCGGCGCTGCTGCCTGCGTCACCGTCGGCGTTCTTCTCCTTGATCCGGACCGACAGGCCGTAGTCCAGCTCGGCGCCGTCGACCAGCAGGGCCTCGACCGCGTGCGTCGCCGGGTCGATGTCCGCCACGATGCCTTCACCCGAATAGCGGGGGTAACCCGACGCTCCCGTCTCGCCGGTCGCCGCCACGACCGCCGAACGGATGGCGCCACTGCTCCCGGCGGCCTCGGTGGTGTCCTCGACGTGTCCGGGGACCAGCAGGATCTCGTAACTCTGCGGATGGCTCATGGTCATGACGCTAGGCAGGCGGCGCGCGGTGCGCACGTTGCCGCGCTGCCGTGCCGTGCGGACCGGGCGGCTCAGCTGGACTCGCGGTGGACCGTCCTGGCCCGCAGCAGGTCGTGGTGCTCGGGGGCGCCGCCGGTGTGCCGCACCAGCCGGTGGACGAGATCCGCCAGCGGCTGTGCGGCGGCCATCTCCAGCCGTACGCTGCTGAGCCGGGGACGCAGCAGCCTGCCGAGCATCAGGTCGTCGGCGCCGATCACGGCCGTCTCGCGGGGCACCTCGATGCCCGCGTCCTGAAGGGCCCGCATGAGGAGCATCGCGTATGCGTCGTTGTACGCGAAGACCGCGTCGAGGCCCAGGGTGCGCCACCGGGCGGCCAGCCGGTCGGCCGACTCCTCCTCGTACCGCAGCGGCAACGGTTCGATGACGGCCCCGTGGCTCTGCGCGGCCTGCCGGGCCCCGGTCAGCCGGGGTTCGGCGAGCAGGCCGAGGCCGTCTTCCTCGGGCATGATCACGCCGATGCGACGCCGGCCGCGCGCCAGCAGATGCCCGATCGCGACGCTGCCGACCTTCCGCTGGTCCATGAGCAGCGCGTGGGCGCCGTCCACCGGTCGCGGGCCGAGGGTGATGACGGCCTTGGCTCCGGCTCGTCTGAGGACGGATATGCCCTGCGGGGTGAGGGCGATCGTGCCGGGTGCGATGACGGCGACGGGACGGAGTTCGGCCCAGGCGCGGGGTGCCTCGTCGGCGTCGAGGCCGGTGCTGCCGTACTGGACCACCGTGTAGTCGAGGCGGCGCAGGCCGGTTTCCAGTTCGTGGAAAAAGCGTTGGTGGAGCGGGTCGGCCGGGAAGTTCACGGTGGGCAGCACCACCATGCGGGTGTGTCCCGCGCGCAGGCTGCGGGCCGCCGCATGCGGTACGTACCCCAGTTCGGCGGCGGCCTCCCTGACCCTGCGCCGGGTGGGCTCGCTGATCCGCACGGTCGCGATGTCGTTCAGTACGTAGGACACGGTTGCCCGGGAGACTCCGGCGAGCCGTGCCACGTCGGCACTGGTCGGCACGGGGCCCTCGGTGGACTGGTTCGGTAACTGGCTCATGGCGTCGGGCAGTCTTCCAGACCTGTGCGGCGTGGGTACGCTCCGGGTCATGGATGGCTCCTCGATGGCGGGACTGCTCCCTCGGGTGACCGGAACGGTGGGGCCGGGGCTGGTCGGCGAGGTGATCGTCCAGATCCGGGGCGGCGCCGAGCACTTCCTCGCGCATCCTGCCTCGGCGAAGGACCGCATCGAGGTGGACACGGTGGTGGCGGTGATCGAGCATCTGCCGCCCCGCACGGTGTATGTGGCGCGCGCGTACGGCAGTTGAGGATGCCGCAGGAGGGGCTTCGCCCTCTTCATGGGGCAGGCCGGTCACGCCGGTCACGCCGGTCACGCCGGTCACGCCGGTCACGCCGGTCACGCCGGTCACGCCGGTCACGCGGACGGTACGCCTTCCTGACGGGTCTGGGCGGCCGTGGCCGGTGCGCGCCCCTCGGCCTGGGGCGGGCACCGGCCACCGCTCCGGTCTCCGAGTCGAGCGGCCGCAGGGCCGTGTCGAGTACGGCTGCCGGACGGGAACGGCGCGCGGACGCCCGTTGCGAACCGGACCGTGAACCTCGATGCGAAACTCTGGCAGAGCTTCAGGGTGAGGCCGTGTCAGGTGTGTACGGTGCGGGTGAGGTGCCCGGCCCTGCGGCCCGTTCACCGGACCCGCTCCACGAAATGGGCCGTACAGGTCCTACGGTGTGGGGATGAGCATCCAGCACCGTGACCGAAGCACCGACAGCCCGGCCGGATTCCCCGGCCGAACCGGACCCTGCGCGACCTCCGAGGCCGACCCGCGCGACGTGGGCCCGGTCCGCACCGCGTACGCCCCAGACCGGGACGGCGACCCGGACCCCGGCGAGATCGTCTGGACCTATGTGCCGTTCGAGGAGAACGACGGGCGTGGCAAGGACCGTCCGGTACTGGTGGTGGCGCGGGAAGCCGTGGGCACGCTGCTCGCCGTGCAGTTGTCGAGCAAGCAGCACGACGGGGACCACGAGTGGGTCGCGCTCGGGGCCGGTCCGTGGGACAGCTCGGGCCGTCCGTCGTGGGTCGATCTGGACCGGGTGCTGCGGTTGCACGAGGACGGGATGCGGCGTGAGGCGTGCGCGCTGGACCGGGACCGGTTCGATCTGGTCGTCGGCCGGCTGCGGGAGCGCTACGGCTGGAGCTGACCGTCGAACGTCCGGTCGAAGGCGGACCGGGTGGCGGAATCGGGGCTGCGGTCGAGGATGCCGAAGACGATCTGCTCGAAGTGTCCGGCGAACCGGCCGCCGTCCAGCAGCAGCGCCCGGAACACCCGGGCCACCTGCGCCGGGTCGTTGCGGAACACGCCGCAGCCCCAGGCGCCCAGCACCAGCCTGCGGTACCCGCGAACCGCCGCGACCTCCAGCACCCGCTCGGCACGGGACGTGAGCGCGGCGGGGATGCGGTGGGCGTCCTCGGGGGTGTGGCCGCGGATGACTACGGCATTGGGTGCCGGGGAGGTGAGGAAGCCCGCGGTGTACGGGGTGTCGAGCAGCCGCCCCCGGTCGTCCCGGAACACCGGCACCCCGGGTGAGTGAATCACCCGGTCGGTGTAGAAGGCGCTGCGTTCCGCGCGGTGGTGGGCGTAGTAGTCGGGAGCGCGCAGCAGCGTGGCGTACAGCGCAGAGCCCCGGCACAGCGCCTCTTCCTGGGCCTGTGCGCCGTTGAGGTATCCGCCGCCGGGATTGCGGGCGGAGGCGTAGTTCAGGACGGCGACCTTGCCGGGCCCCTCACCGGTCATCCGGTGCGCCGCCCGCAGGCTGCTCTCGTCGGTGACCTCGATGACCGGTGTGCGGTCGGAGTCGAGTGCGGCGACGGGCACCGGCTCGGGGCCGTACAGCCTGGTGCCCGAGAGTGCGGCGGTCAGCGCTCGTTCGATGCTCACCTCGCGCCCCTCGGGCGTGCGATAGCGGCCGGCCTCGACAATGGCCTCCGTCTCTCGCGCGATGCCGCGCAGCCGTGCACTCATCGGCACTCCTCCGTGTGGTGCATACGGGGCATGCTCGGCCCTCCAGCGGCATGGATGCAACCGGATTTCCGACGCACAGGGGCACTCTTGTGCGATCCCCTCGCGGGGGTTTGGGTGGTAAGGACGAACCGAGCAGAAGGAGGCCCCGGCATGTCATCCGACACACCCGGCGACCACGGTCCGCCCGGCCTGCCCCCGCCCCTGGGCGAGGCCGAAGCCGAGGATTTACTGCGCTGCATCTGCTTCAAGACCGGTCCGCCCCGCACGGTCGGCGTCGAACTCGAATGGCTCATCCACCACCGGGATCGGCCCCGCGTCCCGGTCCCCCACCACCGTCTCGACGCGGCCGCCGCCCTCCTGCGGGCCCTGCCCCTGAGCGCGGTGCTCACCTTCGAACCCGGCGGCCAGCTGGAGCTCAGCTCGCGCCCCGCCGACTCCCTGATGGCGTGCATCGATGCCACGGCCGCCGATCTCACCGCCGTACGGGACACCCTCGACCGGGTGGGGCTCGCACCGGCCGGTCTCGGCGTCGATCCGTGGCATCCGCCGCGCCGTCTGCTGCACGAGCCCCGCTACGACGCCATGGAGGTCTCGCTCGACCGGTCGGGACCGGCGGGCCGCGCCATGATGTGCACCACCGCGTCCGTCCAGGTCTGTCTGGACGCCGGAGAGGAGGAACCCGGTCCGCTCGGCTACGGGCGGCGCTGGCAGCTGTCCCATCTGCTGGGCGCCGTGCTGGTCGCGGTCTTCGCCAACTCGCCCTTCCAGTACGGTCGCCCGACACCGTGGCGGTCCACCCGGCAGTCGCTGTGGGCCGGCCTCGATCCGTGCCGGTCCCTGGCACCGCCCGGCCATCTGCCGCCCCGCGACGCCTGGGCCGCGCATGTTCTGGACACCCCGGTGATGTGCATCCGGGACGACGACGGGCCGTGGGCCGTGCCGGACGGGCTGACCTTCCGCGACTGGATCCGTACCGGCGCGCCCAGAGCACCGGTGCGCTCCGATCTCGACTACCACATCAGCACCCTCTTTCCGCCCGTGCGCCCGCGCGGACACCTTGAGCTGCGCATGATCGACGCGCAGCACGGCGCGGACGGATGGCTGGTTCCGCTCGCCGTCACCACCGCCCTGTTCGACGATCCGGAGGCCGCCGAGACCGTGTACCGCACCGTCAAACCACTGGCCGAGACGGCCGGGCCGGGCCCGGCACCGCGCAATCGGCTCTGGGAGGGCGCCGCTCGCGACGGCCTGACCGATCCCGAACTGCGGGCGGCCGCCACCACCTGTTTCGCACTCGCGCTGGAGGCGCTGCCCCGGATGGGAGCGACCACGGCCGTGCAGGAAGCGGTGGCGGACTTCAACGACCGATTCGTCGCCCGGGGCCGATGCCCGGCCGACGATCTTTCCGAACTGCTCGCGCTCGACTCGGCCGGCGGTTCGGACCACCACTTCGAGGGGCCCCGCTCGTGACCGACTCCCCCGCACCCGACGCATCCGGTCCGGGCGGTCCGACCGGACCGGACGAGATGGACCCCGAGGCGCTCCGCCGGCGCGCCCTCGCCGCGCTGCTCACCGCTCGGAAACGCACGACGCTTCTCACCGAAAGTGTGGACGACCACGAACTGACCGCTCAGCACTCGCCGTTGATGTCCCCGCTGGTCTGGGACCTCGCGCACATCGGCAATCAGGAAGAGCTGTGGCTGCTGCGCGGGGTGGCCGGGCGGGAGGCGATGCGCCCGGAGATCGACGGGCTGTACGACGCCTTCGAGCATCCCCGCGCGGCCCGCCCCTCGCTGCCGTTGCTGGCACCCGCCGAGGCCCGGGTCTACGCAGCGGAGGTACGCGACCGGGCGCTGGACGTGCTCAACGGCACGGCACTGCGCGGTGACCGCCGGCTGGTGCGGGACGGATTCGCCTTCGGTATGATCGCCCAGCACGAACAACAGCACGACGAAACGATGCTGATCACCCATCAGCTGCGGTCCGGTCCTGCGGTTCTGACCGCGCCCGTTCCGCCCGGCGCCACCGACACGGCCGGTCTGCCCGCCGAAGTCCTGGTCCCGGCCGGACCGTTCACCATGGGAACGTCCACCGAGCCGTGGGCCCTGGACAACGAGCGTCCCGCGCATGTGCGCGACGTACCGGGCTTCTTCCTCGACACGACACCCGTCACCTGCGGCGCGTACCAGCGGTTCATCGAGGACGGCGGCTACACCGAGCGGCGCTGGTGGGCCCCCGAGGGATGGGCGATGGTCCGTGAGCACGAGCTGAACGCTCCGCTGTTCTGGCACCGGGATGCCGGTCAGTGGCTGCGCCGCCGCTTCGGAGTGACCGAGACGGTGCCCGACAACGAACCGGTGCTTCATGTCAGCTGGTACGAGGCGGACGCGTACGCGCGCTGGGCCGGGCGCCGGCTGCCCTCGGAGGCGGAGTGGGAGAAGGCGGCTCGCCACGACCCCGTGTCGGGTCGTTCGCTGCGCTATCCGTGGGGCGACGAGGACCCGAGCCCCGAGCGGGCCAACCTGGGCCAGCGCCATCTGCGGCCCGCGAGAGCGGGAGCGTACGCCGCGGGCCGGTCGCCGTTCGGCGTACGGCAGTTGATCGGTGACGTGTGGGAGTGGACGTCGAGCGACTTCGAGCCCTATCCGGGCTTTTCGGCGTTCCCGTACCGCGAGTATTCCGAGGTCTTCTTCGGGCCGGCCCACAAGGTGCTGCGCGGCGGTTCGTTCGCCGTGGATCCCGTGGCGTGCAGGGGAACGTTCCGCAATTGGGACCTGCCGGTGCGGCGCCAGATCTTCTCCGGCTTCCGCACCGCGAGGGATCTCTGATGTGCCGTCATATCGCTTATCTGGGGCAATCGGTGGCTCTCGGTGAAGTGCTGACGCGACCGCCGCACAGTCTGGTGCGCCAGTCCTGGGCGCCCAGACACCAGCAGCACGGGACCGTCAACGCCGACGGCTTCGGCGTCGGCTGGTACGCGGACGGTGACCCCGTGCCGGGACGCTACCGGCGCGAGGGCCCCGTCTGGGGCGACCAGACGTTCGCCGATCTGGCCCGAGTGGTGCGCAGTACGGCACTGCTCGCGGCGGTACGTGATGCCACCGAGGCGGGCGCGGACGGTGAGGCGGCGGCCGCGCCGTTCGCCGCCGGACGGCTGCTGTTCAGTCACAACGGCATGGTGCGGGGCTGGCCGGATTCCCTGGCGCCGCTCGCCGATGCGCTGCCTGCGGCGGAGCTGCTGGCCCTGACCGCCCGCTGCGACTCGGCCCTGGTCTGGGCCCTCGTACGTCACCGTCTCGCCGACGGTGACGAACTGCCACAGGCCGTCGCCGACACCGTGCAGGACGTGGCGGCCGCGGCGCCTCGGTCGCGGCTGAATCTGCTGCTCGTCGACGGCGCCACGATCGTGGCGACGGCCTGGGGCGACACCCTGTGGTACCTCACCGAGCCGGGACTGCGCACGGTCGTGGCCTCGGAGCCGTACGACGACGATCCACGCTGGCGCTCGGTCCCCGACCGGACGTTGCTGACCGCGACCCGCACGGAAGTCCTGCTGACCCCGCTCAAGGAGCCCACGGAGTGAGTCCCTTTCTGCTGACCCGCACCCTGCCGGTGGACGCGACGGACGCGGCGCTGCGCGCCGATGTGCTGCACGGCCTGACCCGGCATCCGAAGACGCTGCCGCCCAAGTGGTTCTACGACGCGCACGGCAGCGAACTGTTCGAGGAGATCACCCGGCTTCCCGAGTACTACCCGACCCGGGCCGAGCGCGAGATCCTGATCGACCGCGCCGAGGAGATCGCGGCGGCGTCCGGGGCGCGGACCCTGATCGAGCTGGGATCGGGATCGTCGGAGAAGACCCGGCACCTGTTGGACGCGCTGCCCGAGCTGCACAGTTACGTACCGGTCGATGTCAGCGAGAGCGCACTGCGCGGCGCCGCCGAGGCCCTGCTCGCGCACCGGCCGGATCTCTCCGTCCACGCGCTGATCGCCGACTTCACCGGCGGTCTCGCGCTGCCGGGCACGCCGGGGCCGCGGCTGATCGCGTTCCTCGGGGGCACGATCGGCAATCTCCTCCCCGACGAGCGGTCGGTGTTCCTGAAGTCGGTGCGGTCGTTGCTCTCTCCCGGCGACGGGCTGCTGCTCGGCACGGATCTGGTGAAGGACGAGGAGGTGCTGGTCGCCGCGTACGACGATGGGGCCGGGGTGACTGCGGAGTTCAACAAGAACGTACTGAGGGTCGTCGACCGGGAGTTGGGGGCGGACTTCGACCCGGCCGACTTCGATCACGTGGCACTGTGGGACCCGGAACAGGAGTGGATCGAGATGCGGCTGCGGGCCCGTGCGGCGCTCACGGTGAAGATCCCGGATCTGGATCTGGTGGTGCCCTTCGAGGCCGGTGAGGAGTTGCGCACGGAGGTATCGGCCAAGTTCCGCAAGGAGGGAGTCCGGGCCGAACTGGCTGCGGCCGGAATGCGGTTGGACCAGTGGTGGACGGATTCCGCAGACCGGTTCGCGCTATCGCTGGCGACGGCAATCTGAGCGGGGCGGCCCGGGGTGGCTCGGGGCACCCCGGGCCGGACGCCTGCCGGGATCGGAACAGAGGCGCCCGTCCCGACATCTGCCCATGGGTCCATGGGTCCATGGGTCCATGGGTTCACCGCAGTTCGGTGAGTGCGAGGAAGTGGCGCAGATAGCGGGGGTCGGCGCGGCGCAGCGACAGCAGCACGTACAGGTCGGCGACGTCGAAGTCGGGATGATGGTTCGGGGCCTCCCCGTCGCCTCTGGCCACACCCACATGGCCAGGTCGTAGGGATTCCGCCCGCCTGGGACGGATCGCGTACGTGATATGCGTCGCCGACCAGGACGAGAAAGCGGAGGACCAGTGCGCCCAAGACCGTTCGGGGCGTGCCGGTGAGACAGGACGCACTCCTGCTCACTGCCCAGGAACGGTATCGAGCAGCAGCCGGCCGGCCAGTTGCGTCCGGTGCGTTGCATGCAGAGGGCGAGTCCGGCCCAGAGCAGTGCGATGGGTGTACCCCGGCGCGGCAGCAAGTGTCTGCCGCGCCAGGCACACCCGGTCCAGCTGCCCGCCGCGCCGCGGGACCGCCCGGTTCAGCTGCCCGCGAGCAGTGCGGTGATCTTCTCCGAGGCCGCCTTCGCCTCCTTCCGCGGGTCGCCGCCCTGAAGGACCGCCGTCATGTACGGCTTGATCGGGTTGTCGGCCTCGACACTCGCCCACTGCGGCGAGTTGGGCGTCGCGCGCCCCTTGGTGGCTCCCCGGGCCATCGCTGCCGTGCCCTCCTGGCCCACGATGGCACGCGCGAGGTCAGGCTTGTTGGGCACGTAGCTCATGACCATGGCGAGTTCTTCCTGCCACTTCCGGCCGGCCAGTGCCTTGATCACGTCGATGCCCGCGGCGCGCTGTCCCGCCTTCTCGGGGACAATCAGATCGGATCCGCCGATGAAAACGGAACCGGGCGCCTTGGCGGTCTTTCCGGGGATCGGAAAGTAGCCCAGTTTTCCCTTGAGTTCGGGGTTCAGCTGCTCGATCTGCGCGGCGGCGCCGGGCACCGAAATGATCTGAGCGACATCGCCCTTGGCGAAGACCTTGGCCTGCGGGGGCTCTTCCTCGTCCGCGTTCTTGGGGCCGTCACCGAGCGCCTGGAGTTCCTTGTAGAAGCTCATGCCTCGCAGTGCGCCGGGGCTGCCCAGGGCGCCTTCCCACTCGCCGCCCCTGTCGTCGGCCAGTTGGCCCCCCTCGTCCCAGATGAATCCGGAGAGGACGTACCAGTTCTGGCCCGCGAGGTAGATGCCCTGGTTGCCGTTCCGGTTCAGCTGTTCGCTGTCCGCGATCCATTCGTCCCGGGTCTTCGGCGGGGCCTTGATTCCGGCCTGTTCGAAGAGGTCCTTGTTGTAGATCACCACTCGATTGGCCGCGTACCACGGGACTCCGTACTGGACGCCGCCGACGCTGCCCGGCTCGGCAAGACCGGGCAGCCAGTCCTCGCTGCCGAGGTCGCGCACGGACTCCAGGGTGAGGTCGCGCAGCCCGCCGCTCTCCGCGTACTGGGCGACCTGGGTGTTTCCGACCTCGATGACGTCCGGGGTGTCCTTGCCCTGGAGCGCATCGATGACCTTCGGTCCGATGCCGGTCCAGCTCTGGATCTTGAAGTCGAGCCGGACGGCCGGGTGCTCGTCCTCGTAGGCCTTCGTGAAGCGCTTGAGGAAATCGGCGGACACGCTGTTCTTCATCAGCCAGATCGTGACCGTTTTGCTGCCGGACGAATCCGAGCCCGGGACGAATCCGCACCCGCCCAGCGCACAGGTGGAAACGAGCGCGACGGCTCCGACAAGTATGCGGTTCTTCACCAGGTTCACCTTCTGTGAAACAGCACGACGAATTCCAGAACCCGGTGTGGGGGACTGCGGGCGGTGCTCGCACGGGCGTGGCTGGATTTTGGTATGGACCATTGCTCCGGTCAAGGCCTGTTCGCCACACATTCTGCACACCGACCTCTCGCGTACCCGGGCCAGGTGGGGCACCGTGGTAGGGACGAGAGGAGACATAAGATGTCAAATCACACCTACCGAGTCACCGAAATCGTGGGAAGCTCCCACGAAGGCGTCGACGACGCCATCCGCAGAGGCATCGCAAGAGCTTCGGAAACGTTGCACAATCTCGATTGGTTCGAGATCACACAGGTTCGCGGAGAGATCAAGGATGGCCGAATCGAGCACTTCCAGGTGGGCCTGAAAGTGGGCTTCCGGCTCGACGAGCCGAGCTGATCCGGCGCGACCCGCCGCACCTCGGTCGCGACCGGCCCCACGCCGCATTCAGGTACGGCCCTCGCGCCCCTGCGCGTCCCTGAGTACGGGCGACGCCTGCGCCCAGCGGGCCCGGACCACGGCGAAGCCGGCCAGCTCCGCCGCATCGCAGACGAGTTCGTCGTCGTCGACCAGCATCCGCACCTCACGCTCCCGGCCCAGCCGCTCCAGGATTTCCAGCTTGGTGTGCCGGGCCGGCCTGCGGTCGTCGTTGCGGCGCATGTACAACCGCCCCTCGGGCAGCCCCTGTTCCCCCAGCCAGGCCACGGTGTCCCGGCGGCACCGCTCGGGCCGTCCGGTGAGATACCGGACCTCGCACTCCACGGCGCTGCTCAGCACCAGCCGTACGCCTTCGAGAAGCGGCGGGTCGTCGACGGCGGCGGAGAAGAAGCCGTTCCAGTCACGCCGCCGCCCCTCCAGGAAGTACTGGCGATGGCCGCTGTCCGCGAGCGTGCCGTCCAAGTCGAATAAGGCCAGGGGCCGGTGGTCGCTTCTCACCCCACCAGCACATCACACGAGCGCCACCACCAGGAGCACCAGCACGACAACCACGGCCACCACCGCCGCCACCCGCAGGGAGCGGCGCCGCGACCAGATCGGCAGGACCTCCGCACCCTCACGTCCGGGAAAGACGTAGAAGACGTGGTCGGGATCGTCGGGGATCGTGACCGCGGCCAGGGGCAGCCAACGGATGTCGACGCGTCGGGCCACCTCGCGCTGTCGTGGCACGAGGGCCGATCCGACGGCCTTGATGTGTGCGGGGTCCAGCCCCTCGGGGAGCGGGTCACCGGCCGAAACCAGGGTGACCCGTTCCCACACGTCTGCGCGTCCGGTCTGCTGCCGGACGCGCAGCGGGGGCGCCGGGTCCGGCAGCTTCAGCAGGGCCCGGTCGGGCGCCTGCTTGACGGATCCCGCGGTCCACAGCGTGATCAGGCCGGTGCCGTCGCACGGGGTGTGCGCCGCCGTCCGTTCGCCCTCGCAGACCGGGCAGGGCCTGAAGCCCGTGTCGTCACACCGCGGACACTTTTTGGCGCCCCACCCCTGACATTCCGGACAAGCGGTGCGAGGCTTACGACACTTCACGCAGGCGGTCCGCCCGGCAGCCGGATCCTCCCGCGCCGGCTCGACCCCCACACGGTCCTTGCGGCGCTTGCCCGTGCCGTCACACCAGGTGCAGGGATCGACGCCCTTGCAGGCCGGGCATACGGGGCCGATGTCGCAGCGCAGCTTGCCCGTGGCGCGGCACCGCGAGCAGGGCTGACGCCCGCCGTCGCAGCCGCAGGGCACCGTGCGCACCGAGCCGCGGAGCACCAGCTCCACCGTCCGTGACACCGCCGGATCCTTCGGCGGCTCGACGGGGTGGTCGCGCAGGTCGCCTTCGTACATGGGCCGTCCCGACGTGTCGTACGTACCGGGCCTGGACTCCTCCCGCGTGGTACGGGTCTCCAGGCACCGGACGATGCGCAGGTCGAGCATCGGTTGCCGGGCGATGTCGGCACCGGTCAGCCGGGGCCCCTGGCCGGGCCGGCCGATGTGCCGGGCGATCGCTTCGAGGATGTCGGCATCGGACAGTGCGTCGGCCATGACGGCGCTTCCACCTCCCGGTCGGGCGCGCCCACGCGCCGGACGCAGCGTACGGGCGGAGCGGTCCGGCGCTCAAGAGGGCGTCGCGAGGGCGTCGCACCACCTCACACGGGCCGCCTCCGGGAGCCGTCAGTCGACTTCTCCCTCGGCTCCCGCATCCACGGCAGCATCGCGGCGCTGCCGGCCGGGACGCCCGCCAGCGTGCTCTGCGGCGACTCCCGGACGCTGGAGCCGTGCCGCTACTTCGACATCCCGCACCGGATGCCCGCCAAGGCCCCCTATGACCTCGGCCCCGCCGACCTCTACGCCGAGGCTGACTTCGGGCCACTGACGCGCGGTCGCCGGGAACGGTTCGACCGGTTCACGAACTTCCTCGACAAGAAGCGGCCTGGAGAACACCCTCACCCACGGCGACGGCGCGCGGCCTTCGAGGCACGGATGACAAACCGGCCTTCCCTCCGGTCATCCACTCCTGGGTCTCCACCGATGCCGCCACGATGAGTGACCGCCTCAACTGACTCCAGTCCCAAACTGACTCCAGTCCCAGCCGGCGGAGCTCACCGCCCAGAACACCCAGCTCCGGCGGAAGCTCTCGAAGGGCTCTGCGCCGCCTCCCGGCGCTCCACCTACCAGCGGGCCCGCAGCATCGTGGGACGTCCCGTCAAGCGCGCCCTGCGCCCCTCGCGCCAGGAGCCGTCCGAAGTCTGCCCGGGGGCTGGGGGCCGGGGGCCGGGGGCCGGGGGCTGGGGGCCGGGGGCCGGGGGCCGGGGGCTGGGGGCCGGGGGCCGGGGGCCGGGGGCCGGGGGCCGGGGCCCCGACCGACCGACCCCCGCCGCTCCTGGCGCCTAGAATCGGGGTGTTTATCCCCAGGCTGTCGGCCTGCCCCGATCCGTACGGAGTTCCTCGCGCATGTCCACCCCCCACGATCCGTACGTCCGGGTGCGCGGCGCCCGGGAGCACAACCTCCAGGACGTCTCGGTCGACATCCCGCGCGACACCCTCACCGTGTTCACCGGGGTGTCGGGCTCCGGGAAGTCCTCCCTCGCGTTCGGCACGATCTACGCCGAGGCGCAACGCCGCTACTTCGAGTCCGTCGCCCCTTACGCCCGCCGGCTGATCCACCAGGTCGGCGCGCCCGCGGTCGGTGAGGTCACCGGACTGCCGCCCGCCGTCTCGCTGGAGCAGCGCCGCTCGACGCCCGGTGCCCGTTCGTCCGTAGGGACGGTCACCACGCTGTCCAACTCCCTGCGCATGCTGTTCTCGCGCGCCGGGGACTATCCGGCCGGTGCCGAACGGCTGGACTCCGACGCCTTCTCGCCGAACACCGCCGCCGGGGCGTGTCCGGAGTGCCACGGTCTCGGCCGCATCCACCGCACCACCGAGGAACTGCTCGTCCCCGACCCCTCGCTGTCGATCCGGGACGGTGCGATCGCCGCCTGGCCAGGGGCCTGGCAGGGCAAGAACCTGCGCGACGTGCTGGACGCGCTGGGCTACGACATCGACCGTCCGTGGCGCGAGCTGGACGCCGGGGACCGGGAATGGATCCTGTTCACTGACGAGCAGCCGGTGGTGACGGTCCATCCGGTGCGTGACGCGGGGCGCATCCAACGCCCGTACCAGGGTACGTACATGAGCGCCCGCCGCTATGTGATGCACACCTTCGCGGACTCCAAGAGCCGCACCCTTCGGGCCAAGGCCGAGCGCTTCCTGACCAGTGCCCCCTGCCCGGTTTGCGGCGGCAGCCGGCTGCGTCCGGAGGCGATGGCCGTCACCTTCGCCGGCCGCTCGATCGCCGAACTCGCCGCGCTTCCGCTCACCTCGCTCGCCGAGGTGCTGCGCACGGCGGGCGGCAGTGACACGGCGCGGGTGCTGACAACGGATCTGCTCGCCCGGATCGAGACGGTCACCGAGCTCGGTCTCGGCTATCTCAGCCTCGACCGGACCGCTCCGACGCTGTCCTCCGGTGAGCTGCAACGGCTGCGGCTCGCCACCCAGTTGCGCTCCGGTCTGTTCGGTGTCGTCTATGTGCTGGACGAGCCGTCGGCCGGTCTGCACCCGGCGGACACCGAGTCGCTGCTGGGGGTGCTCGGCCGGCTGAAGGAGGCCGGGAACTCGGTCTTCGTCGTGGAGCATCAGATGGATGTGGTGCGCCGGGCGGACTGGCTGGTCGATGTGGGACCGCTGGCGGGTGAGCACGGGGGGCGGGTGCTGCACAGCGGGCCCCCGGCCGGGCTCGCCGAGGTGGCGGAGTCGGCCACCCGGCGCTTCCTCTTCGACGACGGGCCCGCTCCGGTGCGCGAGGCGCGTGCGCCGTCGGGGTGGCTGCGGCTGAACGGGGTCGACCGTCACAATGTGCGGGGTGTGGACGCCGAGTTCCCGCTCGGGGTGTTCACGGCCGTCACCGGGGTGTCGGGGTCGGGGAAGTCCACGCTGGTGGGTCAGGTGCTGGCCGGTGTCCTCGCCGACCGGCAGGCCTCGGCCTCCGCCGGTCTGCCCGCGGCGCGTCCCACGCCCGGGTGCGCGTCGGCGCAGGGGCTGGAGGCGGTGGACCGGCTCGTGCAGGTCGACCAGAAGCCGATCGGCCGTACCCCGCGGTCCAATCTGGCCACGTACACCGGGCTCTTCGACGTCGTACGGAAGCTGTTCACCGAGACGGACACGGCGCGTGAGCGCGGCTACAAGGCCGGACGGTTCTCCTTCAACGTGGCGGGCGGACGCTGCGAGACCTGCCAGGGCGAGGGCTTCGTCTCCGTGGAACTGCTCTTCCTGCCCAGTACGTACGCGCCCTGCCCGGACTGTCACGGTGCGCGGTACAACCCGCAGACCCTGGAGGTCACCCTGCGCGGTCTCGACATCGCACAGGTGCTGGATCTGACGGTGGAGTCGGCGGCCGGGTTCTTCGCCGGTACGCCCGCCGCCGAGCGCAGCCTGCGGACGCTGCTCGATGTCGGGCTCGGCTATCTGCGGCTCGGTCAGCCCGCCACGGAGCTTTCGGGCGGCGAGGCCCAGCGGATCAAGCTGGCCGCCGAGCTCCAGCGCACCCGTCGGGGCCACACCCTGTATCTGCTGGACGAGCCGACGACCGGGCTGCATCCCGCGGACGTCGAGGTGCTGATGCGGCAGTTGCACGGCCTCGTCGACGCCGGTAACACCGTGGTGGTCGTCGAGCACGACATGGCCGTGGTCGCGGGTGCCGACTGGGTGATCGACCTCGGGCCCGGAGGCGGCGACCGGGGTGGCCGGATCGTCGCGGTGGGGATGCCCGCGGAGGTGGCCGGGGCGGCGGACAGCCGGACTGGGGCGTACCTGGCGGCCGCCCTCAGGTCGGCCTGACAGCCAATCAGGTCCAACTGGCCCGGTTTCCACAACTACGGCCCGGCACGGTATCCAGTCCGGCCGGTGGTACGGGCGCCCTGGTGAACGGCGACGTCGAGACCGTTCGCTCGCTCCCTGGAGCTGTGAGAACGGCGGCGCGGTCGTCTCCAACCCGGCGTACGGCGGCGCGCACGCACTGGCGGCCGCGGCCACCGCGTCGCAGACCGGCGAGTGCACGCAAACACTCACCTCACCACCGCCACGGGTGCGGTGACGGTCTGTCTGCACGCCTGGTGCGCACAGGGCCCTGCCTGCGGCGACGACATCTCTGTCACCTCCTGACCGGCCGGTCATCCGGAGACCTCCTGGGGAAGGGGCGATCAGCAGAGACAGTGCCGCACACTCTAGACATCCGATCTGTCATCCGATGAAATGGCCTCGCCCTCGGCATACGTCGGCGCATCCCCTCCATCTCTCCATTAAAGAACCGATCAATGGGCCAGGAGGTCTCTCGTGACCAATGAACCCCAACCGCAGAGACGAAGCATCCTCAAGTTCGGCGGTGCCCTCGCCCTCACACCGCTGATCACTCAGCTGACCGGGGGAATCCCTGTGGGTCAGGCCGTTGCCGCCGGGGCCGCCGCACCGGCGTCCGTCCAGTGGCCGACCCTGTCGCGCAAGGCGCTGAAGTATTCGGTCCCCGCCAAGGACTGGCAGTCGCAGGCCCTGCCGATCGGCAACGGCCGGCTCGGCGGCATGCTCTTCGCCAACCCCTCCGAGGAGCGTGTCCAGTTCAACGAGCAGAGTCTCTGGGGTGGCGTCAACAACTACGACAACGCCCTCGCGGGCCAGCCGGACGGCGCTTTCGACACCAGCATGACCGGCTTCGGCTCGTACCGGAACTTCGGTGACGTCGTCGTCACCTTCGGTCGCAGTGCGAAGGTGACGGCCCCGGGGGGACCGTACCGGACCTCCTCGACGGAGGGTGTCGACAAGACGTACGACGGTAACTCGAGCACCAAGTGGTGCATCGAGGCGCCCGGATCGAAGGTGCAGTGGCAGGTCGAGCTTCCTGAACCCGTCGAGGTCGCGTCCTACCGTCTGACGAGTGCCAACGACGTGCCGCAACGCGACCCGCAGGAGTGGACGTTCTCCGGTTCCGCCGACGGCGCCACCTGGGCCAGGCTGGACAGCCGCGCTCTGGAGACGCCCTTCGAGAGCCGGTGCCAGACGAAGGAATTCGCCTGTGCCGACACCGCGGCCTACCGCTTCTACCGGTTCGACTTCGTTCCCGAAGCAGGGGTCAGCCACTTCCAGGTGAGCGAGATCGGTCTGTCCGGCGTCGATCTCGGCGGGGCCGGTTCGATGTACCTGTCGTCGCCAAGCGGGCACTCCGAGGGATCCGGTTCCGGGACCGGGTCCCGGGCCACGGACATCTCGAGTTCGGTGGACCGCGATCCGGCCACGGTCTGGCGGGTCGACGCCGTCGCACCGGCGGTCGTCTGGCAGGCCGACCTGTCCAACACGACCGCCGTCACCTCGTACTCGCTGACGGCGGCCCCGGACCGTCCGCACGACGACCCCCGGCGATGGGCGCTGGAGGCGTCGCAGGACGGGCAGGCCTGGGTGACCCTCGACACGCAGAACCCCGGCGCGCCCTTCGCCGGCCGCGGCGAGACCCGGACCTTCCGGATCACCAACAGCACGGCCTACCGCACCTACCGGCTCACGTTCACCCCCGGCGAGTCGTCCACCGGCTTCCAGATCGCGGAGGTCGTCCTGGAAGGCAAGGGGTTCGACACGCGCATGCAGTCAACGTTCGTCGACTACCAGCGCGCCCTGGACTTCTTCGAGGGTGTCCATGTCACCCGTTTCGGCGAGCCGGGGCGGCGCGTCCTGCGGGAGGCCTTCGCCAGCCGGTCCGCGGACGTCATGGTCTTCCGGTACACGTCGGACAGCAACCGGGGACTCTCCGGAGCGATCTCGTTGACGTCCGGACAGGATCAGGCCCCGACGACCGTCGACGCCGGCGCCCGGCGGATGGCCTTCAGCGGTGTCATGGGCAATGGCCTCAAGCACGCGTGCGCCGTCCAGGTCGTACACACCGACGGCGACTTCAGCACCGACGGGTCGGTGCTCCGGTTCACCGGCTGCACGACCCTGACCCTGCTCCTCGACGCCCGCACCGACTACAAGCTCGATGCCGCCGCCGGGTGGCGCGGAGCCGATCCGAACGCGGCCGTCGCCGCGGCGCTCGGCAAGGCGGCCGCCCGGTCCTACGACAAGATGCGCGACGAGCACACCGCCGAGATACGCGCCCTCATGAACCGCGTCTCCGTCGCCTGGGGCACCTCCGACGACGCCGTCGTCGCCCTGCCGACCAACGCCCGGCTGGCGCGTTACGCGGCGGGCGGGGAGGACCCGACCCTTGAGCAGACGATGTTCGACCTCAGCCGATACCTGCTGATCAGTTCCTCGCGCCCGAAGGGTCTGCCCGCCAACCTCCAGGGTCTCTGGAACGACAGCAACTCGCCGGCGTGGGCCTCCGACTACCACACCAACATCAATGTCCAGATGAACTACTGGGGAGCCGAGACGACGAACCTGCCGGAGTGCCACGAGGCACTCGTCGGGTTCATCAAGCAGGTGGCGGTGCCCAGCCGCGTGGCGACCCGCAACGCCTTCGGCAAGGACACACGCGGCTGGACCGCCCGCACCAGCCAGAGCATCTTCGGCGGCAACGCGTGGGAGTGGAACACCGTCGCGAGCGCCTGGTACGCGCAGCACCTTTACGAGCACTGGGCGTTCACCCAGGACCTGGTCTACCTCCGCAAAGTCGCCTACCCGATGATCAAGGAGATCTGCGAGTTCTGGGAGGACCGTCTCAAGGAGCGCGAGGACGGACTCCTCGTCTCGCCGGACGGCTGGTCCCCCGAGCACGGGCCGCGCGAGGACGGCGTCATGTACGACCAGCAGATCATCTGGGACTTGTTCCAGAACTACCTCGACTGCGAGGCGGCGCTCGAGGCGGATGCCGACTACCGGGCCAAGGTCAAGGACATGCAGGCGCGCCTCGCGCCGAACAAGATCGGCCGGTGGGGTCAGCTGCAGGAGTGGCAGGAGGACATCGACAGCCCCAGCGACATCCACCGCCACACGTCGCACCTCTTCGCGGTCTACCCGGGCCGCCAGATCACCCCGAAGACGCCCGGCTTCGCGGCCGCCGCCCTCGTCTCGCTCAAGGCACGGTGCGGCGAGAAGGAAGGCGTCCCGTTCACGGCCGCGACGGTGTCGGGCGACAGCCGCCGCTCGTGGACCTGGCCCTGGCGGGCAGCCCTCTTCGCCCGCCTCGGTGACGGGCACCGCGCCCAGGTCATGCTGCGCGGACTGCTGACCTACAACACTCTGCCCAACATGTTCTGCAACCACCCGCCCTTCCAGATGGACGGCAACTTCGGCATCTCCGGCGCCGTGGCAGAGATGCTCCTGCAGAGCCACGACGGCGTCATCCACCTGCTGCCCGCCCTGCCGGACGAATGGAAGGCCAAGGGGTCCTTCACCGGGCTCCGCGCCCGCGGCGGCTACGAGGTCAGCTGTGAATGGCGCGACGGGAAGGTCACGTCCTACAGGATCGTGGCCGACCGGGCACGGAACCAGGGGAACGTCACCGTGCGGGTGAACGGCGTCGACACGAAGGTGAAGCCGATCAAGCCCTGACGTCGGCCGTCCGCCGGCCGAAGCAGCGCGGCACGGGTCGTCGGCACAGCCGGTCTCATCACCGGCTGTGCCGACCGGCGTCGGAACAGGCCCTAGCGTCGGACCTTCCGGGTCGCCCGCAGCCACTCCTTGTTCATGGCCGAGATCGACGGCAGCGGAATGCCCTTCGGGCAGGCGGTGGCGCACTCCCCGGTGAGGGTGCAGCCGCCGAAGCCCTCGCTGTCCATCTGTCCGACCATGTCGAGGACCCGGGTCTCCCGCTCGGGAGCGCCCTGCGGCAGGACGTTGAGGTGGTTGATCTTCGCCGAGGTGAAGAGCATCGCGGAGCCGTTGGGGCAGGCCGCGACGCAGGCGCCGCAGCCGATGCACTCGGCGTGTTCGAAGGCGAAGTCGGCGTCCGGCTTGGGCACCGGGGTGGCGTGTGCCTCGGGGGCGGTGCCGGTGGGTGCGGAGATGTAGCCGCCCGCCTGGATGATCCGGTCGAAGGCCGAGCGGTCCACGACCAGGTCCTTGACGACCGGGAAGGCCGAGGCGCGCCAGGGCTCGATGTCGATGGTGTCGCCGTCCCGGAACGACCGCATGTGGAGCTGGCAGGTGGTGGTGCGTTCGGGGCCGTGGGCGTCGCCGTTGATGACGAGGCTGCAGGCGCCGCAGATGCCTTCGCGGCAGTCGTGGTCGAAGGCGACGGGGTCGTCGCCGGCGAGGATGAGTTCCTCGTTGAGGGTGTCGAGCATTTCCAGGAACGACATGTCCTGCGAGATGCCGTCCACTTCGTAGGTGGACATGGCGCCGGGGGCGTCGGCATTCTTCTGGCGCCAGACGCGCAGGGTGAGCTTCATGCGTAGCTCCGCTGAGTGGGGTGGACGTACTCGAAGACGAGGTCTTCCTTGTGCAGGACGGGGGCCTCGCCGGTGCCGGAGAACTCCCAGGCGGCGGCGTAGGAGAACTCCTCGTCCCGGCGGGCGGCTTCGCCGTCCGGGGTCTGCGACTCCTCGCGGAAGTGGCCTCCGCAGGACTCGGCGCGGTGCAGGGCGTCGAGGCACATCAGCTCGGCGAGCTCCAGGTAGTCGACGACGCGGTTGGCCTTCTCCAGCGACTGGTTGAACTCGTCACCGGTGCCGGGCACCTTGATGCGGCGCCAGAACTCCTCGCGGATCTGCGGGATCCGGTCGAGCGCCTCGCGCAGCCCCTCTTCGGTGCGGGCCATGCCGCAGTACTCCCACATGAGTTCACCGATCTCGCGGTGGAAGGAGTCGGGGGTGCGGTCGCCGTCGACGGAGAGCAGCAGGTTCAGCCGGTCCTCGGTGTCGGCGACGACCTCTTCGACGGCGGGGTGCGCGTCGTCGACCTCGTCGTGGTGCGGATTGCGGGCCAGGTAGTCGTTGATGGTCGACGGCAGGACGAAGTAGCCGTCGGCGAGGCCCTGCATCAGCGCGGAGGCGCCGAGCCGGTTGGCGCCGTGGTCGGAGAAGTTGGCCTCGCCGATCGCGAAGAGGCCGGGGATGGTGGTCTGGAGGTCGTAGTCGACCCAGAGCCCGCCCATCGTGTAGTGCACGGCCGGATAGATCCGCATCGGGGTCTCGTACGGGTTCTCCGCGGTGATCCGCGCGTACATGTCGAAGAGGTTGCCGTACTTCTCCTCGACCTCGGCCCGGCCCATCCGCTGGATGGCCTCGGCGAAGTCGAGGTAGACGCCCTGGCCGCCGGTGCCGACGCCGCGCCCCTCGTCGCAGACGTTCTTCGCGGCGCGGGAGGCGATGTCGCGGGGCACGAGGTTACCGAAAGCGGGGTAGATGCGCTCCAGGTAGTAGTCGCGCTCGTCCTCGGGGATCTCGTTCGCGGGCCGGTTGTCGCCCTTGGCCTTCGGTACCCAGATCCGGCCGTCGTTGCGCAGCGACTCGCTCATCAGCGTCAGCTTGGACTGGTGGTCGCCGGTGCGCGGGATGCAGGTGGGGTGGATCTGGGTGAAGCACGGGTTGGCGAAGTAGGCGCCGCGGCGGTGGGCGCGCCAGATGGCGGTGGCGTTGGAGTTCATGGCGTTCGTCGACAGGTAGAAGACGTTGCCGTAACCACCGCTGGCCAGGACGACCGCGTCGGCGAAGTAGGTGTCGATCTTACCGGTGACGAGGTCGCGGGCGACGATGCCGCGGGCCTTGCCGTCGACGATGATCAGGTCGAGCATCTCGGTGCGGGCGTGCAGTTCGACGTTGCCGGCGGCGATCTGCCTCGACAGTGCCTGGTAGGCGCCGAGGAGGAGTTGCTGTCCCGTCTGGCCGCGGGCGTAGAACGTGCGGGAGACCTGGACGCCGCCGAAGGAGCGGTTGTCGAGGAGGCCGCCGTACTCACGGGCGAAGGGGACGCCCTGGGCGACGCACTGGTCGATGATCTCGACGGAGATCTGGGCGAGCCGGTGGACGTTGGACTCGCGGGCCCGGAAGTCGCCGCCCTTGACCGTGTCGTAGAAGAGCCGGTGGACCGAGTCGCCGTCGTTGCGGTAGTTCTTCGCGGCGTTGATGCCGCCCTGGGCGGCGACGGAGTGGGCGCGGCGGGGCGAGTCCTGGAAGCAGAACTGGACGACGTGGTAGCCCTGTTCGGCCAGCGTCGCACCCGCCGAACCGCCGGCCAGGCCGGTGCCGACGACGATGACGGTGTGCTTGCGCCGGTTGGCCGGGTTGACCAACTTGGCCTGGAAGCGACGGGTGTCCCAGCGTTCGGCGACGGGGCCTTCGGGGGCCTTGGTGTCGACGACGGGCGCGCCCGTCTCGTAGTGCGAGTAGTCGGTCATGTCAGCTCACGACTCCGGTCATGACGGCGACGGGTACGGAGATGAAGCCCACGGTCAGCACCAGGGCGAGGGCGTTGGCGGTGGTCTTGAGGACCCGGTCACGGGTCGCGTTGCCCGCGCCGAGGGTCTGGGCGGCGCTCCAGAAGCCGTGCTGGACGTGGAGTCCGAGGGCGAGCATGGCGACGATGTAGATCGTGTTGCCGTACCAGGTGGAGAAGGTGTCGACGACGTTCTGGTACGGGTGCCCGGACTGGAATCCGCCCGAGTGCACGGTGCCCGTCGTCAGGTCGAGGATGTGCCAGACGATGAACAGGGCGAGGATGATCCCGCCCCAGCGCATGGTACGGGTGGCATAACTGGCGCGCGGCTTCTTGTGCACGTACTTGGCGGGGCGCGCCCTGATGTCGCGCCTGCTCAGTTGGTACGCGGAGGTGGCGTGCAGCACCACGGCGGCGACGAGCACGACCCGGACGATCCACAGGGCCCACTCGTAGTGCAGGAAGGGCTCCCCCATGGTCCGCAGCCAGTGCGCGTAATGGTTGAACTCGCCGGCCCCGAAGAAGATCTTCAGGTTGCCGATCATATGGACAACCAAGTAGAGGAGCATGATCAGGCCACTCACGGCCATGATCGTCTTCTTGCCGACGGACGAGTCCCAGAGCGTACGCGTCATGGACGGCCGTCGGTCCGTCCGTGTTGCCAATGCCATGGACACGACGCTAGGGCCGAAGGACCCCATCAGTCCAAGACATGGAACAGCTGATCTTCATAGGCGCTCCCTATCATGGTCGCTATGCTGTGTGTATGCAGTTCCAGCAGCTGACGTACTTCGTGGCCGTGGCCGAGAGCCGTCACTTCACCCGCGCCGCCGAGGACGTGCATGTCTCGCAGCCCTCGCTGTCCCAGCAGATCAGGGCGCTGGAGAACGAGCTGGGAGCGGAGCTGTTCAGCCGGGCCCGGGGCAACATCACCCTCACCGACGCGGGCGAGGCCCTGCTGCCGCTGGCCCGCCGCATCCTCGCGGACGCCGACACGGCACGCCACGAGGTGCAGGAGCTGGCTCAGCTGCGCCGGGGCCGGGTCCGGCTCGGAGCGACGCCCAGCCTCTGCACCGGCCTGCTCCCCGACGTGCTGCGCGCCTTCCACGACCGGCATCCGGGGATCCAGCTGCTGCTGGAGGAGGGCGGTTCGCTCGACCTCGTACGGGAGCTGGCGCGCGGGGCTCTCGATCTCGCCCTGGTCGTGCTGCCGCTGCCCGCAGCGTCGCCCGCGCTCACCACGGTCGAGCTGCTCCAGGAAGACCTGGTCGTGGTGTCGTCGGCGCGCGCGCCACGGCCCGGCCGGGGCGGCCGCGTACGGATCGCCGACCTTCAGGACGAATCCCTCGTGATGTTCCGGCACGGCTACGACCTGCGCGAACTGACGGTGACCGCCTGCCGTGCGGAGGGCTTCGAGCCGTCGTTCACGGTGGAGGGCGGCGAGATGGACGCGGTGCTCGGCTTCGTCCGGGCGGGGCTCGGGATCGCGGTGGTGCCCAGCATGGTCGCCACCCGGGCCGGCCACGACCTGCGGACCACGCCGCTGGCCTCTCCCGGCCTGCGGCGCACGATCGCGCTCGCGCATCGCACGGATGTGGCGCCGCCGCGTGCGGCCCGCGAGTTGCAGCGGATGCTGCTGGAGAACCGTCCGGAGCGGGCGTAGCGGGTCGCGCGACCTGCGGCCGCGCTGCGCCCTCGATCGCCGGACGGGGTTGAATTGCCCCGGCCCGGCCCTTCTTCCGCGGGTGCCGGACGGGCTCGATCGTCCGCCGATCGAGCCCGTCCGGTCCTCACACCGCGTCGGCCAGCAGCAGCGAGTGGATCCGGTCGGGGGCGCCGGGCCGGGCGTAGTACCACCCCTGGGCCGTGTCGCACCCCAGGTCCCGCAGCTGCTCCGCCTGGGCCGCGGTCTCCACGCCTTCCACCGTGACCGCGAGGTCCAGGCTGTGTGCCAGCGAGACGATGCCCTCGACGATCTTCAGATCGACCGAGTCCGCCGGATGCCGCTGCATGCCCTGTGTGAAGGAGCGGTCCAGTTTGAGCACGCTCACCGGAAGCCTGCGCAGGTTCGCCAGGTTCGAGTACCCGGTGCCGAAGTCGTCGAGCGCTATGTCGACGCCCATGTCCGCCAGTTGCCGCAGCGGCTTGAGCAGATCGTCGTCCGCGCCGATGAGGGCGGACTCGGTGACCTCCAGACACAGCGCCCCGGGTTCGAGCCCCGACCGCTCCAGTACGTCCACCGTCTCGGCGACCAGCCGCGGATGATGCAACTGGGTGGGCGAGAGGTTGACATTGATCCGCAGCGGGCCGCCATCGCTGTGCCGCTCCTGCCAGAAGTTGGCCTGGCGCACGGACTCCTCCAGCACCCAGCGGCCGAGCGGCACGATCAGCCCGGTGTGCTCGGCGAGCGGGATGAACCGGTCGGGACCGAGCACCCCGTGCTGCGGGTGGCACCAGCGCACCAGCGCCTCCGCGCCGTGCACCGTACCGTCGCCGAGGTGCACGAGGGGCTGGTACTCGATGAAGAACTCGCCCCGGTCCAGGGCGGCCGGCAGCGCGGTGGTCAGGCCGTGCCGGGTGATGGCGCGGGCGTCCGCCTCGGCGTCGGCGAGCTCGAAGCGGTTGCCGCCCGCCGACTTGGCCCGGTACATGGTGATGTCGGCGCTGCGCAGCACCTCGGCGGCGCTCCGTTCACCGGCCGCCCCTTCGACGATCCCGATGGATCCGCGTACGGTCAGCTCACGGCCGTCCAGGCGGATCGGGGTGCCGAGCACGCCGAGGATGCGGCCGGCCAGCTCGTCGACCTCCTTCTGGGTGTCGGGGCCGGTGGTCAGGGCCACGAACTCGTCGCCGCCGAGCCGCGCCACCATCTCGCCGGGCGCGGTCGCGCAGGTCTGCAGCCTGTCGGCCACCTCGACCAGCAGCCGGTCCCCCGACGCGTGGCCGAGGCTGTCGTTGATCGCCTTGAAGCCGTCGAGGTCGAGGTAGCAGAGGCCGAAGCGGCTGCCGTCGTCGGCGGCGAGCGCCTTCTCCAGCCGTTCGAAGAACAGCGTCCGGTTGGGCAGGCCGGTGAGCGCGTCATGGGTGGCCTCGTACCGCAGCCGCAGGTTGAGCAGCCGGCGCTCCGTGGTGTCCTCCATCAGGGCCAGCTGATACTCGGGCCGGCCCTCGGAGTCGCGCAGCAGGGACACCGTCAGATTGGTCCACAGCACCGTGCCGTCGTTGCGGTAGTACGGCTTTTCGACCCGGTAGTGCTCGCGTTCGCCGCGTACCAGCTCGTTGTAGTACTTCCAGACCTGCGGCGAGTCCTCGGGGTGCACCCACTCGTTGACCTTGTGGCTGCGCACATGGTGTTCGAGGCCGCCGAACATCCGGGTGAGGGTGTCGTTGATCTCCAGCACATTGCCGTCCAGATCGGCGATCCCGATACCGATGGCCGCGTCCTTGAAGACGGCGCGGAAGCGTGCCTCGGTGGCGTGCAGGGCCTGCTCGGCGTCCGAACGGGCGATGAGCGCGGAGCGGGCGATGGCCTCCTGCTCTGCGAGGGTCCGCTCGCGCAGGGCCTGGGTGAACCCGCCCGCGAGGGCGTGCTGTATCCGGGCGCAGCGGGCTCTGCCGTCCTCGGTCGACAGCGCCGTCGCACCGTTGCCGCCGCAATAGAGCACGAGGTACGAGTCGATGACGCCGAGCGTGCTGCTGAGCGCGTCCGGGTCCGTGCAGTGCGCGGCGACGAGAGCGGCGCCGACCTCGCTCGCGGGCGCCGCGTCGAAGGGCCGTGCGTGCAGGATGTCGCTGAGCCCACGGGCCAGCGGCAGCAGATGCTGTTCGAACTCCGTGC
Organism: Streptomyces sp. NBC_01241; assembly: GCF_041435435.1. NCBI lineage: Bacteria > Bacillati > Actinomycetota > Actinomycetes > Kitasatosporales > Streptomycetaceae > Streptomyces > Streptomyces sp. NBC_01241. The sequence goes on along the minus strand of NZ_CP108494.1, from coordinate 8,092,197 downwards.
GCGTCATGGAGGTGGCCGTCGAGGGGAAGATGGCCCGGCTCCAGATCGTGGCGAATCTCCGGAGCCGGTCCTCGGGGCCGTCGGGCTCCGTGTCGGGCGCTCCGGACGATTGGGCGGGGATGCTCACGCCTTGCGTCCCACTCCTGCGAAGCCCGAGAAGGCGAATGGGTCCTCGTGCTCCGGTGCCAGGGGGGTTTCGGGGCGCCAGTTCGGCATCGATACGAGTCCGGGCTCGACCATCGCGTACCCCTCGAAGAACCGGGTGACCTCGTCGCGCGTCCGCATGACCAGGGGGCTGCGGATGTCCCGGTAGACATCGACCGTGCCGCCCGCCTCCTCCGGGGCGAGCGGAATCCCCTCGTACGAGGCGTGGGTGACGACGATGAGGCTGCCGGGGGCGAGGGCTTCGCGCAGTTCGGCGACGGCGGTGTGCGGGTCGTCGGAGTCCTCGATGAAGTGGAGTACGGCGACGAGCAGCAGGGCCACCGGGCGGTCCAGGTCGAGCAGTCCGGTGATCTCCGGGCTCTTCACGATGCCTTGCGGGTTACGGAGATCCGCGGCGGCGATCACCGCCCGCTCGTTTCCTTCGAGTACGACCCGGCTGTGCGCGACCGCGACGGGGTCGTGATCGACATACGCGACGCGGGCTTCCGGGTCGGCCGCCTGGGCGACTTCGTGCACATTGCCGAAAGTCGGTATTCCGGAGCCGATGTCCAGGAACTGGTTGACGCCCTCGCTCACCGCGTAACGCACAGCCCTGCGCATAAAGGCCCGATTCGCCTGCATGATCTTGGGGAGCCCCGGCATGAACTCCATGGCCTTGCGAGCCGCTTCCCGGTCCACCTCGAAATTGTGCGATCCGCCCAGATAGAAGTCGTACATGCGAGACACGCTCGGCACCGTGATGTCAATGCCCTGCGGTGCCCAGGCGGGACGCTCCATCGATGTCTCCAACAAGTCGCCACGGCGATCCGGCCATGTTCATGGTCAGTGTTGACCAGAGGCTACTGATCGTCCGCCAAGAGGGCGAGCGGAAACGGAAATTAGCCGTCCGTTATTGGTCACACACCACTGGCATGTGCAACCGTCCCGTCGCTACGGGTGACATCCGGCGACGGAACGGCCCCGAGAGGTGTTCCGGCGTTCTGCAGCGGCACCAACCGGTTCGGCTCCGGGGGCGCCGCGTATCATGTGCCCCCAAGAGCCCGGACGTTGGACCTGTCGGCAGTCATTGGCCCGGTTCTTGAGTTTCCTCGGTCCGATCGAAGGCGACAAAGCCCTGGTGGCGGTGCCTTTGACGGCATTTCTTGCCAATGGGCGACGGCGGTGCGTAAATCCCCCGCCACTGCGGTCAGTTGTGACCGATGAATTCTCCGAGCCGCAAACACCCGGCACCCCAGGTCCCCACCATCAGGGGAATCCGGGCCGTCCCGGGCGTGCCCCGCGACGGGCCGGAACATGCTCCCGTCGTGTACGGATCACTCATAGGGCGGCTCACGGCAGCCGTCGTACTTCTCTGGCTGCTGTCCGCCCCGGCGCCCGCCGTGGCGGACAACTGCGCGTATGCCTCCATCGGTGAGAGCGGCGGGAATTCCGCGGTCGCCGTGTCGGGCGACGGCCACTGTCACGCGGGCCCGGCGCCCGAACCGACCCGACGGCCCGCGCCACCACCCCGGCCCCCCGCACCACCACCTCCACCGCCTCCACCACCTCCCCCGCCTCCTCCACCACCTCCCCCGCCGCCGCCCGCACCCCCCGAACCGGAACGGAAGCCCGTACCACCGCCCCCTTCACCCACACCCCCGCCCTCGCCGTCCGCACGCCCCACGCCTCCCGCGCCCCGGCCCGTGGCGTTCCCCACCTACCGCAAGCCGCCACGCAAGGTCCCACGGCGCGGCACCTCCCTGGTCACCCTCACCCTGCTGATCACGGCGCCCGCGGTGTTCGCCGTCGCCGTGCTGCGTCCCCGCTCCCGATGACCTCCGGAGATACCCATGTCGGAATGGCTTGTTCTCACCCTCGCTATGGTCGCGGCCAGCGCCGTCGTCCTGACCATCGCCGTACTCAACAACCGCCGGATCGGAGAGGATGACGACCCGTCCGAGACCCCTGACGTCATCGAGTACATGACGATGATGATCGGCGTGGTCTACGCGATCGTGCTGGGGCTCGCCATCGCGGGCGTCTGGGAGGGCCGCAGCGCCGCTCAGGAGTACGTACGCCAGGAGGCCCAGGCACTGCACGAGGTGAGCGTTCGCTCCGCCGTCTACCCGGCCGAGGTGCGTACGCGCATCCGCGCCGACGTCGACGCCTACGTGCGTTACGTGGTCCACGACGAGTGGCGGTCGATGACCGAGCACGGCTCCCTCGACGACGAAGGGGCCCGGCTCCTCGGCCGGGTGCGCGCCGATGTCACCGACTACCGGCCGAAGAACGATCATGAGGGGCAGGCATATCAGCCGCTGGTCGATGAGGTCGCCGCGGTCGACGACGCCCGCAGCGGACGCGGGCAGAGCGCCGGTGCGACCATGCCGGGCGTGGTCTGGTTCGGCCTGATCACCGGGGCGCTGGTGACCGTGGGACTGATCTTCACGCTGCAGATCCGCAGAACCTTCCGCGAACTGCTGCTGGCCGGTCTCTTCAGCGTCCTGATCGCCTTTCTGCTCTTCCTGATCTGGGACTTCGACTCCCCCTTCGGCCGGGGCATCTCGGCCACCGCCGCTCCGTTCCTCGATCTGTTCCCCGGCGCGGTGGGCGGATAGCGGTCCCGCCGGAGTGCGCCGCTCGGGGGAATCCGGTGCCCCGGGCGGCGCACCCCGATCGCCGGTGAAACGTGCGACTTCTAGCGTTTGACGGGTCGAGGTGCATTTCTGACGCTTTGTGGAAAACCATTCCGCAACTGCTCCTCGGGGAACCGGAGGAATCACCCATGCGTGCCATAGGCGTCGCACCCGTCGCCCTGCTCGGCGTCGCCGTTCTCCCCCTGACCTCTCCGGCCGCGACCGCGTGGGCCGGGACGTCGGGAGGCGCGTCGTCCGCGACCGGATACACCGTCACTCCGTCGGTGATCGTGCCGGGAGCCAGGTCGCCCTGGCCGCCCGGGGGTGCTCCACAACCGCCACGGCCGGCTCCGGAGTGTTCGACACGGTCACCAGCCAAACCCGCCATCGCAAGGCAGGACGGAATCTCCCGGCTTCAGCCGGGAGAGAGCTTCAAGAGGTGACGTTCATCTGCACGAGGAGAGCCGCCCCTACTGAGAGCAGGGCAGTGCGGCCCGTTACGCCCGTCGCCCCGGGTCCTGTTCGCAGGACTCGGGGCGACGGGCGTATCAGGCCGGTGCCACCCGTTCGCCCTTCCCCGATCGCCGACCGGACCTCCGGCGCCTAGCGTTCCAGGCGTCGCGACGAAGGGAAATCCATGGGCCGGGCCAGCTGGCGCGCCGAACGGACCAGGCACTCACCGTGGGGCGCCGTCGCCCTGGTGCTGCTCACCGCTCTGGCCGTGGCGTGCAACGGCGCGGACTTCTCACTGGGCCCTCCCCGGCCGGTCGCCGCCGCCTCGGCCGGCGGGCAGGTGGCAGCCCCCGGAGCGGATGTCGCGGGCGTCGCTGTCCGGCCGCACCCGGCGGTGCAACTGCCTCCGAGCGATGACCGCACGTCCACCGCCGCCGGGGCACAGTGATCCGGTAGCCGCCGGGAGCGGCCCGGGGCGGGGCCGGCGCGGGGAGCGGATAGCCTCACTGCCGTGACAGACCAGCAGCCCCACCAGTTCGAACGTGGCACAGACGGCCCGAAAGTGATCGTCTCCGGCCTCGACGGATCCGATTCCTCCATGCGTGCCGCGGCGTACGCGGCGGGGCTCGCCCGTCGGCAGGGAGCGATGCTCGCCCTCGTCTACGTCCAGCCCGTGCTGCCCGCGGGCGCCGCGCTCGGGGCGCCCGTCGCCGATACGACCAGCGAGGTCGCGGAGGGCCTCGTGAACGAGATCCGCGAGGCGACGGAGCGGATAAAGGACATATGGGATGTGCGCTGGGAGTTCCACACCTTCCGCGGTGACCCCTACAACGGGCTCGTGACGGCTGCGGACAAACTGAAGGCCGATGCGGTCGTGGTGGGCGCGTCGGAGTCGGCCGGGCACCGGTTCATCGGTTCGGTGGCGATCCGGCTGGTGAAGGCGGGCCGTTGGCCCGTCACGGTAGTCCCGTAACCGTCGCGGAATCCTCACCTCCGCCGGACGGCACGCCGTCTTCCGCACCGGCCCCGCCTGGGTCATCATGAGCGCCCGTCAGGGACAGCCGTCAGTGGAGAGGTGACTCATGGCCAGGCTCCGATTGGGCGAGGGTGTACTGCGCCGCAAGCCGATCGAGCAGATCGACGAGAAAGGGCCGGCGGGGGACGTCACCACTCAGCTCACCCGAACGCTCGGCCTGTGGCAGCTCACGGCGATCGGTGTGGGCGGGATCATCGGCGCAGGCATCTTCACCCTCGCCGGCACCGTGGCGAACGGCACCGCCGGACCCGCGGTGCTCATCTCCTTCCTGATCGCGGGTGTGGCGAGCGCGGCGGCCGCGTTCAGCTACGCGGAGTTCGCGGGCCTGATCCCGAAGGCCGGCTCCGCCTACACCTACGGATACGCGGTGCTCGGCGAGCTGGTGGGCTGGTTCATCGGCTGGGACCTGCTGCTGGAGTACACGGCGATCGTCGCCGTCGTCGCGATCGGCATCTCCGGCTACTTCAGCTTCCTGCTCGGGGAGATGGGGCTGGACGTACCGAAGTGGATGCTGGGCGCGCCCGGCACCGGGGACGGCCATCGGGTGGACCTGTTCGCCGCGCTGCTCTGTCTGCTCGTGGCGTACCTGCTGACTCTCGGCATCAAGAACGCGGCCCGCTTCGAAACGATCGTGGTCGTCCTGAAGGTCCTGGTCGTCCTGCTGGTCATCGGCGTCGGCGTGTTCCACATCAACACCACCAATTACCACCCCTTCTTCCCGTTCGGGGTGAGCGGCGCCTTCACCGGTGCGGCCACGGTGTTCTTCGCGGTGTTCGGGTACGACGCCATGTCGACGGCCGCCGAGGAGTCCAAGGACGCGCAGCGGCACATGCCCAAGGCGATCCTGTATTCGCTGGGGATCTCCATGGTGCTGTATGTGGCGGCGTGTCTGGTGCTGACGGGGATGCAGAGCTACAAGGAGATCGACCCCGAGTCCGGCTTCTCCACGGCATTCAAGTCGGTGGGGCTGAGCAGGCTCGCCGATCTGATCGCGGTGGGCGCGATCATCGGCATTCTCACCGTGATGTTCACCTTCATGCTCGGTGTGACCCGGGTGTGGTTCTCGATGAGCCGCGACGGGCTGCTGCCCAAATGGTTCGCCAAGACCCACCCGACCCGGCACGTGCCGACCCGGGTGACCTGGATCGTCGGCGCGGCCTCGGCCGTGATCGCCGGATTCCTGCCGATCGGCGAGGCCGCCGAGCTGACGAACATCGGCATTCTGCTGGCGTTCGTGGTGGTGTGCATCGCGGTGATCGTGCTGCGTTACAAGCAACCCGATCTGCCGCGTACGTTCCGCACGCCCGGCATGCCGTTCGTGCCGGCTCTCGGGGTGGTGTTCTCGATCTGGCTGATCACCTTCCTGCAGTGGCAGACGTGGGTGCGGTTCGTGGTGTGGTTCCTGGTCGGTCTGGTGATCTACTTCGGCTACTCGTACCGGAAGTCGGAGATGGCGCAGACACCGGAACCGGGCACGGGAGCCGGAACGGGCTGACCCGACGCCCGTACGGACACACACCGCTCGACGCCCGTACGGACACCGACACCGCACCGCCCGTCGCCCGCCCGCCGTACGGGCACCCGCCCCGGCAACCGCCCGACCGTTCACCGCACCATTCGCCGCACTGTGCGACCGCTCGTCGCACGGAGCCGCCCATCGCCTGTTCCCCGGCGCCCCGATGCGTTCGTATACGGCAGTCGGCAGCGAAGCGACAGGGGCCTCGGCGGAGAAGGGCGTTCACGATGACCACCACGACGACCGATGAGCGGACCCTCGCGGATCTCCAGCGGGAGCACGGCCCCGCCCTGTTCCACTTCCTGCTCGGGCTGACCTTCGGCGACCGGCAGCGGGCCGAGGACCTGCTCCAGGAGACGCTGGTGCGGGCCTGGCAGCATCCGGAGGCCTTCGACGCCCCGTACGAGTCGATGCGGCCCTGGCTCTTCACCGTCGCACGGCGTCTGGCCATCGACGCGCGCCGGTCCAGGCAGGCCCGGCCGGCCGAGGTCAGCGATGTCGTGCTGGAGGCCGCCGCGGGTGCGCAGGACACCGCGGAGGCCACGGTCTCGGCCCTCGACGTACGCGAGGCGATGCGCGCCCTCAGCCCGGAACACCGTGCCGTACTCGTCCAGATATATTTCCGAGGACTGAGCGTGGGCGAGACGGCGCGGGCACTCGATATTCCGGCGGGCACCGTCAAGTCCCGTTCCTACTACGCGCTGCGCCAGCTCTCCCGCAGTCTGCCGGGCTACTCCAGCAGGTCCTCCTCCCTCAGCAGGGAGAGGGCCGCGACGGCCTCCGCGACCTCCACGTAGTCGGCCGTGCAACAGTCGCAGGACAGCAGATGGCTGCAGACCGCGCGGGTCTCGCAGGCCGTGAGCGCGTCGAGCACATAGGCGCCGAGCAACTGCCGCACGTGCGGGCCCTCCCCGGGTTCGGCGGTCATCGCATCCTCGTGTCGTGGACGGATCCGGTCGGGACGGATCCTGTTCTTCTGGCCACGCGGGGCGCGCTCCCCCGGTTCAATGCTCCGTGAAGCCCGGTGCCGAGAAGAGAAAGAGGCGAGACGGGATGCACCCGGAACGTCAGGATGGAACCAGTGGGGGCGGGCTGCTGGTCCCGATGGCCTGGATGTACGCCGAGTACATCGCCGACGAGCTGCTGCGGACCGGCGATCTGATGGAGCCGTCCACGCTGGAGTACCGCGCGGGCCGCGACGCGCTCGCGCTCACCATCTTCCTCTCCGACGACGGGGCGGACGCCGCGCTGCACGCTGCCCGGCTGGACGAGCTGCGGCTGTTGACGGCGTACGGGGCGGCCTGGGCGGGCTGGGTCCGTGACCGCCTCCACGCACCGGACGCGGTGCCGGAGCCCGTGCCCGGCGCCGCGGATCCCGATCTGGCGCTGGCCCGTGCCGCCTGGCGGTGGCTGGAGGAGACCGAACTGCTCGCGGCCGATCTCGACGCCCTCGGCCCGCCGCCCCGGGAGCCGGCGGGCGACGGGGCGGACGCGGAGGAAGCGGCCCAGGTGTGGACGCCGGCCTGGCAGCTGGGGCTGCCGCTGGGGCATCTGGCGGTCCACCTCCACTGATCCACGCCGCGACCGCCGGTCAGGAACCGTGCACCCCCGCACGGTACTTGGGCAGCCGTACCGTGATCTTCATCCCGGCGCCGATGCCGGTCTCGATGACGAGCCCGTAGTCGTCCCCATACACCTGGCGCAGCCGTTCGTCGACGTTCAGCAGGCCGATTCCGGTGGATTTGCCGCCCTCGCCGCGCAGGATGTGCCGCAGTCGTTCCGGGTCCATTCCGGTGCCGTCGTCCTCGATGACGACCTCGGCCTCGGAGCCGGCGTCGAGTGCGCTGATGGTGATGCGGCTGCTGGTGACGGCTCCTTCGAGGCCGTGTTTGACGGCGTTCTCGACGAGCGGCTGGAGGCAGAGGAACGGCAGGGCGACGGGCAGCACTTCAGGGGCGACCTGGAGGGTGACGGCGAGCCGGTCGCCGAAGCGGGCACGTACCAGTGCCAGGTACTGGTCGATGGAGTGGAGTTCATCGGCGAGGGTGGTGAAGTCGCCGTGGCTGCGGAACGAGTAGCGGGTGAAGTCGGCGAATTCCAGGAGGAGTTCGCGGGCCTGCTCGGGGTCGGTGCGGACGAACGAGGCGATGGCGGCGAGTGAGTTGAAGATGAAGTGCGGGGAGATCTGGGCCCGCAGCGCCCTGATCTCGGCCTCGATGAGCTGGGTGCGGGAGCGGTCGAGTTCGGCGAGTTCCAGCTGTACGCAGACCCAGCGGGCCACTTCTCCGGCCGCGCGCGCGAGCACCGCGGATTCGCGTGGGGCGTAGGCGATGAGGGTGCCGAGGACCCGGTGGTCGACGGTGAGCGGCACGGCCACGGCCCAGCGCAGCGGGCAGTCGAGGTCGTCGCAGTCGCTGGCGAAGGCGGTGTCGCGGCCGCTGGCGAGGAGGCCCCGCACCTGGTCCATGACGTGCCGGCCGTGGTGTTCGCCCGCGCCGTCCCAGACGAGCACCCGGTCGCGGTCGGTGAGGCAGAGGGCGTCGGTGCCGAGGAGGGAGCGGAGTCCGCGAGCGGATTTGCGGGCGCTCTCCTCGGTGAGTCCGGCGCGCAGCGGGGGCGCGGCGAGCGAGGCGGTGTGCAGGGTCTCGAAGGTGGCGTGCTCGACGGGGGTTCCGACGTCGCTGGTGCGGACGGGGCGGGCGGTGCGGCGGCCGAGCAGGAAGCCCGCGCCGAGCAGCAGAAGGACGAGCAGGACGACTGCGGCGTATCCGGCCCCGGTCATCGGTGTCTCCCCGAAGTCAGCGCTTCCGGCAGGTGGAAGCGGGTCATGGCGGTGTTGGTGCCGGGGGGTATCCGGCCGGGCGTGGCGAGGGACACCAGGACCATGGCGAGGAAGCCGACCGGCACCGACCAGACGGCGGGCCAGGCGAGCAGGGCGTGCGGCCAGCCGGGCGGGCGTACGGCTCCGCTGACGGTGATGGCGACGGACAGGAACGCGGAGCCGCCGCCGAGCAGCAGTCCGGCGATCGCGCCGGGCGGGGTGAGCCGACGCCACCAGATGCCGAGGACCAGCAGCGGGCAGAAGGAGGACGCGGAGACGGCGAACGCCATCCCCACCGAGTCGGCCACCGGGACCCGGCTGACCAGTAGCGAACCGGCCAGCGGTACGCACATGGCGAGGACGGTGGCGAGCCGGAAGTGCCGTACCCCGCGCGACGGGAGGACGTCCTGGGTGATGACGCCCGCGACGGCCATCGTGAGGCCGGAGGCGGTCGACAGGAACGCGGCGAAGGCGCCGCCCGCGATGAGCGCGCCGAGCAGGTCCCCGCCGAGCCCGTCGATGACCCGGCCGGGCAGCAGCAGTACGGCGGCGTCCGCGTCCCCGCCGTGGATCAGTTCCGGGGCGTACAGCCTGCCCAGTGCGCCGTAGACCGGCGGCAGCAGGTAGAACACGCTGATGAGGGCGAGGACGGCGACCGTCGTGCGGCGGGCGTCGCGGCCGTTGGGGCTGGTGTAGAAGCGGACGACGACATGGGGCAGGCCCATGGTGCCGAGGAATGTGGCGACGATCAGTCCGTAGGTGGCGTACAGCGGATGGTCGGCACGGAAGACGGAGAGCTGTTCGTCGAAGTTGACGCGGGGTTGCCCGTCGCCCTGCCAGGCGAGCACCAGGAAGATCGCGGGGACGAGGAGTGCGGTCAGTTTCAGCCAGTACTGGAAGACCTGTACGAAGGTGATGGACCGCATGCCGCCCGCGGCGACGGCGATGACGACGACGGACGCCACGAGCACGTCGCCGAGCCAGCCGGGCGCCCCGGTCAGGATCTTGAGCGTCAGCCCCGCGCCCTGGAGCTGCGGTACGAGGTAGAGCCAGCCCGCCGCGACGACGAAGACGCTCACCAGCCTGCGCACCTGCCGTGATTCCAGCCGTCCCTCGGCGAAGTCGGGCAGGGTGTACGCCCCCGAGCGGCGCAGTGGCGCGGCGACGAAGACCAGCAGCACCAGATAGCCCGCGGTGTAGCCGACCGGGTACCAGAGCATGTCCGGGCCGTGCACGAGGACCAGGCCCGCGATGCCGAGGAAGGAGGCCGCGGAGAGGTATTCGCCGCTGATCGCCGCGGCGTTGAGCCGCGGCCGTACGGTGCGCGAGGCGACGTAGAAGTCGGAGGTGGTACGGGAGATGCGCAGCCCGAAGCCGCCGACGAGGACGGTCGCGACCACGACGGTGCCGACGGCCGCGACCGCGTACGCGCGGCTCACGGTGCGGGGCGGCCTTCGACGAGCCGGGCGAAGTCGCGTTCGTTGCGCTCGGCTCTTCGCACGTACCACCAGGCGGTCAGGGTCAGGGGCGGATAGGCGGCGAACCCGAGGACCGCCCAGACGAGCGCGGCGCTGTGCAGGGCCTCGAAGACCAGGGGCAGTGTGCCGACGACCACCGCGAGGACGATGAAGGCGGAGAGTCCGGCGCGCAACTGGCCGCGCATCAGCGAACGGACGTACGCGCCGCCCAGTGCGGTCTGCTCGTCGATCTCCGACTGGGTGCGGTATCGCGGCAGCGGGCGCACCCGCCGGGGCTCCCCCGTCACCACTTCGCGCCGGGGTGTTGGCTCTGCGGACATGGGCCCGGAGTGTACGCAGCACGGGACCCTCGTGGGAAGGGGTTCGGGTCCGGGTAGCCCCTGGTCAGCGGCCGGTCCGGCGCATCAGCAGATCGCGCAGCGCGCGGGCGTGGCGACGGCTCACGGCGAGCTCGGCGGTGCCGACGCGCACGCTCATGCTGCCCGCGTCGAGGCGGAGTTCGTCGATCCGGCCCAGCGCGACGAGATGGCGCCGGTGGATGCGTACGAAGCCGCGGGTGCCCCAGCGTTCCTCCAGGGTGGTGAGGGGGACGCGGACGAGGTGGCTGCCGGTGGCGGTGTGCAGCCGGGCGTAGTCGCCCTGGGCCTCGGCGTAGGTGATGTCGTCGATCGGGATGAACCGGGTCACTCCGCCGAGCTCCACCGGTATCTGGTCGCCCGCGGTGTCGAGCACGGGTGCGGAGCGGTCGCCGACCTGTTCGGCCACGCGGCGGACCGCTTCGGCGAGGCGTTCGCGGCGGACCGGCTTGAGGACGTAGTCCACGGCTTTCAGGTCGAAGGCGTGGACGGCGAATCCCTCGTGCGCGGTGACGAAGACGATGAGCGGGGGCGCGGCGAACCCGGCCAGCAGCTGGGCGACGTCGAGGCCGGTGAGGCCCGCCATGTGGATGTCGAGGAAGACGACGTCGATGGCGGACGGGTCGTCGGGACCTGCCTCGACGGCGCTGCCGATGCGGCGCAGTGCCTCGGTGGCCCCGGTGGCGCCCTCGGCGCTGCGGATGCGGGGATCGGCGCGCAGGAGGTAGAGGAGCTCCTCCAGGGCGGGTTCTTCGTCGTCGACGGCGAGTACGCGCAGCATGGGCGGAGTGTAGAACGCGCGTGGGGGTACCGGGCCGTCGTGCGGGGCACCCGCCGGACCGGGCTCGGGTGATCAGGTGGAGCGGGCCGGCGGCGATGTCCAGGAACCTGCCGCGCCGGGCGATGGCCGTGACCGTGGAGCCGCGCAGCGCGGTGAGCGGCGGGTCGTACGTCTTGAGGACGCTGACGGCGAGCGGCAGGACGCGGTCGATTTCCCTGCCGACGAGGTGGTCGTCGAGGAAGACCCGCAGGGCTTCGCCTTCCGGCGGTTCGGGCATGGTTCCAGACCGCCAAAAGCGTCGGCCGGTCGCCCGTCAGAGGCCGTACACGCGCTCGGCCGTGGTGGCGAGGACGCGGTGGCGCTCGTCCTCGGTGAGGGCGTCGGTCAGGGTGCGTGCCGTGTCGACGACCTCCGGGTACGTGGCGGCGAGCCGGCACACCGGCCAGTCCGAGCCGAACATCAGCCGGTCGGGCCCGAAGGCGTCGAGGACGGTGTCGGCGTACGGGCGCAGATCGCTCACGGTCCAGGAGTGCACATCGGCCTCGGTGACCAGGCCGGAGAGTTTGCACACGGTGTTGGGACGGGCGGCGAGGGCCCGGAGGTCGTCGGCCCAGGGGTGCAGTCCACCGGTGGCGACGGGCGGTTTGCCGGCGTGGTCGAGTACGAAGGTCAGCCCGGGGAGCAGGGCGGCGGCCCGGACGGTGGCGGGCAGTTGGCGGGCCTGGACGACGAGGTCGTAGACGAGTCCCGCGTCGGAGACGGCGGCGAGTCCGCGCCGGACGTCGGGGCGCAGCAGCCACTCGGGGTCGGGTTCACCCTGGACCTGGTGGCGGATGCCGACGAGCCGGTCGCCGCCGGGGAGTTCGCGCAGCGCGGCCAGGGTGTCGGCGATGTCCGGGGCGGTGAGGTCGCACCAGCCGACGACGCCCGCGACGAGGTCGTTCTCATGGGCGAGGGCCAGGAACTCGGGGGTTTCCGCGGGGACGGTGACGGTCTGGACGAGGACGGTGGCGTACACCCCGGCGGCGCGTGCTTCGGGCTCCAGGTCGGCGAGGGTGAAGGTGCGCCGGAGCGGGGCGAGTTCGTCGCCGGTGATCCAGTCCTGGTCGCGTACCGACAGGTCCCACACATGGTGGTGGGCGTCGACGATCCGTTCCTGACCGCTCATGTCACAGCTCCCAGGCGACCGGGAGACCGGCTTCGGCACCGTCCGAGGAGTAGTCGTGCGCGACGTCGAGCAGCTCGGCCATCCTGGCCTGCCAAGCGACGTTGACCGGGAGTTTCTCCAGTTCGGCGAGGAGTGCGGCGTAGTCCTCGCAGTCGATGACGTGGAAGAGGTCGGTGCCGCTGCGCCAGATCGTCCAGGAGGTGGCGCCCGCCGCGCGGATCGCGGTGGTGAGCTCCGCGGGCACTTCGCGGTGCGCGGCCTCGTACTCCTCGATGCGGTCGGCGCGGACCTTGGTGTGCAGGGCGATTCTCATGTCAGTGTCCGTCCTCGGTGAGCAGGCCCTCGGCGCGCAGGTCGTCCCAGAGTCCGTCCGGGATCTCGCGGCGGAGCAGGGCGGCGGCGTCGCGCACCTCGTCCGGGGAGCGGGTGCCGACGAGCACTCCGGCGACGGCCGGGTGCGCGAGCGGGTAGTGGAGGGCGGCGGCCCGCAGCGGGACGCCGTGGCCCTCGGTGACGGCTTTGATCCGCAGGGCCCGGTCCAGGAGGGTCAGGGGCGCGGCCGCGTAGTCGTACGTGGCACCGGGGCGCGGGTCGGCGAGCAGCCCGGAGTTGAAGACCCCGCCGACGACGACGCTGCGGCCGCGCGCGGCGGCCTCGGGCAGCAGCTCGGTGAGGGCGGACTGGTCGAGGAGGGTGTACCGGCCCGCGCAGAGCACGACGTCGACGTCGGTGTCGCGCAGGAAGCGGGTGAGCATGGCGGTCTGGTTCATCCCGGCGCCGATGGCTCCGACGACGCCCTGTGCGCGCAGCTTCTCCAGCGCCGGGTAGGCGGCGCGGAACGCGGCCTCCGCGTGGTCGTCCGGGTCGTGCAGATAGGCGATGTCGATGCGGTCGAGTCCGAGCCGTTCCAGGCTGTCCTCGATGCTGCGGCGCACGCCGTCGGCGCTGAAGTCCCAGCGGCGGCGGTGCGTGGCGGGCACGGCGAAGCCCTCGGACAGCCCGTCGGACATGTACTCGGAGGCGGTGCCGGCGGGCAGCGGGTCGAGCACCCGCCCCACCTTGGTGGACAGCACGTAGGAGTCGCGGGGTCTGCCGCGCAGGGCCTCGCCGAGCCGTCGTTCGGAGAGGCCGAGTCCGTAGTGCGGCGCGGTGTCGAAGTAGCGGATGCCCTCGCCCCATGCGGCGTCCACGGCGGCCGTCGCCTGCGCGGGGTCGACGGCGCTGAAGAGATTGCCGATGGCGGCGGCTCCGAAGGACAGTTCAGTGACCTCGACCGTGCTGTTGCCCAGCCTGTTGCGCCGCATGCTTCCGTCGCCCTCCCCGGTGATCGCTTCCTGCACATAGCGAATATTCATCGGATCACTTGGGCGCGTCAACACTTCGGGCACCACGATCTGCGGCACTTTTCCAGAGATCTGTCCGATCTATTACTGATCCAGTGCGGACGATTCAGCTGGTCGGCAGCAGGTCGAGCAGGTGCGCCACCTCATCGTGGGCGCAGCTCGCCAGCCGCTCCAGATCGGGCAGCGCCTTGCCGTCGGCCACCAGCCCCACCCGCACCCGGCCGCCGTACGTGGACAGGGCGATGGCCAGGGACTGGCCGCGGGCCAGCGGCGCCATCGGGTAGACGGCGCGCAGCGGGCAGCCGCCGAGCGAGAGCGCCGAGCGCGGCAGGGGCACGCTGGTGACCAGGACGTCGAAGAGCATCCTGGCCGCGCTCCCCGCGATGGGCGCGCCGAAGCGGTGGGCCAGCGAGGGCAGTTGGTCGGCGAGCACGGCGACCGCGCCGGCACCGCGGAAGGGCCCCGCGGACTTGTTGCGGTCCATGGCGGTGCGGACGGTACGGAGCCGCTTCCAGGGGTCGGGTTCGCGGACGGGGAGTCCGAGGAGATAGGCGGAGAGCTTGTTCCCGGTCGCGGCGGCCTGGCCCGGTCTGCGGCGGGAGACCGGCACCAGGGCGCGCGGGTCCTCGGCCGGCAGCGCCTCTCCGCGCTCCAGCATCCAGCGACGCAGGGCCCCGGCGACGACCGCGAGGAGGACATCGTTGGTCGTGCCTCCGGCGGCGCGGCGGATCCGCTGGACCGCGTCGAGGTCCAGGTCGGCGGTAGCGAGCCGCCGGGTACCGCTGGAGCTCGCGGTGAGCGCGGGCGCGCCGCGCAGATCGAGGCGGCTGGCCCGCACCATGGAGGCACCGACTCCGAAGGCCCGGCCGAGGTCCTCGATCCGGCCCAGCGCGAGGCCGGCGACCTGGCGCGGGCCCGGCATCCAGGACCGGGGCGGGACCGCGCGCGCCCGGCGGGTGGGGGTGCCGCTGCGGGCCCGGCCGGCGGCCGACGCGATCTCGTCGAAGATCCCGGCGCCGATGGCGACCGCGCGCATTCCGTCGGCGAGCGCGTGGTGGAGCTTGACGAGCACGGCGAAGGGGCCGTCGTCGGCGCCGCCGATCACGTACATCTGCCAGGGGGGCAGGCCCCGTTCGAGCGGCCGTTCCATCAGTTCGCCCGCCAACCGGGTGGCGCCCGCCATGAATCCGTCGTCCCCGTCGAGCGACTCCGCCTCGGTCAGCCGCACCCGCGCGATGTGCCGCCGCACGTCGAAGTCCTTGTCCACGAACCAGGCCGCGCCGCCGACCGGCAGCAGTACATCCCGGACCCGCATCCGCAGCCGTGGAATCGCGGCGGCGCGGGTGCCCAGCAGTTCCGGCACGGTCTCGGTGCTCACGCCGTGCGCCGGGTCGGGGGCCGGCGAGAAGACGGCGAGCGCGCCGAGGTGCATGGGGTGGGCATCGGATTCGAGGTGCCAGAAGGCCAGGTCGAGGGGTGCCAGCAGCTCAGTGCCCAACGGATCCTCATGTCATCGAAAGACAGGACTGACGGAAGGGCAGTCAATCGCTTGCGGTCGGTTACGGTCAAGCATAGACATGTTACGTTCTGTTACTGTCGGGTAGTGCTCAGCGCCTGTCGGGCCCGTACACGGTGTCCCCTCGGGCCGGCGCTCGGCATGTCCGTCATCCGCGCCATCCGGACCGACCGGACCGACCGGGCCACCCGCTTCATCCGCCTCATCCATCTCATCCGTCTTCCGGAATGACGAATTCACACCACACGCACTTGCCGACGCCCCGCGACTCCACACCCCAGAGGTCCGCCAACCGGTCCACCAGCATCAGCCCGCGTCCGGAGACCCCGGTCTCCCCCGCGTCCCGGCGTCGGGGCAGCGCGCTGGAACGGTCCTCGACATCGACCCGCAGGCGCCGCTCGGTCCCGGTGAGCACCCGGATCGTGACGATCGCCCCGCCGTCGGTGTGCATCAGCGCGTTGGTGATCAGCTCGTCGGCCGCCAGCTCGACCCCGTCGGCCCGCGTCTTGGCACCCCAGGCCCGTACCGCCGCCCGGATCATGTGCCGCGCGGAGCTCAGCGCCTCCGGGTCGCCCTGGGCGACATGCTGCTGGAGCCTGCCGCCCGGCTGGGGCGCGTGAGCGACCTTTCGGCCCAGCAGCAGGACCGCCACATCGTCCTCGCCGCCGCGCTCGTCGACCTCTTCGCAGAGCCGGTCGGCCAGCTTCTGCAGGTCCTGCGGGCCGTTGCGCACCATGGACGTCAGCAGTTGGATGCCCTCGTCGAGATCGGCGCCGGGCATCTCCACCAGCCCGTCGGTGAACAGCAGAAGCGTCTGACCGGGGTCCAGCTCGACCGTGCCGACCGGATATTCGAGCTGTCCGAACTCGGCGGAGAGCCCCAGCGGCAGCCCGCCCTCCGCGACGAGCCTGTGGCAGTTGCCGTCGACGTCGCGCAGCAGTGGATCGACGTGACCGGCCCGGACGAGCTGCACCACTCCGGTCGTCAGGTCGACCTCGGCGTAGGTGCAGGTCGCGAAGCGGTCGGTGTCCAGTTCGTGAAGGAAGACGGAGGCGCGGGCCATCACCGTGGCGGGGCTGTGTCCCTCGGCCGCGTAGGCCCGCAGCACGATGCGCAGCTGCCCCATGACCGCCGCGGCATGCGTGTCATGGCCCTGTACGTCCCCGATGACGGCCCCGACCCGGCCGCCGGGCAGCGGGATGACGTCGTACCAGTCGCCCCCGATGTCCCGGCCCAGCCGGGCCGACCGGTACCGGACGGCAACCTGCGCCCCCGGCACGTCGGGGATCCGGCGCGGCAGCATGGCCTGCTGGAGGCCCTCGGCGAGATCGTGCTCCTGCTCGTACAGCATGGCCCGCTGCAGGCTCTGGGCGATGGAGCTGCCGAGCGCGACGAGCAGATTGCGTTCGTCGCCGGTGAAGCCCGCCTTGTCGCTGTAGAGCAGCCCCATGGCGCCAACGGGCCGGGCCTGGGCGATCAGCGGCAGATACGCGGCGGATGTGATGCCGAGGTGGCTGATGTGCGGCCAGAGGATCGGGTACGAGGTGGCGAAGTCCGTGGCGGAGTCGATGAAGCGGGGCGCGAGGGTGCGTACGACTTCGCTCATCGGGTACCCCTCGTCCGTCCGGGTGTACCGCGTACCGGGGACGAACGAGCCCTCCGGGCCGTCCGCCACGAGATGGATGCGTCCGGCCTCGATCAGCCCGACGACCAGGCTGGTCGCGCCGAGATGCGCCAGCCCCTGGGAGTTCTTCAGCACCTCGATGACGTCCCGGACCGTCCGGGCATGGGCGAGTGCGGCCGTGGTGCCCTCCACCAGGCTGGTGCGGCGCCGCCGCGCCATGTCCAGGTCCCGGCGGGCCGTCGAGTCGGCCAGCTCCTGGGTGGCGTCGCGGACGATGCCGATGATGCGATGGGGACGGCCGCTCCCGTCGCGCTGGATGAAGCCCTGGGTGTGGGTCCAGCGCAGCGTGCCGTCGCGCCGCAGGATCCTGAAGTACGCGCCGTAGTTCCGCTGCCCGCTCTTGAGGGCGTGCGCGACCATCGCGTCGAGCCGGACGCCCTCGTCGGGCGGCACCCGCACGGCGATCGACTCCGGCCGGTTGTCGTATTCCTCGTCCCGCAGGTCGAACACGTCGAGTGCGGCACGGTCCATGTGCATGAGGCCACTGTCGAGGTCCCAGTCGAAGCTGCCCATACGGTTCAGGGCGAGACTGAGATCCGGGTGGGCGGGCCAGTCGTCCGGGAGTGACAGGGCACCCGCTACCCGATCATCCATGTGGGTCACTCTGTCATTATTTGTCCGGATCTTCGAGCGAACTCCGCACGGATGGCGCGTTCCGGCGTCAGGCGTTCGGGGGCGGTTCCCGGCCCCGAACCGGACACCGCAGGACACCGTTCGGGAGCGCCCGGAGCACCGCCCGCCCGGAGAGCGCAGGTCAGCAACGGTTACCGTGTCCCGTGGAGCACGGTAAGCCCAGCCTCGCCGCCGCACCGCCCGCGTCAGCCCGTTCTAAGGACCTGCAACTCCATGACCCGCCCCGTCCGCGTCGCCATAGTCGGAGCCGGCCCCGCCGGAATCTACGCTGCGGACGCGCTGCTGAAATCCGAGGCCGCACAGGACCCGGGGGTTTCGATCGACCTGTTCGAGCGGATGCCCGCCCCCTTCGGCCTGATCCGCTACGGGGTGGCCCCCGACCACCCGCGGATCAAGGGCATCGTCCAGGCCCTGCACCAGGTGCTCGACAAGCCGCAGCTGCGGCTGTTCGGCAACGTCGACTACCCCGCCGACATCGGCCTGGACGATCTGCGGTCCTTCTACGACGCAGTGATCTTCTCCACCGGCGCCGACGCGGACCGCGCGCTCGACATCCCCGGCAGCGGCCTGGACGGCTCCCACGGTGCGGCCGACTTCGTCTCCTGGTACGACGGACACCCCGACGTGGCGCGCACCTGGCCCCTGGAGGCGGAGAAGGTCGCCGTGCTCGGGGTGGGCAATGTGGCCCTGGACGTGGCGCGCATGCTCGCCAAGACGGCGGACGAACTGCTGCCGACCGAGATACCCGCGAACGTCTACGAGGGCCTGAAGGCCAACAAGGCCCTGGAAGTGCATGTCTTCGGGCGCCGTGGTCCCGCACAGGCCAAGTTCAGCCCGATGGAGCTGCGGGAGCTGGACCACTCGCCGAACATCGAGGTCATCGTCAACCCCGAGGACATCGAGTACGACCAGGGTTCGATCGAGACCCGGCGCGGCAACAAGCAGGCCAATATGGTCGCCTCCACGCTGGAGAACTGGGCCATCCGCGACGTGGGCGAGCGGCCGCACAAGCTGTTCCTGCACTTCTTCGAATCCCCGGCGGAGATCCTCGGCGAGGACGGCCGGGTCGTCGGTCTGCGCACCGAGCGGACCGAGCTGGACGGCACCGGGAACGTCAAGGGCACCGGACGCTTCACCGACTGGGACGTGCAGAGCGTCTACCGCGCGGTCGGCTACTACTCGCAGGAGCTCCCGAAGCTCCCGTTCGACGTGGCCTCCGGCACCGTCCCGCACGCCGCTGGGCGCGTCGTCGACGGCGCGGAGCCCATGGCCTCGGTGTACGTCACGGGGTGGATCAAGCGCGGTCCGATCGGCCTGATCGGCCACACCAAGGGCGACGCCAACGAGACGGTCGCCTGCCTCCTGGAGGACCAGGCCACGGGTCGGCTGGCCGTCCCGGCACAGCCCGAGCCCGAGGCCGTCACCGCGTTCCTGGAGGAGCGCGGCGTCCGGTACACCACCCGCGAGGGCTGGTACCGCCTGGACGCGCACGAGCGGGCGTTGGGTGCGGAGCAGGGGCGCGAGCGGATCAAGGTCGTGGAGCGCGACGCCATGCTGGACGCTTCCGAGCCCCGTTCCTGAAGTACGCGCCGATGGCCCGGTCGGCCGCCGACGGCGGCCGACCGGATGGGCAGCTCCGTCCGCCTCGGCGGAGTTGCCCGGCCCGCGATTTCACTCAACGGCCTTGCAGCGACCTGACGTTGTCCCCGAACGCCCATCCCTTCGACCCGTCCCAGTTGAGGGACCAGGTCATCAGGCCCTTGAGGCTGTTGCCGTAATGGTTCCACGCTGTGAGACCTGACCGGTGCTCATGTAGCCGCCTCCGGCGCCGGGTTGGGCCGGAAGTCCCGGAACCTGCTTGTCGTAGGGGACCTTGATGGTGGTGCCCTGGACGACGAGCCCCTTGTCGAGACAGTCCGTCTGCGCGGTGAACCCTTCGACCGTGCCGGCGGAGTACGAGTCACCCGCGCACCCGTACATGCTGCCGTTGTAGTACTGCATGTTGAGCCACCACAGGCGGCCGTTGTCCGCGTACTTCTTCACGATCGGCAGGTAGGCGCCCCAGATCGAGCCGTAGGTGATGCTCCCGCCGGTGACATAGGCCGTCTCCGGGGCCATCGTCAGGCCGAAGTTCGAAGGCATCCGCGCGAGCACACCGTCGATGATGCGGATGAGATTGGCCTGCGAGGCCGACAGCTGGCTGATGTTGCCGCTGCCGGTCAGACCGGTCTCGATGTCGATGTCGATGCCGTCGAAGTTGTACTTCTTCAGGATCGGGACCACTGTCTCGACGAACCGGTCGGCGACGGTGCTGGAGCCGAGGTCGATACCGGCGGCCGCGCCGCCGATGGACATCAGGGTGGTGAGTCCGGCGTCCTTCGCCGCGCACATCTCGGCCGGGGTCGGGACCTTCACGGTGGAGTCCATCCCGTCCTCCCACAGGACGGTGCCGTCCGGGAGGATGACGGGGAAGGCCGCGTTGATCACGTTGTAGCCGTGGCCCGTGATACGGCTGTCGGTCACCGGGATCCAACCGAGCGGCGGGTGCACACCGT
Organism: Streptomyces sp. NBC_01241; assembly: GCF_041435435.1. NCBI lineage: Bacteria > Bacillati > Actinomycetota > Actinomycetes > Kitasatosporales > Streptomycetaceae > Streptomyces > Streptomyces sp. NBC_01241. The sequence continues at coordinate 8,072,077 of NZ_CP108494.1, read as the reverse complement.
TGGACGCGCCGTCCCAGTTCTCCCAGTATCCCTGGAGCACCTTTCCCGAGGGCTTCGACGTGACCGCGCACGTGTCCTCCTGCGCGACGCTCGGCGTCGCGCCTACCAGCATCTGCACGGCACAAGCCGCCGCGAGGCCGAGCCCCAGCAGGCGTGATGTCCTACCGATCATGTTGCGCTCCCTTCCGGACGAAGTGGGGGTGACTGTCATGATCCTGACAATCTTCGCCGACACCGCGAGCTTCCGCGCGCCGCGACGCACCCCACCTAGATTGGTCCAGACCTTTCGTCAATGGCCCCAACCGAAGGCGAACTCCGATACCCGGAGGCCGCTTGTAACCGGAAGTCCACTTAGCTTAGGCTTACCTAACTTCACGCACTCCGCGTGGGATTCACCCGCCCCGTCCACCTACCCATGAGGAACACCCATGTCCCGGTTCACCCGCGTGCGTCGCCGGACGCTCGCCGCAACTGCCACCGCCGCAGCGTTCGTTCTCGTTCTCGGTGGTTGTTCGTCGAGCGACGACGGAATGGAGACCTCCGGCGCATCAGGGAAGAGCGGCGGAGCGTTCCCCGTCTCCATCAAGAGCGCGCTCGGCACCGCGGAGATCAAGAAGCAGCCCGAACGGGTCGTCACCCTCGGCCAGGGCTCGGCGGAGACGGCCATCGCGCTCGGCCACACGCCGGTGGGCATCGAGAGTTACGAGTGGGGAAGCGACAAGTCGGGCTATCTGCCCTGGATCCACGAAGCGGTGGAGAAGAAGGGCGACAAGCTGCCGACCCAGTTCACCGGCGGTGAGGACATCGACTTCGAGACCATCACCGAGCTGGAGCCGGATGTCATCCTCGCGCCGTGGTCCGGGATCACGCAGAAGGATTACGACATCCTCAAGGACATCGCCCCCACGGTCGCCTATCCCGATCTGGCCTGGAGCACGGACTGGGACGAGCAGATAGACATCATCGCCAAGGCGCTGGGACAGCCGGACAAGGCGAAGACCCTCATCTCCAAGACCGAGAAGCAGCTGTCCGACGCGGCGGCGACCCGGCCCAACTACACGAAGCACACGTTCTCGTACATCTACAACACCGGCCCCGGCACCCTCGGTGTGTTCAAGCCGAACGAGCAGCGCGTCAAGATGGTCTCCTCGCTCGGTCTCACCGTCGACCCGGTGGTGAACACCTTCAAGGAGACAAAGGGCACCGACTCGGCGCTGATCGGGCTGGAGAACGCCGAGAAGCTGAAGGACAGCGACCTCGTCTTCACCTTCTACTCCGACGACAAGTCCCGCAAGGAGATCGAGGCGCAGCCACTGTACGCGGCGATTCCCGCGGTCAGGAGCGGCGCCGTGGTCGCGAGCAAGGACAACTCCTTCGTCACGGCCTCCTCAATCATCAACCCGCTCACCGTGCCGTGGGTGATCGACCGTTACCTGCCGTTGATCGACAAGGCCGTCAAGGCCGCCGACCAGGGCTGAGGCGGACCATCCCGCACATGGCCACCACCACACACGCACCGCCGAGCGGTGCCGGAACCCCGGGGACCGGCACCGCTCGGCGGGTGTATTCCGTCGTCATCGCAGGCGTCGTCCTCGTGCTCGCCGTGTTCGCGAGTGTCATGTTCGGCAGCCGGACCACGTCGTTCAACGATGTGCTGCACGTTCTGTCCGGCACCGCCGATCCGAATGTCACCGCCATCGTCGAGAGCCGCTACCCGCGGACCGCGCTCGGTGTGCTCGCCGGTCTCTGCCTGGCCATCGCGGGCACGCTCATGCAGGGCGTGACCCGTAATCCGCTGGCCGATCCCGGTCTCCTCGGGATCAACGCCGGCGCCTGTGCGAGCATCGTCGCCGCGACGGCCTTCCTGGGGGCGTCGGGCAGTACGGACACCATGTGGTGGGCGCTGCCCGGTGCGCTGATCGCCGGTCTGCTCGTCCATGCGATCGGATCGGCGGGGCCGGGCGGCGGTCCGGTGCGGCTCGTGCTCGCCGGTGCGGTGCTCTGCGCCGTACTGATGGCGTTCATCCAGGCGGTGACACTGAGCCGGCCCAAGGTCTTCGACAGCTACCGGTACTGGGTCGTCGGCGCGCTCGGCGGCCGGGACTTCGACGTCTTCTGGTCGGTCCTGCCGTTCGCGGTGGCCGGTCTGCTGATCGCGGCCCTGCTGGGGCCGGGCCTCAACACGCTCGCACTCGGTGACTCGACCGCGGCCTCCCTCGGGGCGAATCCGGCCCTGGTGCGGGCGGGCGGGCTGCTCTCGGCCACGCTGCTGAGCGCCGCGGCGACGGCGGCCGTCGGCCCGATCGCCTTCGTCGGGCTGGCCGTTCCGCATGTGGTGCGCGCCCTGGTCGGTGTCGACTTCCGTATGCAGATCCTTTTCTCGGCGCCGGCCGGTGCCGCGCTGCTGCTCCTCGCGGACGTGGTGGGCCGGGTGGTCATGCGCCCGCAGGAACTGATGGTCGGTGTCGTGACCGCGTTCATCGGGGCGCCCGCACTGCTCATCGCCGTACGCAGAATGAGGGGCACCGCATGACGTCGCATCAGACCGGATTCCGCACGGCGTCACCCAGAGGGTTCCTGACGATCGGCCGGAGTGTGGCGGTGCCGGTGCGGCGGGTGTCGGTGCTGACGGCGCTCGTCCTGGTCGTGCTGCTGGTGGTGGCCGCGGTCGCCACGCTGTCGCTCGGCCGGCTGGGCATTCCGCTCGCCGATCTCGCCGGAGCGATGACCGGCGGGGCCGAGGGCAGGGACGCGTTCGTGCTGGAACGGCTGCGCGGCCCGCGGCTTACGGTCGCCGTGGGCACCGGCGGGGCCCTCGGCCTGTCCGGGGCGCTGTTCCAGTCCGTCACCCGCAATCCGCTCGGCAGCCCCGATGTGATCGGGCTGGGGGCCGGCGCGGGGGCGGGCGCCGCGATCGTCGCCCTGATGTTCCCGGACACGGTGCCGGTGGGGCTCGGCGCGCTGCTCGGGGCCCTCCTCGCCATGGTGCTGGTCCATGTGTCCACCGGCACCGGATTCCGTAACCCGGCCCGGCTCGTCATCGCCGGGATCGGGGTCTCCGCGATCGGCGCGGCGGTCACCCAGTACGTCGTCTACGCCATGGAGCGGGACCGGGCCGCCGTTCTCAGCGCCTACGTCAACGGCAGCCTGTCGGCGCGGTCCTGGGACGACGCCGGCACGATCTGGCTGGTGCTGCTGGTCGTCGCCCCGCTCACCGCGCTGATCGCCCGGCGGCTGGACATCGAGGAGATGGGCGACGACATCGCGGGCGCGCTCGGGTCCGGCCCCCGCGGCACGAAGACGATCGCCGTCGTGCTCGCGATCGTCCTCTCGGCGGGCGCCGTCGGTGTCGCCGGGCCCATCGCGTTCATCTCGCTGACGGCCCCGCAGATCGCCAAGCGGATCACCCGGGTCTCCGGCCCGCACCTGCTGCTGTCCACACTGACCGGCGCACTGCTGCTGGTACTCGCGGATCTCTGCGCCCAGCAACTGCCGCTGTTCGACAACCTGCCCGTCGGCATCTACACGATGGCCATCGGAGGCGCGTACCTCGGCTGGCTGCTGATACGGGAGTGGCGCCGGGGAATCCTGTGAGTACCTGCGGGGCTGCCGCCCGCCGCTGAAGCAGCTGAACGGGTCACATCGCCACGGCCTCTCTTGAACGCGTTCAAGGGAGGCCGTAGAGTCGTCGCCGAACACACTTGAACACGTTCAAGTCGGGGGCTCGATGTCTGTACTGGTCAATCTGATCGTCATGCTGGGCATGCTGGTGGTGGTCCCCGCGGGGCTGCGGCTGGCCGGTGCTCCCGAGCTGGACCGGATGCGGCAGCTGTGGCCGCTCTTCGCCGTGCCCGGCTCCGTGGCCCTGTGGCTGCCGCGCGGCGTGCCCGCCACCGCCCTGGCGTCCTGCTACGCACTCGGGGCCGTACTCCTCGCCCTGCACGCCCCACCACGGCTGTTCCGCAACCTCGCGACGTCCCGAATCCACGCCGTGACACCCGCCGAGGTCGCCCTGCTCACCGCCCTGGTCACCCCGTCGATCGCCGCCACCGCACTGGTCGCCGAACGCTCGGGGCACCCGCTCTTCGGCTTCGGGCTCGGCATCCTCGCGCTGACCGTGCCGCACTTCCACTTCGCGGGATTCGCCGCCGCGCTGATCGCGGGACTCGTCTGCCGGGTCGCCGACAGCACCGCGGGAAGGTTCGCCGCGCTGAGCGTGCCGCTGGGCACCCTGCTCGTCCTGATCGGCTACTTCATCGGGGACCGGGCCGAACTGGCCGGAGCGGTGGTGCTGACCGCGGGCATGTGGACCGTTGCCCTGCTCACCTGGCACTCGGTCCGCGCCGGGCAGCAGGACCGCATCACCCGGCTGCTGCTCGCCACCTCGTCCGCCGTGCTCGCGGTCACCATGGTGCTCGCACTGAGCTGGGCGCTCGGCGAGGCCACCGGGCTCCCCACCCCACACTGACCTGGATGGCCGCCACCCACGGCCTCGGCAACGCCCTGGGCTTCGCACTCTGCTCGGTGCTCGCCTGGCGAAGGCTCCAGAATCCCACCGATCACGAAGGCAGGACCGTATGAGCGCCCTCACCTACCCCGAGGTCGGAGCCACCCGCCTCGGCCCGCTCCCCGACGGCTACCACCACCTCCACCACCGGACCCGGGTCGGGCGCGGCCGGGCCGACCTGGCGGCGGCGGGCGCGGCGGTCACCGGCTGGCGCATGCATCGCACCAGCGGTGCCCGGGTCCACGCGTCGGCGGCCCGCGCCGAGACCGGGGTCTCGGTGCGTGTGTCGCTGGGCGTCGGCCCGTTCCGGTTCACGGCACCCTGCCGGGTCGTCTGGGCCGCCTACGAGGACGACCGCATCGGATTCGCCTACGGGACCGAGCTCCGGCACCCGGAACGCGGCGAGGAGTCCTTCGTCGTGGAGCTCGCGGACGACGGGACGGTGTGGTTCACCGTCATGGCGTTCAGCCGCCCGGCCGCCTGGTACGCGCGCCTCGCGGGGCCCGTCGTACCGGTTCTCCAGCACTGGTACGCCCGCAGGCTCGGCACCACGCTGCGCCGCATCGTCACCGAAGGCCAAAACGGGCCCGTCTGACCGGAACCGGGCCCCGCCCGAAGGGCTGAGCCGGGCCACCGGGCCGATACTGGAAGTGATGGACTGGTTCACCGCAGACGGGTACTGGCTCAGCCGGCTGATCTTCCAGCGGGCTCTCGCCGGCGTCTATCTCTTCGCCTTCCTCACCGCCGTGCTCCAGTTCCGGGCGCTGATCGGTGAACGCGGCATGCTGCCCGTGCCCGACTTCCTGCGGCGCACGGACTGGCACAGCGCGCCCGGCCTCTTCCGGCTCCACTACTCCGACCGGTTCTTCGCGTTCGTCTCCTGGACCGGCTGCGCGCTCGCCGTCGCCCTGCTCGCGGGGGTGGACTCGTACGTTCCGCTCTGGGCGGCGATGCTGCTCTGGGCGCTGCCCTGGGCGCTCTATCTGTCGATCGTCCAGGTCGGTCAGACCTGGTACAGCTTCGGCTGGGAGTCGTTGCTGCTGGAGACCGGATTCCTCGCCGTGTTCCTCGGCAACGCGCACACGGCGCCGCCGGTGCTGGTGCTGTGGCTGCTGCGCTGGGTGCTGTTCCGGGTGGAGTTCGGCGCCGGGATGATCAAGATCCGCGGCGACGAGTGCTGGCGCAAGCTGACGTGTCTGTACTACCACCACGAGACCCAGCCGATGCCGGGTCCGCTGAGCTGGTTCTTCCACCGGCTACCGAAGCCCGTCCACCGGGTCGAGGTGGCGGCCAACCACGTCACGCAACTCCTGGTGCCGGTGCTCCTGTTCACTCCGCAGCCGGTGGCGAGCGCGGCCGCGGGGCTGATGATCGTCACCCAGCTGTGGCTGGTCCTGTCGGGGAACTTCGCCTGGCTGAACTGGGTGACGATCACCCTCGCGCTGTCCGCCGTCGACTGGTCCCTGTTCACCGAACCGCCGGCACAGTCCGCGCCGCCCCTCTGGTACGAGATCGTCGTCATCGCCGTCACCGCGCTGGTGGTGTCCCTCAGCTACCGCCCGGCACGCAATCTGGTCTCCCGCCGCCAGGTGATGAACCGCTCGTTCGACCCGCTGCACCTGGTCAACACCTACGGCGCGTTCGGCAGCATCAGCCGGGTCCGGCTGGAGGTCGCGGTCGAGGGCACGGACGAGCCGGTGCTCCACGAGGGCACGGTCTGGCGGGAGTACGGCTTCCGCGGCAAGCCGGGCGATCCGCGCCGGCTGCCGCGCCAGTTCGCCCCGTACCATCTGCGGCTCGACTGGCTGATGTGGTTCGCGGCGCTCTCCCCCGCGTACGCGGGCCCCTGGTTCGGCCAGTTCGTGGAACGACTGCTGGAGAACGACCGGGACACGCTGCGGCTGCTGCGTCACAACCCGTTCCCCGAGGCCCCGCCCACGCATGTCCGCGCCAGGGTGTACCGCTACCGGTTCACGACCTGGCGCGAACTGCGGGCCACCGGACGCTGGTGGCACCGCACCTACGTGCGGGACTTCATGCCTCCCGTCTCGCTCGGCCCGGCCTGGCTCAGCCCGACCAGGCGACCTTGAACACCCAGGCGTACTGTCCGGTCCGGCGCGCCGCTGCCGGTACGTCGATCACCAGCGAGCCGCCCGTGGTGCGCCGGCCGAGCGGCCGGTCGTGGCCGAGCAGGGTGACCCGGTCACCGCTATGAATCGGCACGGGGGCCTCGACGGTGAGGGTCGAGCCGGGCCGCGCCGGGGAGTGGATGCAGAAGGCCTTGTCGGGCCGCACGATGAACCGCAGGTCCTCGCCGAGCTGCGGCATCCGCGCCCCGTACGTGGGGTCGTAGATCGCCTCCCCGTTGGTCCGCAGCCACTCCCCCGTCTCGCGCAGCCTGCGCTGCATGATGTCCGGGATGGTGCCGTCGGGCTTCGGTCCGATGCCGAGCAGGAAGTTGCCGTTCTTCTTTCCCTCAACCATCCGATGGCTGGGCGGAATTGCGGTCGGGACCGCACGATCGGCCGGAGGCTCCGGACCGGATACTCATTTGGATTCCTCGCGGGCCCGCAGCAGTTTGGTGATCTGTCTGACGAGTTCGTCGTCGCTGGTCACGGCCTTGCCGGAGATCAGGGCGCCGAGCCGCTCCGCGGTCTGGAAGTCGTAGGCGCGTTCCACTTCCGAGCCGGGAACGCTGTCGTACTCGTCCTCGGCACGGAACCCGACGGTCAGCTGGACCACCTTCGCGATGAGCCAGGTGAGGATGAAGGAGAACGCGATCACGGAGACGATCGCGACGAGCTGCTTACCCAGCAGTCCCCAGCCGCCGCCGTAGAAGAGCCCCTTCCTGCCGCTGATCCGAGCGGTGGCGAAGAGGCCGACCATGATCAGCCCGACCAGTCCGCCGACGCCGTGCACGCCCACCACATCGAGTGTGTCGTCGACGTCGAAGCGGAACTTGAGGGTGATCGCGTAGGCGCAGACCGCGCCCACGACCAGGCCGGTGATGACGGCACCGAGGGTGTTGATCTCACCGCAGGCCGGGGTGATGGCCACCATGCCCGCGACGGCCGAGGAGACGACGCCCATGGTGGAGACCCTGCCGGTGCGCCACTTCTCGACCAGCGGCCAGGTGATCATCGCGCCCGCCGCGCCGAGCTGGGTGTTGATGAACGCGGCGGCCGCCGTGCCCTGGTCGGTCAGCGCGGAACCGGAGTTGAAGCCGAACCAGCCGAACCAGAGCAGTCCGACACCGATCACGACGAGCGGGATGTTGTTGGGCCGTTCCTCGCGGCGGGCGAAATCACGCGGCGCCCGCAGCACGAGCGCGACAGCGAGTCCGGCGACGCCGGAGTTGAGTTCCACCGGCAGACCGCCCGCGAAGTCGAGCGCGCCGAGGTGCTTCACGATCCAGCCGTCCTTGTCGAACACCCAATGCGCCAGCGGGACGTACACGATCAGCAGCCACAGCACGACGAAGACGAGCCAGCCCTTCATCGTGGCGCGGTCCGCGATCGAACCGCTGATCAACGCCACGGTGATGATCGCGAAGCCCATCTGGAAGGTGCTGTAGACGTACGTGGGGATGTGACCGGACAGCGTGGTCAGCCCGATGTCGTGCATGAAAACGTGGTCGAGGTTGCCGATGAGTCCCACGCCGCCGGCATCGGGGCCGAAGGCCAGAGTGTATCCGATCACCCACCAGACGAGCGTGCCGAAGGCGAGCGCGGCGAAGCTCATCTTGATCATCATCAGGATGTGCTTGGTACGCACCATGCCGCCGTAGAAGAACGCCAGCCCAGGCGTCATCAGCAGCACCATCGCGGTGGAGGCGAGCAGCCAGGCGGTGTCACCGGAGTCGTAGGCGGGTGGCATCGGCGCGGGAGCGGTGTTCATCGGCGGGTACCTCATAGGGGTGTCAGGGACTGGCGGGGGCTACGGTTTGCGCAGGTCGGGCGCCGGATTGCCGGTGAGGAGCAAGTGGACGGCGTGCCGGGCGGCGGTGTGTGCGGCGGCGACCCGGACGGGTCTGTCGTCCAGGAGCCGGACCCAGGCGCCGCAGTCGCGGGGCAGCACACTGACGCCGTACAGGACGCCGAGCCCGGCCAGCGCCTCGTGCAGGGTGTCGGCCACCTCGTCGGCGGGCACGCGGTCGGTGACGACGAAGAGCGAGGCCACGTGATCGTGCCCGGCGAACACGCCGGGCCCCACGACGCCGTGCCGGGCCCCCCTCGCGCCCGGGTCCAGGCGCAGGGTGTCGATGGCGAGGAGGGTTCCGTCGGGCCGGGCGATCCGCAGATCGGCGGCGAAGGCCCGGTAGGCGTGACGCTCGCCCCGGGCGAGCCGCCCGGCGGTGAGGGTGTCACCGACGACCACGGTGGCGCCGCTCGCGACGGTGACCTCGGTGCGCTGGTAGAACCGCGCGTCCTTGAACGGGATCAGCGGATCGGGCAGGTACTCGACGTAGGCGCCGGCCTGCGCCGTCAGATGGACGCGCTGGCTCGCGTAGTCGTGTTCCATCCGGAAGATCTTGGTGGCCGCCTGGGTGGTCAGATGCACCTCGGTGCCGGGGCCGCAGCGGAAGTCCATCCGGTAGCGGTCGGCCTGGGCGATCCCGCCGCCGGTCGCCATCAGGTAGACGTAACTCATCCCCGGCATGGCGGGGTCGATCCACAGCGGCCGCATGATCTGCAACGGCGTCTTCTGGTAGCGCTCGACGAGTTCGGTGCGCCCGCCCCGTACCGCGAACGCCAGATCGAGGATGCCGACCTTGGCCGGGGAGCCGGCGGCGAGCGTGTCGGGTACGGACGCCAGCGCCGCCACCTCCGGCGGGACACGCACCGCGGTGTAGTACGCGGGCGCAAGCCGGTCGGGTGCGGGCCGGGGTGGGGTGAGCGGCATGTCAGATCAGCACCTTGCGCCGCGATTCGAGATAGACCGCGATGTCCTCGATGCCGACGCCGGTGAGGCAGTCGGTGAGGACGACGGGGCGGTTGTCGCGGACCCGGTGGGCGTCGGACTCCATGACGCCGATGTCGGTGCGTACGTACTTCGCGATATCGATCTTGTTGATGACGAGCAGATCGGAGTCGGTGATGCCCGGGCCTCGTTTACGGGGCATCTTCTCGCCCTCGGCGGTGTCCAGGACGAAGAGGAAGAGATCGACGAGGGCCGGGCTGAAGGTGAGGGTGAGGTTGTCGCCGCCGGACTCGTAGAGCAGCGTGTCGGTGTCGGGGAAGCGCTCCAGCATTTCGGCGCCCGCCGCCAGGTTCATCGTGGGGTCGTCCCGTACGGCCGTGTGCGGGCAGGCACCCGTCTCGACGCCGACGACGCGCTCCGGTTCGAGGATCCCGTCGAGGGTGCGGCGGACGTGCTGGGCGTCCTCCTGCGTGTAGATGTCGTTGGTGATGACGCAGGGGCGGTGACCGCGCTCGATCAGTGCCGGTACCAACGCTTCGATAAGCGCGGTCTTGCCGGATCCGACCGGTCCGCCGATGCCGACCCGCAGTACCTTGTCGTCCATGGTGCTTCCTGACTCGTGTGTGGGGGTGGATCAGCTGGCGAAGAGCCGGGCCTCGGCGCGTTCATGACGGCCCGACATGACGTCCGAGGCGAAGACGGTCGCTCCGACGTCGTCGAGTTCGCGTCGCAGCGCGTCCTCGGCGGCCTCCTCGATGACGGGTGCGGCGCCCCGCAGCAGGGTCTGCGCCCCGCGGTGGTCGGTCAGCCGCAGGCGCAGGGCCGCGCCCGCGAAGCTCGCGCAGAACGCGAACAGGTCCGAGGCGACGGCCTGACGGACCGGCACACCGGCCGCCGCGTGGATGACCCCCGCGGCGACCGCCTGGGTGCCGGGCGCCTCCCGGCGTACGACGCGTTCGAAGTAGTCACCGATCTCCGGGCGGTCGAAGACCTCCCGGGCCAGGTCGAGGAGTTGCCGTCCGGTACGGGTGGCGGCCCGGCGCATCTCCCGGCCCAGCTTCGTGGCGAACAGGTGCTCGTCGATGGCGACGACGTTCTCCGGTTCGCCCGCCCGTGTCGCCCGGTGGGCGAGCGCGAGCGCGGTGGCGTCGGCCGGACCGACGCCGTGCAGCAGCAGGTCTTCGAGCAGCAGCGGCAGGCTGTCGGGCCCGATCGCGCCGGCCTGGGCGAAGCCTTCGAGGCTGTGCGACAGCGTGTAGAAGCCGCTGGGGAAGGACGAGTCGGTCAGCTGGAGGCTGACCAGCAGCGGCCCGAGCGCGGGCTCGCATGTCCCGGCCCCCGCCCCGGCGGCTTGTGCTGCCGCCGGGGCCGGGCGGTCCCCCAGGTTGTCGTTCTCGTCGCGGTACATCGGCGCTAGACCAGGAAGTACAGGTGGTTGAGGGGCAGTTTCTCGGCCGGGTCGATGGTGGCAACCTTGCCGTTGAGAGTGACCTTGAACGTCTCCGGGTCGACCTTGATGTCCGGCAGCACGTCGTTGCGGACCATGTTGTGTTTGCCGATGGTCCGGGTCCGGCTGACCGGCAGGATCTTGCGCTCCAGGCCCAGTTCGGCCGGAACCCCGGCGGCGATACCGGTCTGGGACATGAAGGTGACGTGCGTCGCCTGCAGGGCCTTGCCGTACTGCCCGAACATCGGGCGGTAGATCACCGGCTGCGGGGTCGGCAGGGAGGCGTTGGGGTCGCCCATCTGTGCCCAGGAGATGATGCCGCCCTTGATCACCATCTTCGGCTTGGCGCCGAAGGAGTGGATGGGCCAGAGCACGATGTCGGCGAGCTTGCCCTTCTCGATCGAGCCGACGTGGTCGGAGATGCCGGTGGCGATGGCCGGGTTGATGGTGACCTTCGCAAGGTAGCGCAGCACCCGCTGGTTGTCGTTGCGGGCGGAGTCGCCCTCCATCGTGCCCAGCTTGTCCTTGCAGTGGTGGGCAATCTGGAAGGTCCGGGTGACGGACTCGCCGACCCGGCCCATGGCCTGCGAGTCGGAGGAGACCATGCTGATCACGCCGAGGTCGTGCAGGACCGACTCGGCGGCGATCGTCTCGGCGCGGACGCGGCTGTCGGCGAAGGAGACGTCCTCGGGGATGTCGTGGCTGAGGTGGTGACAGACCATGACCATGTCGAGCAGTTCGTCCACCGAGTTCTTGGTGTACGGCAGCGTCGGGTTGGTGGAGGACGGCAGCACGTTCGGCTCGCCCGCAACCCGCAGGATGTCCGGGGCGTGGCCGCCGCCGGCACCCTCGCTGTGGAAGGTGTGGATGGTGCGGCCGTCGAACGCGGAGCGGGTGTCCTCGAAGAAGCCGCCCTCGTTGAGGCTGTCGGTGTGGATGGTCACCTGGACGTCGTACCGGTCCGCGACGCTCAGCGCGTTGTCGATCACGGCGGGGGTGGCGCCCCAGTCCTCGTGGACCTTCAGGGCACAGGCCCCGGCTTCGACTTGCTCGTTGAGCGCTTCCGGCAGACTGCCGTTCCCCTTGCCCATGATGCCGAGGTTGACCGGGAAGGTCTCGGCCGCCTGGAGGAACCGGGCGATGTTGTACGGGCCGGGTGTGCAGGTGGTGCCGTTCGTGCCGTCGGAGGGACCGGTGCCGCCGCCGATGAGAGTGGTGATGCCGTTGGTGAGTGCCTGCTCGGCCTGTTGCGGGGCGATCAGGTGGACGTGGCTGTCGATGGCGCCCGCGGTGGCGATGAGGTGCTCACCGGCGATGGCCTCCGTGCCGGGCCCGATGACCAGGTCGGGGTGGACGTTGTTCTGGGTCTGCGGATTGCCGGACTTGCCGATCCCCGCGATGAAGCCGTCCTTGATGCCGATGTCGCACTTGACGACGCCGACGATGGCGTCGATGACCACGACATTGGTAATGACGGTGTCGAGTGCGCCCTGGCCGCTGGTGGCCTGCGGGTCGGAGCCCATGCCGTCACGCATGGTCTTGCCGCCGCCGTAGAGGATCTCGTCCCCGTACTGGCCCTCGCTGAAGTCCTTCTCGACCTCGACGACGAGGTTGGTGTCGGCGAGGTGGAAGCGGTCGCCGACCGTCGGGCCGTACATGTCGGTGTATTGCTTGCGCGGCAGGATGGGCATCAGCGCGAACCCTTCTTCTTCGCCTTGGAGTCCTTCGAGTCCTTGGCGGTCTTGGCCGAATCCTTGGTGTCCTTGGTGCTCTTGGTGTCCTTGGCGCTCTTCGCCGGTGCGCCGGAGGCGGCGCCCTGGAAGCCCTGCTCGATCGCCTTGCGCACGGCCTCGACCTTGGCGGGGTGCGAGGCGAGGCTGCCGTTGAGCAGTCCGCTGAAACCGACGAGGCGGCCCGTGCCGGCGTACGCGCACAGCTCCACCTCGCGCGATCCGCCGGGCTCGATGCGTACGGAGGTGCCGGCGGGAATGTTGAGGTGCATGCCGAGCGCCTTCTGCCGGTCGAACGACAGCGCCGAGTTCACCTCGAAGAAGTGGTAGTGCGACCCGACCTGGACCGCGCGGTCGCCGGTGTTGCTGACGGTGAGCCGGACCGTGCGGCGACCGGCGTTGATCTCGACCGGGTCCTTGCCGTAGAGATATTTCTGACGGAACGTCATGCGGTGCTCCTGATGACTTGGCCCGCACCATGGACGTGCGGGTGCTGATGCGTGTGCAGATGTCCGAGCCCATGGCCGTGGTCCTCGCCCGGCGGGTGGGTGTGGGAGTGGCCGTGGTCGTCGGCGGCGGTCAGCCCGGTTGCGATGCCGTCGTCACCACGCTCGTTCCACCGCCGCCGGGCAGCGGCCACGCGCTCGGCGAGGATCCGGGCCAGCGCGGCGGGTGGCACCGGCGGACCGGCTCGTTCGACGTGCGTGCCGGGTACGTCGGGTACCTCCGGCAGGGCGAAGGCGGCCGGGAGCAGCACCACGCGGGAGGCGCCGAGCAGCCGGCAGCGCCGCACCCCTTCGGCCGGGTCGGGATCGCCGCCGCTGAACGCGACCTCGACCAGCGGGTGGCTGCCGTAACGGCGGACCAGGCTCGCGACCCGGTACAGCTCGGCGTCGTCGAAGGGGTCGCCGGCCGGGGCGGTGACGAGCAGCGCCGATGTGGCGGGGACGCGGCCGGCCGCCGCCCGCAGCCAGCCGATGAGGTACTGGGAGGTGCCGAAAGGCTCGGCGAGTACGGTCGCGGAGCGTTCGGCGGCGGGCAGCGCGCGCAGCGTACGGGCGGTATCCGCGACGAGTTCCGGGTCGCGGCCCAGCGTCATCGGGACGACGCAGCCCTGTTCGCCGCCGCGCGTCAGCCCGGCGATGCTCCGGTAGAGCTCACGCCCGCTCGGCACGACGATCACCGCCGGGTCCACCAGGCCGTGCAGCGCTTTCCCGTGCGCGGCTTCGTGGCCGCACACGGCGATCACCCGGCAGTGGTCGGACACGGGGCTCAGCCGCCGATGGGGTCGTGGCAGGACACCAGCTTGGTGCCGTCCACGAAGGATGCCTCGACCTGGAGCAGCCCGAGCATGTCCCGTACCCCCGGCATGGTGTCGTCCTCGCTGACGATCTGGCGGCCGAGTTCCATGCAGTCGGCGACACTCCTGCCGTCCCGGGCGGCCTCCAGGATCGCCTCGGTGATCAGAGCCACGGACTCGCTGTAGTTGAGCTTGAGACCGCGGCCCTGGCGCTTGCGGGCCAGGTCGGCCACTACGTACACGAGCAGCTTGTCGATCTCGCGGGGGGCGAGGTTCATCGTCGGTACCTTCCTCGGGGTGTACGGGAGAACGGGGCGGTTTTGTGGGCGGGCAGGGGTCAGTCGCTCCGGCGGAGCCGTGGCAGCAGCGGGACGGCCGCCATGAGCACCCAGGTCGTGAGGATGAACGGCCAGGTGAAGGTGTGGCCGCCGAACGGTTTGAAGAACGAGGTCAGCGAGCCCGTCAAGGCGGTGGTGGCCGCGCAGCCGAAGAGCGCGTACGCGCCGTTCCACACCGTGCCGGTCAGGAAGACCGCGCCGACGGCGATGGCGACGAGAACGGCGTTGTATCCGTAGATGCCCCCGGCGATCAGTGCCGTGGGGGCGCCGAGCGCCCAGGCCGCGACGATGCCCACGATGCTGCCCGCCGCCGCGAACAGCACCACGCGCACTCCGGCGAAGGCCAGCCCGACGAGCATGATGAGCCCGACGTACCACTCACCGACCAGGAAGATCTGCGACACGTTGGTGCAGAAGGCGTGCCACAGGTCGTCCCAGGAGATGCCGGTGTCGCCGCGGGTGGTGCTGGCGACCGTCTTCGGGGCGCCGTGCCAGATCCGGTCGAAGGACGGCGCACCGACCACCATGACGCCGGAGACGAGGCAGAACGGCGCGGTGAGCGCGGTCAGCCGGTAGGGGGCGAGCAGCGTGGTCAGCGTCGCCATCAGCAGGGTGCACATGATCGCGCCGCCGACGGCGAGCACATAGGTGGCGGGGTGGTGGCCGAGCGAGGTGACCAGGGCGATGCCGGTGAGGCAGCCACTGTAGCCCTGGAGTCCGAGGGCGATGCCCGACCGGTCGACGCCCAGGGCATAGGCGGTCGCCGTGGAGATCAGCGTGCCGAGGGTGGCGAAGAGGCCGATCCGCCAGCCCGCCACCCACAGCCCGGCGAGGATGAACGCGCCTGTCCAGATCCCGGGTTGGAGGTCAACACCGTTGCGTTAGGGCCGTGAGCGGCTACTGAGGCCGTGGGCGAAGAATGCAACGGTGGTGTGGACGGTGTAGTTCTGGGCCTTCTGGGGGTGCTGTCCGGCGTTCGGGCCGTACTTGCTGGTGGGGTTCTTGCGTGTGCGGGCCTTCACTCGTTGCCGTCGGTGGGCGGGCAGGAGGGCGTCCAGGGCCGCGTGGCCGATCCTGCCGACCAGGTCGACGAGGGTGTTGGGGAAGATTCCATGGCCGGCAGTGACGGTGTCGGTTGCGGCGGCCAACAGGACGGTGAAACTGATCCGTTCCATGGGTACTTCCGGCCGACCGGTCAGGGCGTCGTCGCCGGCACGGATCAGAGCCTGGTAGGCGGTGAGCAGGGCGTAGACCTCCTGGTCGAGGCCATCGATACTGCGGGAGCGCAGGACGCGGCCGTCAAGCATCGTGGCCTTGATCGAAAAATACGTAGTTTCCGCCTGCCACCTGCGGTGATAGAGATCAACGAGCTCGGCGGCCGGATAACGGACGGGGTCCAGCAGGTTGGTGATCAGCCGCCACCGCTCGGTGCGGACGGTGCCATCGGCCAAGGTGACGATGAGGGTCGCCTCGATCACGCGCACCGGCAGCAGTACCCGCAGGACACCGTAGCCGATGCGGGCGATGTAGGAGCCGTCGCCCAGGTGCTCGGCGGGGGTGGGGACGCGGCGGGCCCCGGAGCGCACCAGGAACCGCGCCCCGCTCTGATGGACGGCATCAAGGAACTCGCTGCCGTCGAAGGCCGCGTCGGCCAGCAGGAGCATCGTCTTGTCCAGGGCGGTCAGAAGCCGCTTGGCATAGGGGAGTTCGCCCTCGGACTCCGGTCCGAAGGCGGCGGCTATGAGCGCGCGGGTGCCGCACTCGACCAGGGCCAGCAGCCGCAGGAGCGGATAGCCGAACTCCAGACCCTCCCCGGCCCGTTTGGGGTAGCGCCAGGTGAGCGTCTCGTCGTCGGGGGTGTGCAGCAGGGTCCCGTCGACGGCCACCGTGCGCAGGCCCCGGTAGAAGGACCCGGCCTGCCCGGGGCGGGCGACGGGCCCGGCAAGCGTCTCGAACAGACGCCGCAGAGGTGCGGCCCCCACCCTGCGCCTGGCCCGCGTCAGCGAGGAGACCGCAGGATGCACCAGGGCCAGCGGGGTCAGGGCGGCGGTCAGCTTGGACCACACCGTGCGGTACGAGCGGTGTTCGAACAGTGCGAGAGCGAGCACGAAGTACACCACCACCCGCGAAGGCAGCAGCCGCAGGCGCTTCTCGCGCCGGCCGGTCTCCTCCAGCACCGCGTCCACCAGCGCGAAGTCCACGACCTGGGTCAACTCTCCCAGATGACCCGGCGCGAACACACCCCGGGCTGTCTCGATCGTGGACGTGATGACAGACTTCTCCTGCAACGGGACCCCTGATCTTGACCGACTTTCTTCGCCGATCGTTGATCTATCAGGTGGTCCCGTTGCGCTGTTCAGCAGGGCTTGACGTACAGCTCAGGGGCCAAACGCAACGGTGTTGGGTTGGAGGTCGACCTGCCCGACTCCGCGCACCGAGGCCACGAGGTAGGCCATCGGCTGCCGGCTTTCGAGTCTCCGGACGACACCCGGCTCGGCGAGGGGCACGGCGGACTCCAACGATCGGCGGAAGACCGCTCCCATGACTCCGCAGAGAGGCCGGAATGTTGCTCTCTGCCATACAGACACATACGGCATGCCTCTTCTCGTTGTGGGGCGTTCCACTGACCCGTTCGGGTTTCGCCCGGGGTGGATCAGTGCGCTGTGTGCCCGGCGTCCGCCGCCGCTCGTTACGGTCGCCGGATGCCCCCGAAGATGCAGCTGCACCGCTTCACGCACCCCGATCACCACCCCGGGGTGCAGCTCACCGTCGTAGCGGTCGTCGCGATCGGCGGCGCCGCGGGAGCAGCGGCCCGCTATGGTGCCGAACTCCTCTGGCCCATCGGCCCCACCGCGTTCCCCTGGACGACTCTGCTGGTCAACGCGGTGGGCTGCTTCCTGATGGGTGTCCTGATGGTCACCGTGAAGCTGCGCTTCCCGGGCGCGCCCCGGCTGATCAGCCCGTTCCTGGGCACCGGCCTGCTCGGCGGGTTCACCTCCTTCTCGTACTACACGAACAAAGTGCGGCAGCTGTTCGAGCACGACCGGCCGGGCTATGCGGTCGGCTATCTGCTCCTGACCGTCGTGGCGGCGCTGGCCGCGGTGACGACGGGGGCCTTCCTCACGCACCTCGCGTTCGGGCGCGATCACCGGGCCCAGGAGGGCACGTGATGCTCGACTGGCTGCTGGTGCTCGCGGGTGGGCTGGTCGGCGCGCCCCTGCGGTATCTGATCGGGGTGGACGCCAAGTTCCGCCTCCACACCGTATTCCCGTGGGGCACCTTCGCGGCGAACGCCGGTGCGTCCCTGCTCCTCGGATTCCTCTCCGAGGCGGCGACCGGCGGAGACATCGGCCCCCGCCTCCAACTCCTGCTCGCCACCGGTTTCTGCGGCGCCCTGTCGACCTGGTCGACGTTCTCGTACGAGCTGCTGACCTTCACATCGGCCCGCCGCCTGGCCACCGCGGCCGGCTATCTGCTGCTCGGCGTCGGCGCGGGGGTCGGGCTCTCGTTCGCCGGGGCCGCGGTGGCGAAGGCGGTGTTCTGACCGGCGAACGCCCCGCAACGGCCGAACTCCGGCCCACCCGTTGAGGGGTGGGCCGGAGTTCGGGTGTGAAGGCGAGAAGCGCTCAGTCGATGCCGGGCAGGATGTGCGGCTCGGCGAGGTCGTCCTCGTAGCCGGCCAGCCGGATCGGTGCGGACCTGGCCCAGACTTCGATGTTCCGGAGTTTCTCGGGACCGCGGGCCCGCTCTCCGTGGCGTTCGGCCGGTCGCTTCTCGTTCTTCGTCAGTTCTGGTGTCGTCACCGCGCACTCCTTTGTGTCGCGTAACCCCGGGCGTCACCGACGCCCCGGTCTCAGAACCGGGCGTCGACCGCCCGCGAGGGCAGGGGAAGGAACAGTTCGGTCGCGGTGGCGCCGGATACGGGGCGGGACGGCGACTCGGTTGACAAGCCTGTCCCAGGACGGCCGAGGAGGGTTTGTGGACTCCCCGGTGACGTCCGTTCGGATCAGATTAACCAAATGAGCGCGTTCCCGCTCGATGGAACCTGTGTCATGGGTCACTTTCGGCCACCTCGCACGGAAAAGACCCGGCCAGGAGCGATGTCCCGGCCGGGCCCACGGCGCAGCACGCGACGGCGCTACCGATGGCATCGCCCCCACGGGACGACCGGTCGGCTACCAGTTGGCGGGCGCGTAGTCCTTGAGGAAGCAGCCGTACAGGTCCTCGCCCTCCTCGCCGCGCACGATCGGGTCGTAGACGCGGGCGGCGCCGTCGACCAGGTCGAGCGGGGCGTGGAAGCCCTCCTCGGCGAGGCGGATCTTGTCGGGGTGTGGCCGCTCGTCGGTGATCCAGCCGGTGTCGACGGCCGTCATCAGGATGCCGTCCTTCTCGAACATCTCCTGGGCGCTGGTGCGGGTGAGCATGTTCAGCGCGGCCTTCGCCATGTTGGTGTGCGGGTGGCCCGCGCCCTTGTAGCCGCGGCTGAACACCCCTTCCATGGCGGACACGTTGACCACGTAGGAGCGCTTGGCGGCGGTCGCGGCCATTGCCGGACGGAGCCGGCTGATCAGGATGAACGGCGCTGTGGAGTTGCAGAGCTGGACCTCCAGCAGCTCGATCGGTTCGACCTCCTCGACCGTCTGGATCCAGCTGTTGGTGTCATGCAGGTCGGGCACGAGACCGCCCGCGTCGATCGCCGTTCCGGCGGCGATCCGCTCCAGCGAGGCGGACCCGGTGACCAGGGCGAGTTCGGTGACGTCCTGCGCACTCAGGCCTTCCCTGCGGGCGGCCGGGAGAGCGGCGACGCGGTCGACGGTGCCGCTGCCGAAGGTGCCGATGACCTCGGCGGCGGGCAGCTCACCCGCCGGAAGCGGGGCGGCCTCGGCGTTGACCAGTTCGCTGTACGCGTTCGCGGACCGGCGCACGGTCTGCGCCGCGTTGTTGATCAGGATGTCCAGCGGGCCCTCGGCCGCGACCGAGTCGGCGAGCGCGACGACCTGCGCGGGGTCACGCAGATCGATGCCGACGATCTTCAGCCGGTGGATCCACTCGTCACTGTCCGGCATCGCCTTGAAGCGGCGGATCGCGTCGTTGGGGAAGCGAGTGGTGATGGTGGTGTGCGCACCGTCGCGCAGCAGCCGCAGCGCGATGTACATGCCGATCTTCGCGCGGCCGCCGGTGAGGAGCGCGCGCCGGCCGGTGAGGTCGGTCCGGGCGTCGCGACGCGAGCGGTTCTCCTTGGCGCACTGCGGGCAGAGCTGGTGGTAGAACGCGTCGACCTCGACGTACCGGGTCTTGCAGATGTAGCAGGAGCGGGGGCGCTGGAGGACGCCCGCGATCTCGGCACGGGACGAGGACGACGGCAGGACCCCCTGGGTCTCGTCGTCGATGCGGTCGGCCGAACCGGTCGCGGTGGCCTCGGTGACGGCCTTGTCGTGCGCGGTCTTGGCGGCGCGGCGCTCCTGACGGCGGCGCTGCTTCACGGTCCGGTAGATCCCGGCCGTGGCACGGCGCACGGCGATGGCGTCGGGGTGGTCGATCTCGATGGTGTCGAGTTCGTCGAGCACGCTCAGGCAGACGGCCAGCCGCTCCGGGTCGATACCGGGACCGAACTCCTCAGTACCGGAAGCGAGCTCCGGGCTGTCCTGTGTCACCGTCATTGCCGTTCCTCTGTCGCTTGTCCCTCGTGGCGCCGACCGCCGTACCTGTTCCTGCCGGGCCGAACGCCCCGGTCAAGTCTGCCATGCACGGGATGCTGCTCCGTTCGTGTGATGTCTCGTGCATGACGCGCGTGGCACGGAGGCGCTCCGCCCCGACGGCTCCTCCACGGTTCGGTCACCTATGCTTCCTTGCGATACGGCCGGGGTCGAGCCGTGCCGTCCGTACAAGGGGGTGGACCGTGGCCGAACTCCCGGCGGGCAGCTCTCCCGCCGGCGCCTCCGTGCGCCCGGACGCCGTCACCGTACAGAACGGTCCCGCCACGGCCGGCAACGAGTCCACAAGCGAAACCGGCACCGGCAACGAGTCCGCAAGCGAAACCGGCCACGGTTCGGTGTGGAAGGTCGACGCCGTGATCCTGCTGGTCGAGGACGACGCCGGTGACGCCCTCCTCGTCGAGGAGATGCTCGCGGACAGTGAGCTGGATTCCGCGCTGACCTGGTGCAGGACGCTCGCGGAGGCGCGCCGGTTCCTGGCCGGCTGCCGCACCCCGTGCTGCGTACTGCTCGATCTGCATCTGCCCGATGTGTACGGCCTGGACGCCGTGACCCGGATCGTCGAGTCGGCGCCCGATGCGGCCATCGTCGTGCTGACCGGCAGGGCCGAGGCAGATACGGGCCTGTCGGCCGTGGCGACCGGCGCCCAGGACTATCTCGTCAAGGGACGGCTCGATCCGGAGGCGCTGGGCCGCTCGGTCCGTTACGCCCTCCAGCGCAAGCAGGTCGAGCAGGCCGCGGCGGCGCTGCGCGCCAACCGGCTGATGGCGCGGGAGAACGCCCGCCTCGAACGCGGGCTGCTGCCCGTGCCCCTGCTGCACGACGACTCCTTCGAGGCGGTGGCACGGTACGCGCCGGGCCGGGCGCACGCCCTGCTCAGCGGTGATTTCTACGACGTGGTGCAGACCTCCGACGGCACGGTGCACGCGGTGATCGGCGATGTGTCGGGGCACGGGGCCGCGGAGGCGGCGCTGGGTGTCTGCCTGCGGGTCGCCTGGCGCACTGCGGTGCTGTGCGCGACCGGCCGGCTCGAACAGGTCCGGCTGCTGGAGGAGATCCTGGTCGCCGAACGCTCCGACCCGCATGTCTTCGCCACCTTCACCTCACTCTCCTTCTCCCCGGACCGGCGCCGGGTGCAGGTGGTGCGGGCCGGTCACCCCGGGCTGTTGCTGCGCAGCGGTGACCGGGTGAGCTGGGTCGAGCCCGAGCCTGGGATGGCCCTGGGGCTGCTGCCGGGGACGGGACGGTGGAGTGTCTCGGAGCTGGCCCTGCCCGATGACGGCCGGATCGTCCTCTTCACGGACGGCCTCTTCGAGGGGCGTACGGGGCCAAGCTCCCGGCTCGGCGAGGACAGGCTGCTCGCCCTGGCCCGCAGTCGCGGGGCCCTGCCGGCCCGCGCGTTCGTGGACACCCTGGTCGACGAGGCCGCCGAGGCGGCGTCCCCGTACGGCGGTCTCGCCGACGACGTGGCCGTGCTCCATCTGGGCTGGGGCCGGGAGACGCCGCGATGAACGGCCGGGACGCATCGCCGGCGCCCGGGCGCGGCCTGACCTCGCGACTGTCCGTCCAGAACTGGGTCCATCTGATCCTCGCCGTCTTCGTGCTCGTCGTCTGCGCGGGCCTGACCGTCGGGGGCCTCGTGCTGTCCCGGATATCCGACCGCACGACCGAGCTGGTGGACCGCATCCAGCCCGCCCGCTCCTCGTCGTTCCAGTTGCAGAACGCGCTGCTGGAACAGGAGACCGGGGTCCGCGGATTCGCGCTCACCGGCGACCCGGCCTTCCTGCGGCCGTACGAGGCGGGGATGCGGGACGAGAAACTGCGGATGGCCCGCGTACGCGCCCTCGTCGGGGACGAACAGCCCTTCGCCGGCGATCTCGACCGGATCGCCGCGGCCTCCCGGGAATGGCGCAGCGGGCATGCCGAGCCGCTCGTCGCCGCCGTCCGCCGGGGCGGCCCGGCGTCCGAGACCTCCGCCCCGATCCGGCGGAGCACGGACGAATTCGCCACCCTGCGCCGCCTGTACACGGCTCAGCAGGCACATCTCGACGTGGCTCGCGACCGGGCCCGCACCGATCTGAGCAACGCCCGCACCACCCGTGACCAGGTGCTCATCTCGCTGGTCGTCGGCTTTCTGCTCGCCGTGGGCTCGCTGAGTCTGCTGCTGCACCGGATGGTCGGCCGGCCGCTGGACCGACTGACCGCCGCCTCCGAGACGGTCAGCTCGGGGGCGTTCCGTAAGCGGATCGAGGTCGACGGGCCGTCCGATGTGCGGGCGGTGGCGGCGGCCGTGGAGGACATGCGCCGCCGCATCGTCGAGGAACTCGCCGAGTCCCGGGAACGCGAGACGCTGCTGGCGGAACAGACGCGGGAGCTGCGCAGGTCCAATGCCGAGCTGGAGCAGTTCGCGTACGTCGCCTCGCACGATCTGCAGGAGCCGCTGCGCAAGGTCGCCTCGTTCTGCGGTCTGCTGGAGAAACGGTACGGCGCGGAGCTCGACGACCGGGCGCGGCAGTACATCGACTACGCGGTCGACGGCGCCGGGCGGATGCAGGTGCTGATCAACGATCTGCTCACCTTCTCCCGCATGGGACGGGTACATGAACGGTGGAAGCCGGTCGACCTGGACCGGTCCCTGGACCGCGCCCTGGCCAACCTCGCGCTGGTCGTCGAGGAGTCCGGTGCCACGGTCGTACGGGAGGCCCCGCTGCCGTCGCTGACGGGGGACGCCACGGCACTGTCCATGGTCTGGCAGAACCTGATCGGCAACGCGGTGAAGTTCCGCCGCCCCGGCGTGCCGTGCCGGATCACGGTGGGCTGTGTGCGGGAGGGCGACGACTGGCACTTCCGGGTGGCGGACAACGGCATCGGCATCGCGCCGGAGTCCGCGCAGAACGTCTTCGTCATCTTCCAGCGTCTGCACGGCCGGGAGGAGTACGAGGGAACGGGCATCGGTCTGGCCCTGTGCCGGAAGATCGTGGAGTTCCACGGGGGCCGGATCTGGCTGGATCCGGAAACCACCGAGGGCACCTGCATCCGTTTCACGCTGCCGGTCGCCCCCGCCGCACCCGCGCACACCGCGGTACGGCCGCCCGGCCCGGACGCCGCCGTCGAAGGACTCGGACATGGCTGAGATCTGCCGGGTTTTCCCCGGAGTGGGACCGTTCGTCGCGGGTAGGCGAACGTCGAGAAGCTGTCATCGAACACCCCTGCGTCGCCCTGGCTGGAGCACATGAACGAACAGGTCACCTCGCGACCGCCCGGCCATCCCTGCCCGGACCGGTCCACGGAGGTTCTGCACAGCGCCGAGGTGTTCGACGGCGAACCCGGCTGCATCGCGCAGGCCCGGGACCTGGCCGACCGCTTTCTGGTCCGGCTGGCCGCCGAGTGGCTCGCGGTGTTCGGCGAGCACACCCGCAGCGATCTGATGCTGGCCGTGAGCGAACTGGTCACCAACGCGGACCGCTACAGCCAGGGCCCGTACCTGCTGGAACTGGAGGGCACCGCGGAGCGCGTCAGCGTCACGGTGTACGACAGCAGCACGGCTCTCCCGCTGTTCTACTCACCCGACCCGGCGCGCCCCGGCGGCCACGGCATGGAGATCGTGGTGGCGCTGTGCGACCGGCTGACCGCCGAGCGCGTACCGGTGGGCAAGCGCATCCGGGCCGAGTTCGGCTTGAGCACCTGACCTGTGGGGCGGGCGGGACGCCGCCCGCCCCACGACCACGGCCGGCCACCCGGACCTCGTTCGGGCGACGGCTTCATGCGCGACCCGACTGGCGCAACTTCCCCGTGCTCCGGGAACGATGCACACGGATCGGGGCATCTAGTGGGGGTCCCGTGGATGCGGACAGACACCTCACGCCTCATCCCCCACCGGAA
This sequence comes from Streptomyces sp. NBC_01241, assembly GCF_041435435.1. Lineage (NCBI taxonomy): Bacteria > Bacillati > Actinomycetota > Actinomycetes > Kitasatosporales > Streptomycetaceae > Streptomyces > Streptomyces sp. NBC_01241. The sequence goes on along the minus strand of NZ_CP108494.1, from coordinate 8,048,239 downwards.
CAAGGGGTGCATCCAGCATGCAGATGTCCAAGCCGGCCGCACCCACGGCGCCCACGAATCCGGGCCTCAAGCGGGAAATCGGGCTGATCGGTCTCATCTGGACCTCGGAGGGGTCCATCATCGGGTCAGGCTGGCTGTTCGGCGCGCTGTTCGCCGCTCAGGCGGCCGGCACGGCGGCGCTCATCTCCTGGGGCATCGGGGCGCTCGCCATCATCGTGCTGGCGTTCGTGCATGCCGAGCTGGGGGCCATGTACCCGGTCGCGGGCGGCACCGCCCGCTTTCCGCACTATGCCTTCGGCAGTGCCGCCGGCGCGTCCTTCGGATGGTTCTCGTGGCTGCAGGCCGTCACCGTGGCGCCGATCGAGGTCATGGCGTCGCTGAACTATCTCAGCGTCCACGCCCCTTGGGTGCAGACCGGCAAGAATCACCTGACACCCGCGGGGTACGGGCTGGCCGTCGCGTTCATGGCGTTCTTCGTCGTCGTCAATTTCTTCGGCATCAAATGGCTCGCCCACACCAACAGCCTGGCGACGTGGTGGAAGGTGGCCGTCCCCGTCTTCACCATCATCGTGCTGGCCGCCACCACCTTTCACGGCAGCAACTTCGGCTACCAGGGCTTCGCCCCCTTCGGCGCCAAGGGCGTACTCTCCGCCATCAGCACGAGCGGCATCATCTTCGCGCTGCTCGGCTTCGAGCAGGCCGACCAGTTGGCGGGCGAGAGCCGCAATCCGGCCAGGGACATCCCGCGGGCGGTCATCGGCTCCATCCTCATCGGCGTCCTGGTCTACGTGGCACTTCAGGTGGTCTTCATCGCCGCCCTGCCGCACAGCGCGTTCGCCCACGGCTGGGCCGACCTCTCCTTCAGCGGAAAGGCCGGCCCGTTCGCCGGGCTCGCCACCTCCGTCGGACTCGGCTGGCTCGCCACGCTGCTGTACATCGACGCGGTCGTGTCACCGTCCGGTACGGGCCTGATCTACACGACCGCCACCTCTCGGGTCTCCTACGGCCTGTCCCGCAACGGCTACGTCCCGGCGGTCTTCGAACGCACCACCAGGCGCGGCGTCCCGTGGTTCAGCCTGCTCTTCGCGTTCGTGGTCGGGCTCATCGTGTTCCTGCCGTTCCCCACGTGGCAGAAGCTGGTCGGCTTCGTCACATCCGCGAGTGTGCTGATGTACGCGGGGGCGCCGCTCGCCTTCGGGTGCCTGCGCAAGCAGGACCCGGACCGGGCTCGTCCGTACCGGTTGCCCGGCGGGATGTTCTGGGCGCCCGTGGCCTTCATCGTCTCGAACCTGATCATCTACTGGGCGGGCTGGGACACCCTGTGGCGGCTCGGCGTGGCCATCGTGCTCGGCTATCTGCTGCTGGGCGGCTCCGCGCTGCTCAAGCTCAATCCCAGGGTGCCGCACATGGACTGGTGGTCCGCGCAGTGGCTGCCGGTGTACCTCGTGGGCATGGGGCTGATCTCCTGGCAAGGCGGATTCTGCAGCACGGGCCCGGCGTCCAAGGCGTCGTGCGGCGCAACGGATGCCCTGCCGTTGTGGTGGGACATCGCGCTCATCGCGGCGTTCAGCCTGGTGATCTACTTCTGGGCCCAGGCCGTCCGGCTCCCGGACGAGGAGACCCAGGAGTACATCGGCTCCGTCGAGGTGGTGCCCGGCGGGTGACCCGGCTCCGCGCCCGGCTCCGGCGCGTCCGTGTGTCAGACGCTCTCGAAGACGCAGTCACCGCACAGGCCACCGGCCGGGCAGCGGTAGTACAGGCAGCAACTGCGGCGGCGGAACGCCGTGTCGTGCGGGGCTCCGGTGTTCCGCAGATCCGGGTGGTCGAAGAGTTCGGCGACCAGTGCGCGGGCCCGTGCGGACACGTCGGGGCGGCCGTGACTTCGTGCCCAGGCGACCAGTTCGCGCAGGGCTCCAGCCAGCGCCGACCCCGCGTTGCCCCACAACAGCCGGTTCGACAGGGAGCCGTCCCGGTGGATCGCCTCGGCGAGGGGCACGAGGTGGCCGAACTGGACGACCTCCCGGATCCGGTCGGCGGTGGCGGGCAGCGTGTCGGAGGTGCTCAACCACAGATCGTCCGGGGCGGTGTGCCCCGGGCCCCAGTACAGGGCATCGGGCGAGAGACCGGGCAAGCGCCCCGTCAGGGCCGCCGGGCCGAGCGCGACCGACCAGAGGCGGGCGGCCAGCCCCAGGTGCGCGACGGAGGCTGCGACTCTGCGCTCGGAGGTACGGAGCCGGTCGGCGACTGTGTCGATGCGGGCCGTGAGCGGTGCGGATTCCCCCGCGTACAGCAGGGCCAGCGGGCGGTACGCACCCTCGGGCGGTGCGGTGGTGCGCAGGGCGAAGAACCCACCCACAAAGGGCCCTGCGGGCTCGTCCATCGCGTTGCTCCCTCTCGGTTCCGCGGTCGCCGCGACCGGTGACCCACCTCCCCGGACCGCGGGCATCCGGAGTGCCGCGAGCCGCGTGACCCGGCGTTCACCGTATCCCCTCCGGTTGATCCACTCGGAGTCCTCAAGAGGGAGGACTACCGTCGGTAGGAGGACCTCGGGACCACTCCCGTACTACCAAGGCAGTACGACGGATCGCCCCCTCAAGGACGACGACACGGCTGCCTCGGAGGGACATCGTGGTGTACATGAGTTCCCTTGCGCTGTCCGTGCTTCTGTCACTGGTCTCCGCGGTCGCCTACGCGGCCGGGGCGATCGTCCAGGAGCGCGTGGCCGCGGCCGGCGACGGCCGTTCGCTCGCACCCTTGCGCAACCGCGTCTGGTGGGCCGCCGTGGCGCTGAACGGGGCGGGCGCGGTGCTGCATGTCGTAGCGCTGGCATACGGTCCGCTGAGTCTTGTCCAGCCGCTCGGTGCGCTGACCATCGTCTTCGCCCTGCCGATGGCGGCGCTCTTCGTACGCCGCCGGGCACGGGCCACCGCATGGCGCGGCGCGATCATGGCAACCGTCGGTCTGGCGGGCCTGCTCGCGCTCACCGGGAACGGCGAGTCGCGGTCGCTGAGCGGCCCGGATCAGCTGATGCTCTCCGGGGTGACCCTCGGTGGGGTCGCGGCGCTCTTCCTGGCCTCCAAGGGTGTGCACAGGCCGGTGGTGCGGAGCGTGATCGTGGCAGGGGCTGCGGGTGTGGCTTTCGGTATCGCCTCGGTGTTCACGAAGACGGTGGCGGTGCGGTGGACGTCCGGTGACGCGGGGGCCGGGATGCCGGCGCTGCTGGCGATCGCCGCGTTCGCGGCCGCCGGGCTGCTCCTGTCCCAGATCGCGTACCGGGGTGCCGGGCTGACCGCGCCGCTGGCCACGGTGACCGTGGTGAACCCGGTGATAGCCGCGGCCGTCGGCATCACCATGTTCGACGAGGAGTTCCGGCACGGTACGGCGGGCACCGTGCTCGCGCTGGCGTGCGGGGTGGTCGCCGCGGGCGGGCTGATCCTGCTCACGACGGAGCGGCTGGGTGCGGAGCACCTCGCCGGACGGAGTGCGGGAAGCGAACACCCGGTCGTTGCGGGGGACGGGACGGTCGGGGCGGACGCGGCGGGCCGGGACGGGAAGCAGGGCGCCGACGGCGTCGCGGAGCCGGCGGCCGGTCTGTCCCGGCCGGTCGGGACGCGGACGGTTGTCGCTCCTTGCGAGCCCGCCACCGCCGTACCGGCGGCGATGACGCCCGTGAGGCCCGCCGCGGCCGACGAAGCCGTCGCGGAGGCCTTCTCGGTAGCCCCTGCACTGCCTCCGCTCAGGCCGTTGAAGCGTCGGCTCGGGCAGGTGGAGTTCGGGCCCGGGCGGCCGTCGGACACCCGCCCCGCCGCACGGCGGGACGACATGCCGTCCACGGGGTCCGGCGCAGCCGATGAAGCCGCAGGACCGCCGAAGGCCGTTCAGACGCTGACGCCGCCCGCTCTGAGATAGGCCAGCGGATCGACGTCGGAGCCGTAGCCGGGGCCGGTGCGGATCTCGAAGTGCAGGTGCGGACCCGTGACGTTCCCGGTAGAGCCCGAGCGGGCAATCCGCTGGCCCGCGGAGACGTGCCGGCCCTCGCGCACGTGAAGCGCGGACAGGTGCGCGTACTGACTGTACTTCCCGTCGCTGTGCCGGATGACGATCTGGTATCCGTACGCTCCGCCCCAGCCCGCCGAGACGACCGTGCCGGAGTCGACCGCCTTCACCGACGTGCCGGTCGGAACGGGGAAGTCCACACCGGTGTGGTAGCCGCTGGCCCAGGAACCTGTCTGGTGGTACGGGGTGCCGATACCCGCCGCGACCGGCGCGACGAGGCCGGCGTGCTTCTCCGCCCGCTCCTGCTTGTGGCTCTCGGTCTTCTTCGGGTGGGTCTTCGGCTTCGCGATCCGGTGGTGCGGCTTCGCCGTTGGGTGCTGGGGCTTCGCTGCTTCGTGCTGCGGCTTCGCCGTTGGGTGCTGCGGCTTCGCCGTTGGGTGCTGCGGCTTCGCCGTTGGGTGCGAGGACGTGGCCGCTTGCTGCTTCGGCTCGGCCGTCCGCTGCTGCGGCTTTGCCTTTTCGTGCGGCGCGGCCGTCGCCTTCGGCTTCCTCGTCGGTTTCGAAGCGGTCGAGCCCGCCTTGGCATCCGTTCTCGATGCCCGGGCCGCGTCGAGGCTCAGGCGCTGCCCGGGAAAGATGAGGTCCGGGTCGTCCCCCACGACCTTGCGGTTTGTTGCGTACAGGTGCTGCCAGCCGCCCCGTACGCGCTCGGTCGCCGCGATCGCGGAGAGCGAGTCGCCTGATGCAACGGTGTACGACTCGCGCTTGCCGTGCACGGTGGTCGGCGTGGCGGGCGTGGCCGTCCGCTTCGTCTCCGGCTTTCCGGCGGCGGCCTTCCCGGGCGTCTTCACCCGACTGGTCCGCGCGGACTGGGTGTTGACGTCGGGGGCGTCCCCGCCGCTCGTCAGCCCCGCCCGTGTCGAGCAGCCAGGCCAGGCACCGGGCCCCTGCCCTTCGAGCACCTTTTCCGCAACGGTTATCTGCTGGTCCCTGGTCGCGAGATCGGCGCGCGGGGTGTACACCGTGCCCCCGTAGGCCGCCCAGGTCGACCGGGTGAACTGCAGGCCACCGAAGTAGCCGTTGCCGCTGTTGATGTGCCAGTTGCTGGTGGACTCACAGGCGGCGACCTTCTCCCAGACATCCGTCGGCGCAGCGCCCGCCGAGGTCGCCGCGACGAGCGGCAGAGCGATGCCCGCGCCTCCGGCCGTGACCGTGAGCGAGGCGCGGTTGAGCCGGCTGGGCTGATATCTGCGGTGCCGTCCGTTCGCGGCCATGACTTGGCTCCCCCACAGGCAGTAGGACACGTCGCAAGCGCCCAACTTATGGGCAGACAAAGGCTGGTGACAAGAGAGCAAGGCCCTGCCCACCCCTCGCGGACGGCCCGGACGGTCTGGGCCGGACAGCCACCGCGATTCGTGTCCGGTGCGGTCCGCCGCGCAGCGTCTCGGTGATCGGTGTACCGGTGTGAACGGCTGGTATGCGGCGAACCGGCGCAGCCCGGTGGGCATGGATCCGGCGGGAGGATGGCACGGCCGAGGAAGGGGAGGAATGTCAGCGGCATGGGGATGTCGCGGACGGAGCCATACGGCCCACGCTGAAAAGCCGTTGCCCCGCCCCGTATCCATACTGAAGACCCCGGCATCCCCCAACAGATTGCAGAGCACACGGATGAGCGGCACCGCGCAGATCGGCATCACAGGACTGGCGGTCATGGGCCGCAATCTCGCCCGCAACTTCGCCCGCAACGGCTTCACGGTCGCCGTGCACAACCGGACGACCGCGAAGACGGACGCCCTCGTCGAGGAGTTCGGCGACGAGGGTTCCTTCGTGGCCGCGCGTACCCCACAGGAGTTCGTCGCGGCGCTGGAACGTCCGCGGCGGCTGGTCATCATGGTGAAGGCGGGCGATCCGACGGATGCCGTGATCCAGGAGTTCGCGCCGCTCCTGGAGGAGGGCGACGTCATCATCGACGGCGGCAACGCGCACTTCGAGGACACCCGCCGCCGCGAACGAAAGCTGCGCGAGCGTGGCGTCCACTTCGTGGGCGTCGGCATCTCGGGCGGCGAGGAGGGCGCGCTGAACGGGCCGAGCATCATGCCCGGCGGCTCGTCGCAGTCGTACGAATCGCTGGGGCCGCTGCTGGAGAAGATCGCCGCCAAGGCGAAGGACGGCGCCCCGTGCACCACTCACATCGGTCCCGACGGGGCCGGACACTTCGTGAAGATGGTCCACAACGGCATCGAGTACGCGGACATGCAGCTGATCGCGGAGGCGTACGACCTGCTGCGCAAGGTGGCGGGCTACTCCCCCGCGAAGATCGCCGAGACGTTCCGCGGCTGGAACACCGGCCGCCTCGATTCCTATCTGATCGAGATCACGGCGGAGGTACTCGCCCACACCGACGCGGCCACCGGAAAGCCCTTCGTCGACATCGTGCAGGACCGGGCGGAGCAGAAGGGCACGGGGCGCTGGACGGTGCAGATCGCGCTGGATCTCGGAGTGCCGGTCTCCGGTATCGCGGAGGCCGTCTTCGCCCGCTCGCTGTCCGGCCATGCGGATCTGCGCGAGGCGGCGAAGGACCTGGCGGGCCCGTCGGCCACGGTGCTCGACGCATCGGCCGGCGCGGCTTTCGCCGACCGGGTGGAGCAGGCGCTGTACGCGTCCAAGATCGTCTCGTACACGCAGGGGTTCCACCAGATCCGGGCGGGCAGCGAGGCGTACGACTGGAACATCGACCTCGGCGCGGTAGCGGCGATCTGGCGGGCCGGGTGCATCATCCGGGCCGCGTTCCTGGACCGGATCCGAGCGGCCTACGACACCCGCCCGGACCTGCTGAGCCTGCTCTCGGACGAGCAGTTCGCCACGGAGATCGGCGCGGCCCAGGACGACTGGCGCGCAGTCGTCGCGGAGGCGGTGCGGCAGGGCGTGCCGACGCCGGGTTTCGCGGCCGCGCTCTCGTACTACGACGGACTGCGCGCGGACCGGCTGCCCGCGGCGCTGACCCAGGGGCAGCGCGACTTCTTCGGCGCGCACACATATCGGCGTACGGACCGCGAGGGCTCCTTCCACACGCTCTGGGGCGGCGACCGGTCCGAGGCCAAAGCCGGCTGATACACGGGATGCCGGCGGGCGCTCCGAGCCCACAGCGGCGCGCGGCGTTCGGCAGCCCTGCCGATGCGCCAGCGCGCGAGGTGGACGGCTCTACGCGCCCTTTACGCGCCCGTTTGCCGCAATCGTCGTCCCCGCCGTCGCCGTCTACCCCGTCGTCCTGTCTTCGCCGGGAGGTCGCGCTGGTCGTCGCCTCATGTGACGTCCGAAAGTGCGTCGAGGAGCTGGTGGGTGAAGGACCCGGCCCACCGTCGCCCGGTCGGGTGAGCCGGGGTGCGGCGTCGTCGTACGTGTGCGTAAGTAGCAACGGGTCTTCTTGCTCTCCCGATCCGAGGGCCCGCTGCACTCCGTACCGCTGACGTCCCATGGAGCCCCCGTATGCCCGACGCCATGCCGGAACCGGTCGCGGCCCAGCCCGTCGTCGCGCCGTTGACCAGCGCCGCCCTGATCCTGGTCGCCACGATCGAGCCCGGTGGTGAGCCCGTCGTCCGCGAGGTGCTGCCGGATCTGGCGGCGATCGCCCGTTCCATCGGGTTCCGGTTCCCGGGCGCCGGCCTGGTCGCGGTGACCTCCTTCGGCTCCGACGCCTGGGACCGGCTGTTCGCCGGGCCGCGCCCGGCGGGGCTCCACCCGTTCCAGGAACTGCACGGTGCCCGCCACCGGGCCCCCGCCACGCCGGGCGATCTGCTGTTCCACATCCGGGCCGAGCGGATGGACGTCTGTTACGAGTGGGCGGCCCAGCTGCTCGACCGGCTCGGCACGGCGGTGAAGGTCGTGGACGAGACGCAGGGGTTCCGCTACTTCGACCACCGGGATCTGCTCGGCTTCGTCGACGGCACGGAGAACCCCGTGGGGGCGGACGCACGGTCGGCGGCCCTGGTCGGCGCGGAGGATCCGGAGTTCGCGGGCGGCAGCTACGTCATCGTGCAGAAGTATCTGCACGACCTCGCGTCCTGGAACGCGCTGAGCACCGAGGCGCAGGAACACGTCATCGGCCGTACGAAGTTCACCGACATCGAGTTCCCCGACGACGTCAAACCCGCCGACTCGCATGTCGCCCTCAACACGATCAACGAACCGGACGGCACGTCGCGCGAGATCCTGCGGGCCAACATGCCGTTCGGCAGCTTCGAGCAGGGCGAGTTCGGCACGTACTTCATCGGTTACGCCGCCGATCCGGGCGTGACCGAACAGATGCTCCGCAACATGTTCCTCGGCAATCCGCCCGGCACGCACGACCGCATCCTCGACTTCTCCACGGCGGTCACCGGCACACTCTTCTACACCCCCCGCGCCGACTTCTTCGACGCCCCGCCGCCGTCGCCCGCCATGACCGCGGCCGAGGCCCCGCCGGAGCCGGCGTCCGCGCCCGCGGTGGCGCAGGCCCCGGTCCCGGTCCGGTCGGACGACGGCTCGCTGCAGATCGGCAGCCTGCAAGAAAGCACCCAGTGATGAACAACCTTCACCGCGAACTCGCCCCCGTCACGGAAGCCGCCTGGGACCAGATCGAAGAAGAGGCCCGGCGCACCTTCAGCCGCCACCTGGCGGGCCGCCGTGTCGTCGATGTCACCGGGCCGGAGGGCCCGGGACTCGCAGCCATCGGCGACGGTCATCTGCGCACGATCGACCCGCCCACACCGGACGTGATCGCCCGGGCCCGCACTTCGGTGCCCGTGATCGACTGGCGGGTGCCGTTCACGGTGACCCGGTCGGCCGTGGACGACGTCGAGCGCGGTTCCGACGACAGCGACTGGCAGCCCGTCAAGGAGGCGGCCCGCACCTGTGCGTTCGCCGAGGACATGGCCCTCATCGACGGGTACGCGTCGGCCGGCATCACCGGCCTCCGGGACGGCTCCTCTCACACCCCGCTGCCGCTTCCGGCCGACGCCCGCGACTATCCGGCCACCGTCAGCCAGGCGCTGACCCAGCTGCGGCTGGCCGGGGTCGACGGCCCGTACCGGCTGCTGCTCGGCGCCGACGCCTTCACCGAAGCGACGGAGACCTCCGACCACGGATATCCGGTGGCCACCCACCTGGCCCGGCTGCTGGACGATCAGATCCTGTGGGCGCCCGCCGTCACGGGCGGCGTCCTGCTGTCCACCCGGGGCGGCGACTTCGAACTGCGCCTGGGCCAGGATCTGTCGATCGGCTATCAGGACCACGACGCGACCAGCATCCGGCTCTACTTCCATCAGTCGTTCACCTTCCGGATGCTGACGCCGGAGGCCGTGATCCCGATCATCGCCTGACCGCCTCGACGGTCCGGGGCAACCGGTGGGCGCATCGAGCCACGGGCGGGGCTCGGCCGTCGATGTCACGGCGCGGGCGGACGGCGCGCCATGAGGCGCGCCGTCCGAGGGGCCGGAGCCCGCGAGACGGACCGTGCGGTCAGCCGGTCGGATGGGGTGACGGCTCCGGTTCCGGTACCGGCTCGGGGTTCGGGCTGGGCGGCTGCGGAATCGGATCCGGCGACGGGCCGGGCGGGACGGGTCCGGGCGGCGGAGGCGGCGGCTCCGGCAGCGGCGACGGCGGCTCGGGCATCGGTCCGGGCGTGGGCGCCGGTGGCACGGGGTCGGGGTACGGGTTGGTCATCGGAGGCCTCCGAGCGGTTCGGGGTGGATCTCCTTCCACCGTCCCCCGGAGCGGCTGCCCGCGCCTGGTGAGCCCATGCGTACGGGTTCCGGATGACCTGTCCGGGTGCACCGTCCTTGCGGCGGGTCAGCGCGCGGCGGCAGCGGCCGCGGCTGCGAGGCCCGTCCGGGGGCTGGCGAGCACCGGGATCCGGGTGACTGTACGGGTGGCCGCGTCGGCCATCGACGCCTGCGCCAGCACGATGACATCGGCGTCCGTCACCGCATCGGCCGCCGCCGCGACCAGGTCCAGAAAGCCGTCGCGGTCCCCGGCCTCGAAGCGCGCCCAGGCCCCCTCGACGAGGACGGTGCGAACCTCGACGGGCCGGTCCGCCACCTCTTCGTCGAGCAGGGCGAGGGTCGGCGCCAGGGTGTCGCCCAGCGCCGCGAGGACCACCACGCGATTCCGTTCCGCGGCAGCGGCCGCCATGGGACGGTCGACACGCAGCACGGGAGCTCCGGCCGTCGCCCCGGCCGACTCCGCGACCCCGCCGATCGTCGAACACGTGCAGAGAACAGCGGACGCACCCTCGGCGACCGCGCCCGCGAGCAGCGCCCGGATCTCGTCCGACACCGCTTCCGGGCCCTCGTCCCTGGCCCGGGCGAGCAGGTCCTCGGACACGAGATGGCGCAGGGCGAGTCCGGGATGATCCGTGTCCCGGAGCGCGTCGAAGACCGGGACGTGGACCGGGGAGGTGTGCAGCAGTGCGAGTGTCATCGGCCGAACGTACAACTCCGCGGCCCGGTTCCGGTCATCGGCCGAGTGGATCGGTGCAGCCCGCCGTGTTGATCACTACAGCTCGGGATGGGACGCGAGCTGTGCCTTCGCCCGCTCCACCAGTTCGGCCGGCGCCTCGGGAGCCTGGTCGGGGTGACGCTCCGCCCACTTCGCGGCGTACGGGCAGAGGGGGACGACGGGGACACCCTCGCGGCCCGCCATGGCGTAGAACTCCTGGACGAGGGCGCCCGCGATGCCCTTGCCCTCGTGGCCGGGCTCGACGACGGTGTGCACGGCGACAAGCGCGGCGGGGTCGCCGTCCATCACGAAGTACGCGATGACTCCGGCGGCCTTGCCGTTCTCGTACGCGAGGAGGTTGCCGCTCGGGCGGTCGTCGCGGATGTCGAGTTCGATCCGGCCGGTCTGTTCTGCCATGACGGGTGCTCCCTCGGGGGTCGAGCCGGGGTCAGCACGCCGCGGGGACGGCGTGCGGGCTCCGTTCGGTCGCGGTGCCGGGTACGGGCTCGGAGGCGTCGGCGCCGAGCGCGACGATCCGGTTGCCGGCGTCGACATGCACGATACGCGGGATCAGGCCGCGCGCCTCGGCGTCGTCGACCTGGGCGTAGCTGATCAGGATGACCAGGTCACCGGGGTGGACGAGGTGGGCGGCAGCGCCGTTGATGCCGATGACACCGGAGCCGCGTTCGCCCTCGATGACGTACGTCTCCAGGCGGGCGCCGTTGTCGATGTCGACGATGTGCACCAACTCGCCGGGCAGCAGATCCGCCGCTTCCATCAGCTCGGCATCGACGGTGACAGAACCGACGTAGTGCAGGTCGGCCCGGGTCACGGTGGCCCGGTGGATCTTGGACTTGAACACGGTACGAAACATGAAGAAACTCCCGATTCGTCTGCTCCCTGCCTGCTGTGCAGGTCAAGGGCGGTGCCCGCAGCGTACAACCATTCGCATATTCGGTCAGCTGTCGCCGGGCGTCTCAGGACTCCCACTGACCCTTTGCTGACTTTTCTGAGAGCGACCCAGTTCGAGACGCCGTTCGAAGCCGGAATGACCCGTCTCATCCGATGCGTGGTGGACATGCCGGGCCGGCAGGATTTCCCGAAAGGCGCTGAGACAGGTGAAGTAGGGTGCCGCCAACCAACCGGGGGCAGCATGACGCAGCAGGTATCGACAGGTCCGCTCGCCCAGGGCGGGGAAGGGCGGCCGCGTCACCTGCCGCGCCGGGTGCTGCTCGTCGTGACGGTGTACGTCGTCTGTTTCCTCTGGGGAACCGCCATACATCTCGTGGACCTGGCAGGCGGCGGTCACAACAGCTACGCCTCTCCCGCACCGGCTCCCATCCGGGTCTACTTCGTCGCTCTGGTCCTGCTCGACCCTCTGGTAGCCGTTCTGCTGGTACGAGTCCGACCAATCGCCGTGACTATGGCGAGCGCGGTCATGACCGTGGACGTGTCCGCCAACTACTACGTCAACTGGCCGCAGATCTCACAACACCCGGACTACCTGCTCCGGCCCCTCGGGCTGCTGCCGTTCACCCTGTTCGCGCTCTTCATCGCCGTGACCGCGTCGCCCCTCTACCGGCACCTGGACCGGATCGCCGAAGCACGGAAGCCGGTAGGCGACAACGCGGGTTGATGCAGTCCGTCCGTGCGGGACACGGCGTCGGCGAGCTGCTTGTTGAAGGCGGCGACATAGGCGTCCGCCTCGGCGGGACGGGGAAGGCGAAGGGCGGTGCGGAGATGACGCGCGCGCCGAGTCCGGCCTTGAGCGTGTCGGCGACGACGGCGTCGATGTCGGTCATCGCCGCCGTCGGGAACGACAACGGGACATCCCCGAGGAAGAGTTCGCCGTCGCGGTCGTGCATGCCCCCGAGCGGACTCCCCGGTGGGAGGGCGAGCAGGTCGCGCGGCAGCCAGTGGGCGTGGACATCGATGGCTCCGGCCCGGATGTCACCGTTCATGGTGTTCCTCCCCGCTGCTCCCGGGCGGCACGCGTGATGGCGCGCCGGATGGGTTCGTAGCCGGTGCACCGGCAGATGTTGGAGGCGACCGCGCCCGCGACGGCGTCGGGCTTTTCTGCGAGGTCGGGATCGGTTTCGAGCGCTCCCGCGGCCACCATGAGGAAGTCCGGTATGCAGAAGCCGCACTGGAGGGCGTGTTCGGCCGAGAACGCCCGTTGCAGCAGGTGGGGTTCGCCGTCGGGTCCCGTGAGGCCCTCGACCGTACGGACGGAGCTGCCGTCGCACTGCACGGCCAGCACCAGGCACGAGCGGACCGGCGCGCCGTCCATGAGGACGGTGCAGGCCCCGCAGATGCCGTGTTCGCAGCCGAGGTGCGTACCGGTGAGGCCCAGGTCGTCGCGGAGGACGTCGGCGAGCAGGCGCCGGGGCTCCACGTCGAGGAGGTGGTCGGTGCCGTTCACGTTGAGCGTGACCTTCATCGGTTGTCTCCCTCGCGTGCGGCGAGACGCGCGCGCAGGTCCGCCGCCGCCTCGCACAGCGCGGACCGCACTGTGGCACGCCCGCTGCCGGCTCGGTGTCCACCCGGTGCGTGCCCTGTTCGACCTGCTTCGCGTCTCTCCTCGGGACGCAAACCGCCCGTCCTGGCCACCTACCCGGATGGCTCGTTCCTGTCCAGGATCGGTGACGTCGAGGTCCGCATCGTCATCTGTGAGATCACCATCGCCACCAGCGCGGGCCGCCGCACCGGCGCCCATCGGCTGGCCACCACGCTCCTTGACCACCGCACCCACCCGGCATTCGGCCTGGTCAGGCTGTATCACGAACGATGGGAAGTGGAATCGGCCTACTTCGAGATCAAGAAATCGATACTCGGCCGACGCGTCCTGCGCTCCCGGACCTGGCCCGGCCTAGGGCGGCTCTACACCGCCGCCTACCTCTATGTGCGCACCTCGGTCGCCAACCACCTCTCCACCAATTGACCCGAGGCATGGGAAACCCGCTTTCTCGGACTGGTCTGCTGGCGCAGGAGAGGTCGTTGTACTGGCCGAATACGCCGCATCGCCTTGGCTCAAGCAGCGGATGTCGGTTCATGAGGCACCTGCCGGTCCGGGGCCGTCCACCGTGGCCTCCGGACCGGGAGGGCCGCATATCACTTGCGGGCGACGAACCCCCACTGGTCGACGGGCTCAGCACCCTCTTCAACCAGGCTCGAACGCCACAGGGAGATGGACCCGAACCCCGGAGCGACCAGTTCCATCCCGTCCGCGCTCGCGAGGATCTCCTCGGGCTGGCGCACCAGATAGGGCGGGGTGTCCCCTGAGGCGTACGCCTCCTGTGCGGCCAGCGTCTGTGGAGTGGCGATCGTGTCGCAGAGAACCAGATAGCTGCCATCGGCCACGCCGGCCATGTATTGGCGCATGAGGTCGATGCCGGACTGGGGATCGACGTGCCCCAGGGTGGACAGCACCATGACGGCTATCGGCTGTGTCAGGTCCAGAGTCTGTGCCGCTTCCTGGAGTACCCGTCCGGCATCGAGCATGTCGGCGTGCACATAGTTCGTCATGCCGTCCGGCGCGCTCGTCAGGAGGGCGCGGGCGTGAGCCAGGACCAGGGGGTCGTTGTCGACGTAGACGATGCGCGCCTTCGGCTCGATGCTCTGTGCGACCTCGTGGGTGCTGTTCTGGACAGGGAGACCGGTTCCGATATCGAGGAACTGGGTAATCCCCGCTTCGCCTGCCAAGTGCCGCACGGCACGGGCCTGGAAGGCCCGCGACGCCAGGGCGAGCTCTCGCGTCTGAGGATAGGTTGCAATGACCTGATCTCCCAGTTCCTGGTCAACGGGGTAGTGGTCCTTGCCTCCGATCCAGTAGTTCCAGACTCGGGCTGAGTGGGGTACGCCACTACGGATCTGGGCTTCGAGTTCAGGGCTCGTGTTCACGCGAAACCTCGCTTCTTTCATGCATGTCGCGGATCTGTGCCGGCACGGCCAGGCCGGGTCGTGCGGTGATGTCGGCTCTCTGCCCAGGGAGCCGCACCTGCTCGCGGCTTGGACCCGCACGGCTGTCTGAGATCTGGGCTCGCTGGCTTCGGCCACACGCGGAAGTGCGCCAACGCAGGTTACCTCTATAGGATTTCGGCCCATGAGTGGGGCCCGCAGCGGCCACGCGGGTTCTCGATGTGAGGTTCCCCCGAGATGCGGGGATGGGTGACAGAAGGTCAGATGGGTCTCATGAGAGGAACCCAGACGATGCCTGCGCCGAGGAAGTACCCCAATGCCGCGTAGTTAAGGCGATTCCGCAGGTGTCAACACCAGGTGGTTGGCTTGTTGTTGGAGGCCGGGCGTGGTCCATTCGCGGGCCAGGACGTAGACACCGCGGGCAGTTCGTTGAAGGACGCCCTCGTTGACCCAGCGACCGAGTTCGGCACGCAGTCCTCGGGCATCGTTCAGACCGATGCCCCTTGCGATCTCGCAGGCGCGCCAGGAACGCTCCGGGACAGTGCGCATGAGCTGGAGTGTTCGGTCCCGCCGCCCCTCGGGGGCGCGTTCGGATGCGTGGTGCACAGCGACCTCGATGGCGGTGATGCGGACCGCGGGGTGGCCGCGCGTTTCATCCCGAGGGGTCGCGTAGCGGGAGATCGGGCATTTGACCCTGCGTGGTGCGATGCGCGGACGGCGTCTGGGCAGCAGGTTCTCCAGCACGGTGCGGCCGATGACGCCGATGAGTGCGGGCTGTGCCGGGTCGGGCAGTACACCTTGGGCGGTGATGACCTGTTCCCGGGCTGCTTCGAGGGCGACGGTGAAGGAGGCACGGTCAGGATCGGTCCCGGGCACGGACTCCGCAGCCTCGACCATGGCGCGACGGAGAATCTGATAGGCCGTCAGTTGAGCCCAGATTTCCTGCTGGACGCCGCGGGGGTCGTGCGAGCGCAGGACGAGACCGTCGAGCAGTGTGTGGCGCAGGGAGTAGAAAGCCGATTCGATCTCCCATCGTTCATGGTAGAGCGCGACGAACTCGTCGGCCGGGTGGTGGCGGTGGTCCAGCAGGGTCGTCGCCAGGCGGTAGTTTCCGGTGGTTCGGATACCGTCATCGGTCGTGACGGTGACCTGGGCGTCGATGATGCGCAGGCGTACTCCGCGGATTCGTGTCAGGTAGGAGCCGTCGGGCAGGACGGCCCATGTGGCTGGAGTGCGGGTGCCTTTGAGACGCACCAGCAACTGGGCGCCGGTGCTGGCGCATTTGGCCAGGAAGTCATCGGAGTCAAAGCCCCGGTCGTTGAGTAGCAGCATGGTGTCGTCCAGCAACGGCAGCAGTTGCTCGGCGTAGACGGACTCCGCAGGCGCCACGGGACCGAAGGCGGCGCCGAGCAGAGCGCGGGTGCCGGTCTCGCAAAGGGCCACGAGTTTCAGCATGGGGTAGCCCTCCTGACCGTAACGGTGCTTGATCTTGCCGAGCCAGCCGCAGACGCGGGGCCGGTCGGGGGCCTTGGCGGAACTGCAGCCGTCGAAGGCGACCGTCCTCCAGCGTCGGTAACGCACTCCGGGAGTCTCTGGCCGGGCCACCGGGCCAGCCAGAATGGTGAAGAGCAGCTCCAGTGGGGCCGGCCCCAGTCGGCGGCGTATGTCCCGCAGGGCCTTCTCCGACGGTCTGCATGGGCATACCTGCTGCAGTCCGGCCGTGAGTTTGTCCCATACCCGCATGTACCCAAGGCGCGGGAACAGAGCCATGGCCAGCACGAAGTAGATGCCGACCCGTGAGGGCAGCATCCGCAGCCTCGTCTGCGTGGTCCCGGTCCGCTCCAGGACGTCGTCGACAAGCTCGAAGGGGACCTGCTGGGTCAACTCCCCGAGGTGTCCGGGGGCATAGAGACCGTCGGCAACGATGACCGTGCGGATGAGCTGAGTGATGGCAGACTGGTCGGACAACGGGACCCCTTCGAGCAGGAAGACCTTGGTCGGCTTCCTCGCTCTACCAGGGGTCCCGTCCTCATGATCAACACTTGCCCGAATCCCACAGATCCGCTTGACAGACCCGTCATCAGGCTAACTACGCGGCATTGGAAGTACCCGCTGGAGTTGCGTGAGCGTGCGGTACGGATGTACCGGACCGCCGAGCCGAAGCCCGTGATCCGCCGCATGGCCGAGGAACTCGGCGTGCACCATGAGGCCCTGCGCAACTGGATCCGCCAGGCCGAGGCCGACGCCGGCGAACGCGACGACCTGCTCACCACCGCCGAGCGTGAGGAGCTTGCCGCCCTGCGCAAGGAGAACGCCCAGCTCAAGCGTGCGAATGAGGTCCTGCGGACGGCCTCGGCTTTTTTCGCGGCCCAGCTCGACCCGACCCGGCCCAGGTGACGGCGCTCGTTGACGAGCACCCGCATCTGGGGGTCGAGCCCCTCCCGGCCCGCAGGGCAGCCGCCCCGAGCCCGCTGAAAGCCGTCGCGGAAGCTAACGCATGACCTCATCAGGCAGACTGTCGGCGCTCTACCCGGCCGGCGGCTGACGCTGCCCGGAGCCGCCCCGGCGGACATCCTGCCCCCGAAGGCGCCGCTCGCCGCCTGCGAGGCCCCCGTTCTGCTGCTCTCCGGAGAGTTCGACTTGAACAGCCCGCCTGTGTCCGCTGTCGGGTTCGCGGAAGTGCCCCCTGACGTCACGCTCGTAGTGCAACCGGGAGCGGGCCACTATCCGAGGCTCGACGACGCCGACTGGTTCGTGGCAACCACGGCAGCATTCCTCCGTGGATGACCTGGCTCACGCCCCTGGAGTCTTCTGCGTCCTCGACGACGAGAGGTTCCGTGGGTCAGTGACGTCTCCGTCTGCCGGGGCTTTCCACGGCGGATCCGGCCGCGGCCGGAGTCGGTTTCCACCGGTGGCACCAGCCGTGCCCGGAACCGGGGACCGTCACCGGCTTCCCTCGGAAGCATCCGATGGAGTACGGATACTCTCCGTTGAGGTGGTAGTGGTACATGACGACCTTCTTGCCGTCCCACATGATCGCGTGTGTGTGACCGTGGCAGACGTCCAGATTCCTGTTCCTGACGATCTTTCCGTCCTCACCGCGCGGCCCGTAGATCCCGAAGCCGTCGATGGCGTATCCCACGAGCGGTGAGTGCCGGGTGCGGACGTTCGCGGGCCCCCTTGAAGCCTTGCCGAAGCAGGTCTGTGAGGGGCCGTGGTAGTGGTACTGCGTCTGATACGGATGGCCCCAGCAGCGGTCGAGAGGCAGGGCCGCGTTGGGGTCGACCGGGCGGTCCTGCGCGTCGGTGGCCACCTCCAGGTGAAAGGTGCCGCCGGCCAGAGCCATCCCGGTCGTCAGCTGGTCGACGCACGTGGGCTTCGCCGCGGCGGATGGATTGCGCGGAATGGTGACGTCGAGGTTCCACGGCTTGATGGGGATCGCGGCGGCGTTGGGGTACCCGTGCGCGGGAATCTCCGCGTAGTACTTGTCGGCGGGGGTGCCCTTCTGGACGGGGAATTGCCCGGTGGAATGATCCGGGAGCCCGTTGCCCTTGAAGTGCCTCTTGGCCGCGGTCGTCGTCACCCGCAGTTTGCTGTGCCAGTGCTTGGTCCCCGACACGAAAGGGCGCTTGAGCACGTCGATCACACCGTGCGCGTCGATCCACGGGCGGTCGGGCCGGATGAGGGTCCCCCCTTGGCAGGCGTAGAGGGTGTTGCGGGCGGGGGATGCGATCGACGTGCCGGTGGGGGGTGTGTGCAGGCGTGTGATCAGGCTGCCGTCTCCCCCGCCGCGCGCGTCCGTGGCAGCCCGCGCGGGATGAGGCACAGCAGCGGAGCCCGCCGGAGCCATCACCGGACCCAGTAGCGCGCAGACCGCGCCGGCTGCCACTGCAACGCCGTGCATAAATGTTCCCCAACTCGACGTGGACCGGAAGACATCACACCAGCGGCCCCTGTCCCCGCCGCCTGCGCCACCTCACCACCGCCCGCATGCCGTTGTCCCGCTGACACGAACGGGCAACCGAGTAAGCACCCGGTTTAGCCACAATACCGGTAACTTACGGAGATTCTGCTCGTTGTTGTTGGTATGCCAAGAGCGGGCCAACTGAAGTCATCTGGTGAGCGGTTGTCGGACCGGGTTGCGGTCGGAGTGCTGACGCAGGCGTTTCCTCGGTCGCTGGTGGACGAGGTACTGGTGGAGACGGGCCGGATGCAACTGCGGAACCGGTTGCTGCCGGCCCGGTTGGTGGTCTATTTCGTGCTGGCGATGTGTTTGTTCTCCGGGCAGAGCTATGAGGAAGTCGCCCGGCTGCTGACAGCTGGTCTGCAGGACGAGCGGCGTTGGCGTGGGACGTGGGTGGTGCCGAGTACGGCTGCGATCTGGAAAGCCAGGTCCCGGCTGGGTGTGGCGCCTCTGCGGCGGCTGTTCGCGCGCGTGTGCTGTCCGGTCGCCACACCCGACACGCAGGGCGCCTTCTACGGCGTCTGGCGGCTGACCGCGATCGACGGCACCACGTTTGACCTGCCGGACACGAAAGCGAACATGGAAGCGTTCGGCCGCCCGCCCCGCTCCGGGCGGGGCGAACTTGAGGTCGGCCGCCCGCAGTTGCGCATGGTCGGCCTGGTGGAATGCGGCACCCACGTCGTTTTCGACGCTGCGGTCGGAGGTCTGCGCGCCGGAGAGCAGACACTGGCCCGGGCGGTGCTGGGGTCCCTGCGGCCGGGGATGCTGCTCCTGGCCGACCGCGGTTTCTACGGCGTGGACCTGTGGTGCAAAGCGGCAGCCACCGGGGCGGACCTGTTGTGGCGCGTGCGCAAGGACCTGGTGCTGCCGGTGGTGGAGCAACTGCCGGACGGCTCCTACCTCACCGAAATTTTCGATCGGAGCGACATCCACCACACTCGTCGTGGGGTGCGGGTGCGCGCGGTGGAGTACACCATCGCCGGCCACGAGGGTGTCTACCGGCTCCTCACCACCATCCTCGACCCGTCCATGGCCCCAGCCGCGGAACTGGCAGCCCTTTACGCCCAGCGATGGGAGTTCGAGTCCACCCTCGACGAGATCAAGACCCACCTCGGCGGGTCGCACCTGGTGCTGCGTTCACAACACCCTGACGGAGCCGAGCAGGAACTTTACGGCTTCCTGCTCGTCCACCACGCTATCCGGCACCTGATGCACCAGGCCGCGAACCAAGCCGGTCAGGATCCCGACCGCATCTCCTTCATCCGTTCAGTGCGCGTCGTGCGCCGCCAGGTCACCGACCAGGCGGCATTTTCCCCCCGGCAGACTCACCCGCGACTCTGGTGCGCAATTCCGGGTGGGTGGTCAGGCTGTGAGTCGGTAGCTGAGGCGGGTGAGGTTGCTGGTGCGGCTGCGGTCCAGTGGATGCTCGGTCCAGTGGGCGTCTAGGCGGACGACGTTGATCGCGGTGGCGGAGAAGGCGTGCTGGAGGCGGACTTTCGGCAGCCCGCGGTAGCGGGCCCGGCGGATGCCGGTGATGTCGAGTGCCTGGTTGATGGTTCCTTCCACTCCGGCCCGCAGGGCGTACTTGTCCTTCCAGGTCTTGGTCTTCTGTTCGGCGCGGGCGGCGGCGAGGACGGTGTGCAGGTGCTCGGGGTAGAGGGTGAGCATGCGGTTGCCGCGCCGGGCCGAGGTGCACTCGGGTCGGACGGGGCATGCTTGGCAGTCCGTCTTAGCGAACTCGACGACGATGGCGTCTCGTTCGCGTTGTCGCACCGGGTGCCATCCGGTGCTGGTGTTGCCCTGGGGGCAGCGGACCCGTCGGGCTTTCCAGTCGATCCGGAAGGCGCTCTTGTCGTAGCCGGCGTGGCTCTTGGCCTGGGCGGATCGGTCGAGGAGGACGGGAGTGACCATGACGGTTCCGCGGCTGCGGGCGGTCTCGATCAGTTCGGCGGAGGGGTAACCGGAGTCCAGGTAGTGCTCGGCGGGCGGCAGGCCGCGGTCGGCGAGTTGTTGCTGGATCGGCGCGGTGGCCTTCACGTCCGGCACCGTCGACAGGGTGGTGGTCACATCCGTGATCAGGTTCGGCCGTCCCCGGACTTCGGCTTCGGCTTCGGCTTCGGGGGGAGTGTTGTCGCAGCTCTCGGTGAGATGGACCTTGTAGCCGAGCCAGAACAGGTCGTCGCCCTTGGCGGACCAGCGGGCGTCGGTGTCGTAGGGCGAGGCGAGGCGGAGATGGCCGGGCGGGACACCGTCCTCGTCGGCTTCCCGCTTGCTGACCACCTCCTTGCCCCGGCTGCTGGTGCGGACGGTGTAGGTCTGCACGAGGACTTGGCGCATGATGTCCACGGCCCCGATCTCCCGCAGCCAGGCCGGCGCGTCGGGCGACCAGACGGCCCGGCACAGCCGCAACGCGTCCTGTCCGTAGACCTGGGACAACTGGTCGCGCTTGACCTTGGAGCCGGGCAGTTTCCAGCTGTCGACCCGAGGTCCGTAGCGGTGGGCGAACTCCGGCACGTCCACGGCCCGGGCCAGCCAGTCCGGTGCCGCGACCGACAGCGCCTCCAGCGCAGCCCGCACGCTCTCCCCGGCCAGCTCCAACCGGTTCAAGTCCCGTACCGCGCTGACCACATGGGTGGAATCGGTGCGCTGCTTTCCTCCCGCGGCCACCAGCCCGGCGTCCACGCAGTACTCAAGGAGCCGGTCGAAGACGACACGCTCCATGCCGTTGCCGACCAGGCGGGCCCGGAACCGGGGCAGCACACTGTGGTCGAAGCCGGTGTCCGTCAGCTCCAGGCCGAGGGCGTACTTCCAGTCGATGGCCCGTATCGCCATCGCCGCGGCCTGCCGATCAGTCAAATTCTCCGCGAACTGCAACACCGTGACCAGCGACAGCATCCCCGGCGACAGACCCGGCGCCCCACGCACCCCGAACGCCTCGGCGAACGGCTCATCGGTGAAGACCTCCCCGAGCCGGTCCCGCACCCGGATCGCCAAACTCCCCTGCGGGAACGCCGCCCGCGCGACCCGCACCGTCTGCTCCGGCACCGGCGGCAGCCCCATCGGCCGCAACGACATCACAACCCACCCTCCACGGCCGGACGACACGTAACGACCGCAGGAACGATCATCACCTACCGGTCAAGCAGCCGCAGAGAATTGCGCACCAGAGTCACCCGCGCGGTCAAAGCGACCCACGCTGAACTCATCGAGCGTCTCCTGCCACCGCGACGCCGCAGATCCAACCCCCGCGTCATCAAACGCAAAGTCCTCGCCTGGCCCCTCAAACGCGCCGCCCACCGTGTTACGGACCGTCCAGCTATCCCGACTCTCACCATCGTCAACGCCACCAAACCCAAACGGGTCAAGCGGACCAAAGCGCCCTAAGTTACCGGTATTGGGTTTAGCCACGGGCTTTCACGAGCGGACTTGTGCGGGTCTTGATCACATAGGCGGAGAGTGCTGCTGAGCTGCAGCGATGGCACTTGCCAGGGGCGCTGTCCGCTGCAAGGAAATACGGAGGGTTCGCAGCTATTGCTCCGTCTGGCCGTTCAGCTCTGTCCAGGTGTAGCTGTCCATACCGTCGTGAGGGCCGATCCTGGAGAGTTCCGAACCATCGCTTCCCACCGCCACAATGACCGGTCGGATCCCCACGTGGCCTGTGGACGTGGACTTCCAGACCACGATGAGCCTGCCGTACCCGGGCACCTCAATCCGTCGGTCGCCGACGAGGAGGTGATCCACTTCCGCCGCCACCTGAAGTTCGTTGGACCCGACCCACGATCCCGTCCCCGTGAAGTCCGGATGACGAAGCTGCCGGCGGTAGGCATAACTCAGGCAACCTGCGCCTCCGCCAAGCTCGATCACGCCGACCTGCCCCGGCCGGCCCGCCGCCAGTCTCTCGGCAGGCAGGTCAGCGTCCGACCTACTGCCTCCGCCTGTGTAGTGCCATTTCTCGCCGCAGCGCTCAATCAGTGCGGTGTGCGTCTCCGCCTTCGCATTCCCGGGACGCCAGACGAGCCAGACTGCGCCGACACCCGCGTCCAGGTCGACGTCACCCGACACCAGGGTGAGCCATCGGCGAGGCAACCAACTGGGCTGCGACACCTCGCCGTTGACCACGCGTCGGACCACCCTCGGCAGAATGATTTTCATCCAACGGTCGATACGGCGCATCCGACGCAACTCCGCGCGAGTGGACATGTACACACGGTACCCAGCGGCGAAGCCCGCGACGACGGATCACGCCCTCGGATCGCACTCGTTTCGGTGAAGTGCAGAGAAGCACAAGCGCCTCTCCGGCCGCGCAGGCAGTGGTGCGGGAGCACTCCGCAGGGACCGAGGTGACTTCACGTCACCACAGGGGGTCAGGAACTGCTCTCGCCTAAGTGTCCATGAGTGTCCTTCAGGTGTCGCGAGTGTCGTATGATCTGGTGTATGAACCTGACGGAATGGGCGCGTGCGCAGGGGGTCGCCCCGCGTACTGCGTACCGCTGGTTCCGTGAGGGCACGCTGCCGGTCCCTGCGGAACGAGTGGGGCCGCGCACGATCCTGGTGAACATCGACGCGAACACGTCACCGTCCGTGACCGGTGGCGTGGGCCTGTACGCCCGTGTCTCCTCCCACGACCAGAAGGCCGACCTGGAGCGGCAGACCGCACGCTTGTCGGCCTGGGCCGCGAAGGCCGGGCATAAGGTCGTGCGCGTCGAATCCGAGATCGCTTCGGGCATGAACGGCGCCCGCGCCAAGGCCCGTCGCCTGCTGGCCGACCCGGCGGTGACCACCGTAGTGGTGGAGCACAAAGACCGGTTGGGCCGTATGAACGTCGAACTCGTTGAGGCCGCTCTGGCTGCAACCGGCCGTCGACTCGTTGTGCTGGATGACGGCGAGGTCGAAGACGACCTGGTGCGCGACATGGTGGAGGTTCTGATCTCGTTCTGTGCTCGCCTGTACGGCCGCCGCAGTGCGAAGAACCGTGCCAAGAAGGCACTGGAAGCGGCGGCTGCCGATGGCTGACAAGAAGCAGCTCCGTACCATCGACCCGCCGTTCGTTGCTGTCGGCCCGTCCGGTGTGGCGTTACGCGACCGCCTCAAGCACCTCACGCCCAAGGACGAGAAGGTGTTGCGTCTGGTCGGCGAGCACCAAGGCCGCCTGGCCTCTCTCGATCTCAAGGCCCGTTGCGAAGCCGGGCACAAGCACGACAACGACGCGTGGGCATCCCGGAAGCGTGACCTGACCGAGCAGTCGTCGTCGCGCATCGCGGGTGCGATCACGAAGGCCACGCACGACCAGTACGGCCTGGCCCGACGCTGCCTGCTCGCCCATGTCCAGAACCTTGAGGCCGGTATCCGCACGCTGCGACACCGCCTGTCCCTCCCGATCGGGGAGAAAGGCAGCAAGCGGGTGCCGGGCGGGTACCGGTCCAAGGGCGAGTGGTTCCACAAGTCCCGCCGCCTGGCCACCCTGGAACACCGCCTCGACGTGGCCCGCGACGACTGGAAGACCGGACACGTCCGTGTCGTTCGCGGCGGCCGGCGGCTGCTCAAGAACCGGCACAACCTTCAGGCCGCGCAGCTCACCGAGCACGAATGGCGTCAGCGTTGGGAGGCTGAGCGCTGGTTCCTCGCCGCAGACGGCGAGTCCGGAAAACGCTTCGGGAACGAGACGATCCGCGTCACCCCTGACGGCGAAGTGTCGATCAAGATGCCCGCCCCGCTCGCCCACCTGGCCAACAGCAAGCATGGCCGGTACGTTCTTGCCTCCAAGGTCGCGTTCGCGCACCGTGGGGACGAGTGGCGCGACCGCACCGAGGCCAACCGTGCCGTCGCCTACCGCATCCACTACCACGTTGAGCGGGGCCGCTGGTACCTGACCGCGTCGTGGACCAGGCCCGCCGTGCAGACGATGCCGCCAGCCACCGCCTGCGCCAAGGGCATGGTCGGCGTCGACACGAACGCCGACCACTTCGCCGCCTACCGGCTCGACCGGCACGGCAACCCGGTCGGCGACCCGCGCCGCTTCCCCTACGACCTGTCCGGCACCGCCGACCACCGCGACGCCCAGATCCGGCACGCCCTCACCCGCCTCCTGCACTGGACCAAGCAGACCGGCGCGCAGGCGATCGGCATCGAGAACCTGGACTTCGCCGCCGAGAAGACCCGCGAGAAGCACGGCCGCAAGAAGCGGTTCCGGCAACTCATCTCCGGTATGCCTACCGGCAAGCTCAAGGCCCGCATCGTCTCCATGGCCGCCGAACACGGCATCGCCATCGTCGCCGTCGACCCGGCATACACCTCGATGTGGGGCGACCAGCACTGGCGCAAGCCCCTGATCAGCAAGACTCGCAGCATGACTCGCCATGACGCCGCCTCGGTGGCCATTGGCAGACGCGCCCTCGGGCACCTGATCCGGCGACGGACGGCACCGCCCCAGCATCACCAGAGTGATGGTGCTGGGCATCGGACCGTCCAGGCCGATCATGGTGACCGAGGGCGTGAGGAAACCCGCCGCCCTGTCGCGGAGCGTGCACACGATGCGCGTCGCCGGACAGGGACAACGAGAACGCGGGGGACCAGCGCATCCAAAACCGTTCGGGATGCGCGCAGTTCCGGGACGTGGGTACAAGGCTCAGTCCTGGACACTGTTTAGGAACGGTTGTATGAGCACGGACAGCCGGATAGGACTCTCCGCGTGACTGATCAACGCAGCTTCGCCCGTACCGTCATCGCGCTCTCCCTGGCCGTGATCGCCTGTTGTGCGCTCACTTTCATCATCATGCTGCTGGCCGGGAGTCCCGCCGTGCAGCCGCAGCGCGTCCTGGATCAGGACGCGCTGGCGCGGGCCGTGCTCAACAACGTCAATTCCGCCGACTTCGCCAAGCCCCCGACCATCGACGATGTCAGTTGCCCCGCTTCCATCCCCGTCGAGGCGGGTCGGGAGTTCGAGTGCAAGGTCGACGGCGTCGGCGTCGGCGACGGCAGCAGAAGCGGCCATGCCTGGGTCAAGGTGAAGATCAAGGACGATCAGGGCGGCCTGTCACTGGGCTGAGGAACGACAGAGCGAGCGGGACCGCAGCCGTGGCATCGGGGCCGTCCCGGCCCCTGCTGGCGACTGTAGTAAACCGCCTATAGCCCCAGGCCAGGGGCAAGACCGTCAGACGCCTCGTTACTCTCAAGGCCATCCGCGAATCCGGAAGATCTTGGTAGATAAAGAACAAGCTTAGGATCTGTTCGTGATCGCTGACCTGCAATGCATGGTGCTGGACTGCTCGGATCCGGCGGAACTCGCCGCGTTCTACCAGTCGCTGCTCGGTGGGACCGTCAACCAGCAGGACAGGCGGTGGGCACTTGGCGATGGCTGGGCGACACTGCACACACCGTCCGGTCTCGTCCTCGCCTTCCAGAGGGCAGCAGAGTATCGGCCGCCGCTGTGGCCCGACCCGGCCCGGCCCCAGCAGTTCCATCTGGATTTCGGTGTTGCGGACCTGGACCGAGCCCAGGAGCAGGTGCTGGCCCAGGGAGCGACGATATTGGATGGCGGTTCCGACGGGCGGAGTTGGCGTATCTATGCCGATCCGGAAGGGCATCCGTTCTGCCTGGTTCGTCATTGAGGGCAGAGCGCCGGATACAACCGCACCCCTGTGGGATCACGTCGCGGCCGGAACTGACCCGCGACGCGCCCCCGGGGTCCTTCTTCACACAGGCGCGGTATCGCAACCTCGTCGACTCTGCGGCGGCGCGGTTCATCACCGTGGTGCCGGAGATCGACATGCCCGGCCACAGCACCGCCGCGATCGCCGTCTGCCCCGAACTGACCTCGCAGGAAACAAGCGCCCTTGCGCAGTCGAGCGAGGAGATGCTTGCGAAGCTCATCGCCGGAGAGATCCGGCCGCTCCGGCTGGAACCCGGGCGCGCGGAGGTGTGGCGGTTCGTCGACGACGTGATCGCAGAGGTCGCGGCACTCACTCCCGTACGGTTCATCCACGTCGGTGGCGACGGGGCATTCGGGATGCCGGCCAAGGACCACGGTGACTTCGTGGCGCGCGCACGTGAACTCGTACGCGCCCACGGCAAGGAGCCGATGGGCTGGCAGGAGACGGCTCGGGTGCCCGCAGAACCGGCCAAATCGCCCAGCAGTGGATCGACGAAGAGCTGGCACCGAACCCGAAGCATCCCTTCGTAGCGATGCTCCCGCCCCAGGTGGTCGACATGTTCCTCGCGGCGTTCCAAGAGGCTGTCGAAGACACTGACCGGATGGGCGAGCAACGCGCGCGCGTCGTCATCTCCACACGCGTCCGCGCCTACCTCGACCGTCCGTATGCGGATGCCATCGCCGGCGAGGCCGAGGAACGCCGCCGTCGGCTCGGCCGTCCGGGCTACCCGCCGCTCACGATCCGCGAGTCCTGTACCGCGCCGATCACGGGCATCGACGACGGTCCCGGCTTCGATGTCGCCGGGTTCGAGACAACGATCTGGTGCGAGACCGTGAACGACTCCGACGACTTGTCGTTCCTGCTCCTGCCCCGGCTCCCCGGCCTTGCCGAACGCGCCTGGACGGCCGGCCCGGCCCGCAACTGGGAAGACCTGCGCGCCCGTCTCGCCGCCCGGGCTTCTGCCTGGCGCCGCCACGGCCACACCTGGTTCCCCGAGCCGTCGATCGACTGGGTGCAGGGGCCCGGCCGGTGACCGTCCCTGGTACTGATGCCGGCCTTCTTGGCTCGCTCGGGGACATTGGTACCGTGTTGGCACCGAGAGTGTTCTTACATGGTCGCCCGGCGGATCCAACTCGTTGTAATCCTCGCTCTGAACGGCGCGGAATCGGCAGATCCGCCACTGCCGGACCACCAGGACGCTGGGCCAGACTGCCGGGTATGACTGAGACCACGCCGCCCACAGACCAGCCCCCTCTCGATCAGAAGCAGTGGCTGACGCCAGGGGTGCGCGGGATCGGTTCGGCGAGTCTCCTCGCCGATGTCGGCCATGAGATCCCCACCGCGCTGCTGCCGTCCCTGCTGACCTCCACCCTCGGTGCTCCCGCCGCTGCTCTAGGAGCGATCGAGGGGATCTCCGACGCCCTGGCGGGCGCCGCCCGGTTCGGCGACGGCGTGCTCGCCGACGACCCAGCCCGCCGCCGGAAGGTAGCGGTCGGCGGTTACGCGACGACCGCAGTCCTCGGTGCCGCGACCGCCGGAGCCACCGCGGTGTGGCAGGTCGGCGTGCTGCGAGCGGCCGCCTGGACCGCCCGCGGCCTGCGGGTTCCGGCCCGCAACGCGCTGCTGGCGGACATCGTGCCGGCGAAGGCGTACGGGCGGGCGTACGGGTTCGAACGGATGATGGACAACCTCGGCGCGATCTTCGGACCGCTCCTCGCTCTCGGCCTCGTCGCCTGGGTGGGCGTCCAGTGGGCGATCGGCTTTTCTGTCATCCCCGGGCTGCTGGCCGCTGCAGCGATCGTCTACGCGATCCGGCACACCCCGCGCCCGGCCAGCCGGGACAAGGTGCCGCTGAAGATTCGTATCCGGCCGGTGCTGAAGGGCGATCTCGGCAGGCTGCTGGGCGCGGTCGCCGCGTTCGAGGTCGGCAACGTCGCCGCGACCCTGCTGATCCTGCGGGCTTCGGACCTGCTGGCGCCCGAGCACGGCACGAAGACCGCGACGACCATCGCGCTCGGCCTCTACACCGCGTACAACGTTGCCGCCACCCTCGCCTCGGTCCCGTCCGGGCGGCTGTCCGACCGGCTCGGGGCCCGCCGCCCGGTACTCGTGCTGGCCGCAGGCGTGGCGGCGTTCGCCGTGGCGTACGGGATGTTCGCGGTGACCGGCGCCGTCATCACCGTCCTCGCGGTGCCCTTCGTGCTGGCCGGCGTGGGGATCGGCGCGGTGGAGACCGCCCAGCACTCCGCGGTCGCCACGCTCGCGCCGAAGGACCTGCGCGGCTCCGCCTTCGGGATGCTCGCGACCGTCCAGTCGCTGGGTAACCTCGCCGCCTCCACCGTCGCCGGTGCCTTGTGGACCGTCGTCTCTCCGACGGCCGCCTTCACCTACCTTGCGGCCTGGATGGTCCTCGCCCTGACCGGTCTGCTGGTCGCCGCCGGTCGCCTGAGGCGCTGACCCGCCCGCTGGGACAGCCCTCAGGCCCCGGCGGTAATCGCCGGGGCCTGCGACGTCGGGGTCCGGCGGGAAGTCGGGAGAGGGCGAACGCGGCCTGGAAGAGCTGGACTTCCTCAGGTGTGAAGGGTTCGGCTTCGTAGCAGTCCGCGAGAACGAAGCGGCCCCCGGGCCGCAGCACCCGCCGAACCTCGCGGATCGCGGCGGGGCGGTCGGAGAAGTGCGCGAACGACTCGATGGCCCACGCGGCGTCGAAGATCTCGGACTCCTGGGGCAGGGCCATGGCGTCCGCCTGTTCGAAGGCGACGCGGTCGGACAGTCCCGCCTTCGAGGCGCGGTCGCGGCCGGCCCGGACCTGCGCGGCGCTGACCGTCACGCCGAGCACGCTCGCGCCCGACTCGGCACCGATTCGCACGGTGGGCCGGCCGGTGCCGCAGCCGACGTCCAGCATCCGCTGTCCCGGCAGCAGCCCGACCTCGTTGATGAGGCTGCCGGTCCAGGAGTCCTGGGCCCGGGTCAGTTCCTCCCACATCTCGTCGGCTGTCGGCTCCCCCGTCTGCGTCCGCACGCCGTCGGTCCACATGCCCAGGTGCATGCTGTCGCCCATGGTCAGGCCATACAGACCTCCACTACTTCCCCGGAACGGCCGCGCAGTGAGGCCGTACGACGGGGCGCACGGAAGCACGAATGGATCCATGCACTGAATCGCCCACATGGGCCAGACCTGCTCGGTTGACCGTCAAGATCGCTTGGCAAAGGGTCAAGATCTTGTGTCAGAGGTCAGTCGTTCTTGCTGCCCGATCAAGAGCACGCCCTCAACCAGCAGGAACGCAGGCGAGGTTGAAGAACGAGCTCAGTCGATCTGGTCTGCTGGCGCTCAGCCCCTCAACGGGGTGACGTCCCGGGGCGTCAGCAGTGGTTGGCAAAGGCTGCGGACATTGCCTTGTGCAGGACGGGGGCGGGCTCCGGGCGTGCGGGAGAGGGCGGGTAGACGGTCCTGCCCTCCTTGATGGTCTCCACGACGGTGATGTCCTTGATCTTTCGCTCGGGAATCGTCAGCGGGTTGTGGCTGAGGATCACAAAGTCGGCGAGCTTGCCAACCTCGATGCTGCCCTTGGTGTCCTCTTCGAAGTACTGGCGGGCGGCGTTGATGGTGATGGACTTCACCGCATCCAGGACCGACACGCACTGGTCCGGGCCCAGGACGCTTCCTGATGTCCGGGTGACACGGGTGACCTGGCTGGACAGGATGGCGATCGAGTTGGGCAGGGCGACGGGGGCGTCGTGGTGTGAGGTGTACGCCATCCCGCGGTCCACCGCCCACCGGGCCGGCGAGATGTTGACAGCCCGTTCGGGGCCGAGCACGGTCTTGCGGTACCAGTCGCCCCAGTAGTAGGTGTGCATGGAGAAGAACGACGGGATGATGCCGAGTTCCCGAAACGCCTCGATCTGGTCCTCGCGGGCGGTCTGGCAGTGGATGGCCGTCGTACGCCGGTCCTGCCCAGCTTCCTTGGTGGCCGCGCGCACGCACTGGAGGAGTTGGTCGATGGCGGCGTCGCCGTTCACGTGCGCGATGATGTGCCAGTTGTTGGCGAAACCCGCCCGGACCTGGGCCAGGACGTCCTTGTCCGGCAGGGTCGCATAGCCGCGGTAGTCCTCGTCCTGACCGTTGGGCGGCGTGAGGTAGGGCTCGGTGAGCCAGGCGGTGCGCCCCTGCGGCGAGCCATCCAGGACCAACTTCACCCCGGCCGCGCGCAGGCCCTTGGTGTACTCCCGGCTCGCCCGGACCTTGTCAGGGGATTTCATGGCCTGGTCAGCCTTTACGTAGACGGCCACATCGGTGGGCAGGCCGGCGGGGTGGGCGTCCGCGACCTGCCGCAGGAGGCCCAGGACCTCCAAGCTCGCTGCCCCCTCCTGTACGGTCGTGAAGCCGAAACTCGCCGCCGACAGGAGGCCCACGGGCAGGAACTGCCCGCTGTCGACGGGGTCCATTCCGGCGACGGCCAGGTCGGCGGCGGGGTTGAACGCAGTCTCCTCCAGCACCCCGTTCGGCTCCCCGTACACGGGCCCGGATTCGGTCCCACGCTCCAGCCTCCGCCGGATCACCCCGCCCTCCGGGTCCGGTGTCATGGCGGTGTACTGGAGCCGTTCGAGTCCCAGGCTGTTGACCGCTCCCAGATGGAAGGACTGGTGGATCGCCAGGACAGGCTTCTCGGTGGATACCACGTCCAGGTCCTGGCGGGTGGGGTGCTTGCCCTCGGTGAGCATGGAGTCGTCATAACCGAAACCGACGATCCAATCCGAGCGTTTCCCCACCGCACTTTCGGCGAACTCGCACAGCTTGCCCTGGAGGGACGCGATGTTGGTGACGTTGCCGTCGGGAGCGGCCAGCAGGTTGGCGATCGTGGCCTGCAGGCCGGTGCCGACCACGTGGCCGTGCGCATCGATGAACCCCGGCAGCAGGGCCTGGTCCGGCAGCAGGTCGTACAGCCGCGTGTCCGGCCCCCGCCACTCGGCCTGCGCCTGGGACAGGTTGCCGACGAAGACGACCCGGCCGTCCTTGACTGCCACCGCCTCGGGCGCCGCCGACCTCTCGTCGGTAACCGTCACGATGGAACCGCCGGAGAAGATGATGTCGGCATCTCCAGACCGCATTCCCGGCAAGGCGCCGGATCAACTCGGTGAATCCGGCGCCGACAGCGACCACAGATGCGCTGGCACCACCTCCAAGCGAAAGCCGATTCGGCCGAGCCGGGTCGATGCCGTACAGTTCACCGTACCGACGCGGGGTGGAGCAGCTCGGTAGCTCGCTGGGCTCATAACCCAGAGGTCGCAGGTTCAAATCCTGTCCCCGCTACTCAAACGTGAAGGCCCGGTGGATACCGGGCCTTCACTGCGTCTGGCCCCGCTCGAACCTGGCCCTTAGGGCGCGTATCGAGTCGTGATCACGAGGGACGGGTGAGGCCTCAATCCAGATCACCGAGGCCCGGTGCCGAGGACGGGGCCGAGCGAGGGGATGAACATGCAGGCGCGGCTGGTCGGCTCCATGGCGCTGGTCGATCTGACGGTGCACGCGTGAGACCGGGCGCGGACGACGGGGCAGGCATACGACGCGGGGGTCGGCCGGTTGTCAGTGACTCTTCTTATGCTGACGCCATGGAGATCACCAAGCGGACACTTGCGGAGGCCTGGCAGCGGACGGCCGCCGGACACGCCCTGCTCGACGAGGTCGGGCTGCCGCCCGTGGCGCTGTCGGAGGACGAGCTGGAGGAGTGGGCCGGGCGCGCTGAGGAGGCGGAGGACGGCGGCCTGTGCCTGCTGCTGGACGAGGACGGCACGGTGCGCGGCCATCACGGTCCCTACCGGGAGGTCTTTGCCACCCGCGACCTCGAACAGGCGCTTTACCTGATCGCCGAGGCCGCGATGCGTCGGCGCGGCAGCAGCCTCGAGGAGGTGGCCGACGCGCTGGACCGGATCGATCCGGTGTGGGGCAGACGGTTCCGCAGTGGAGGCCTGGACGACACGGGGACGGTTGAGGCGTGCGGGCGCGACCCGCTGGAGGGGCTCGCCTGGATAGCTGGCCCCTGGCGTGAGCAGGACCCCTATACGACCCTTGCCTTCTTCCGCTCGGCGCCCGGGCGAACCATCGACGCCGAGCGGCTGGCCCTGCTGTACGGGGCCGATCCCGCGCAGGTCGCGGCCGGTACGCGCCTGAAGGACCTGCAGGCCGTGGACAGCGGCCGGGCCCACTGGGACCGCCAGTGGGAGAGCTGCTGTTTCGGGCAGGCAGGCGGGTGGACGTTCCTGCTGTACCACGACACGCCGCCGGGGTCCTTCGCCGACAAGGAGGCGTACGCGGCGCTCGGGATCAAGGAGAGCGTATGGCTGACCGCCACCTCCGCGAAGGCCATCTACACCTTCGACTACATGAGGAACGGTCGCCGCGTCGACGACGACTGGGGCGTCCTGGAGCTGATCTGGTACGAGCGTGGCCGTGCCCCCTATCTGCGGGGCGGCGAGCTGGACTTCCTCAACCGTGCCGTGCGCCGTGCCGAGCTGGACCACCCCGAACTGACCAGCACGTTCGAGCTGTACTTCCACGCCTTGGAGGAGTCCCTCGGCCTGCGGCTGCCGCGTCGGGACTTCGCGGAGGGGGAGGTGCGGGCCGCGTACTGGGCCGGGGAATAGTGGTGAGTACGGAGGGGACGCTCATGGAGCAGAAGTAGGTTCTAGGCGCGTATCTGGGTGTGATCAATCTGTGGGACTCGCCCGTCTCCAGTGACGCGATCTGGTAGATCGTCATTCATGACGCGGGCGCAACTGGTAGACGAAGAATGGCAGTTCATCGAGCCGTACCTGCCGATCGGAAGGTACGGCCCGTATCCCGAGCGGCTGCGGCAGCAGTTCGAGGGCGTAATCTGGAAGTTCAAGACAGGCGGGCAGTGGCGGGAGATGCCGGCGGAGTTCGGGGCCTGGCCGACCGTCCACAACCGCTTCCGGCAGTGGCGGGACGCCGGCGTCTTCGAGGCCCTGCTGGAGGGCATGATCGCCGAAGCCGCGAGGCGGGGCGAGGTGGACATGTCCCTGGTCAGCGTGGACTCCACCACCGCTCGCGCCCACCACGATGCCGCCGGAATGCACCTGGCCGAGGGCGTCCTCACCGCCTTGGAGAAGGCCGCCGCGGAGGAGGAGAAGGCCCGGCAAAAGGGGGCGAGGCGGAAGGACAAGACGGGCGATCCGCCGAAAGCGATCCCGCCCACGAAGAGCGGCGCCGCGTCCGACGCCGACGCAAACTCCGGCTGAAGGCCGCCCTGCTCGGACGATCGAGAGGCGGGCAGACCAGCAAGGTCCATCTCGCCGCCGACCGGAAGTGCCGCCCGCTGGCGCTCGTGCTGACCGCCGGGCAGGCCGCTGACAGTCCGCAGTTCCTCCCCGTGCTGGCCAAGGTCCGCGTCCGCGGGCCGGTCGGCCGCCCCCGCACCCGGCCCGACGCGGTCGCCGGGGACAAGACGTACTCCTCCCGAGACAACCGCGCCTACCTGCGCAAACGTCAGATCAAGGCGGTCATCCCGGAGAAGAAGGACCAGGCCGCCAACCGGAAGAAGAAGGGCAGCAGGGGCGGCCGGCCCGTCGGCCATGACACCGACCTCTACAAGGAGAGGAACACCGTCGAGCGCCTGATCAACAAGTTGAAAGCCTGGCGAGGCATCGCTACCCGTTACGACAAGCCCCCCGAGAGCTACCTCGCCGGCCTTCATCTCCGCGCCTCCATGATCTGGATCAAGGACCTCACACGAACCACATGATCACGACTCCATACGCACCCTAGGACTCCTAGCAAAATGAACGGTTGTTTCCTTGGAATGACAGGCCGTCAGCCGGAGTTGTGTCCACATCCGCTGCTGCTGATGGTCGAGCGTCGCACCCCTTATCCGGGGCGTAAGCAGTTGGATGACCGGCGGAGGCCGACAGCCACACGGGCCTGCGAGGTCCTGTCATCATGGGATCCGGTAGTAGCTGTCCGACGGCAGGGTCAGCACGAACACCGTGCCGTACCGGCGACGGATGCTGCCCACGCTCGCCGTCGGGGGCTCGCACACGAACCGGTAGGCGTTCGCCGGTCGTTCGGGCTCGGAAACCGGCGAGCCTGGCTGACCCCAGGTGAAAGTGTGACCGGCGTGAGTAAGTTCGCCCCGGCCGTCCTCGCGGGCCGTTTCGTGGGTAATGGGGATACCGGAAAGGGGCTGCTTCCCCGCGTCGAGGATCCGGCTGATGGTCTCGGTCGGCGGCAGCGGGGAACTGTAGTAGGCCGTCAAACGCATCCAGCAGGACACCCGGTGGGCGGGCCTTACCGGAGTGAACAGATCCCAGCCGACCATTCCGCGGGTGCAGTAGTCCTCGATGACCAGGAGACGTAACACCAGCGGTGTGCTCTCCGCGTACGCATGGGCGATGGCACGCAGCCGGACCTCGGCAGCCTGCCGAGCCTGCCGGGCGGTGCCACTGTCTGCGAGTCGGCGGGCTCCGCGGCGGCTGGTCGAGCCAAGGAGCGTCCATACACGGGCCACGACATTGAAAGTGACGAGGATCGGCCACGTCATAGCGCGCAGCACGAGTATCTTCACCGGGCGCCGGGTCATGAGGACCGCTGTGTGCTGGTGGGCATGAGCCTGGCTTGCAGGAGCGAGGAGCCGGTCGTAACGGCGGACTGGACGGCCACCCACAGGAGGGCTTCCCATGGGCCGGGGGTGGAGTCCACGAGGTGTCCTGCGGTCATCGTGGACCACACGTAGGCGCTGATGGTGATCGCTAAATGGTTGCCGTGGACTCTGGACAGTCTGAGGCCGGCCCACAGGGCGAAGGGTTGGAAGGCGATGCCTGCCGCGTTGGCGGCCAGGTAATAGGGGACTCCCGCGAGAGGGTTGCGTTCGCTGTCGGCTTCGGTGGCGTGGTTGATCAGTGTGTACATGCTGCGGAACAGCCACCATGCGGCGAGCGTGGCTGCGGCAGCTACGGAAGTTGCTTTCGCAGCCCGCACCAGATACGTCATGAGCACGATCGTCTTCCTGCCGGCTGATCGCCTGCTATCCGTACTGCTACTCAACTCGGGAGAGCATTCTGGGGTACCGCGTCGTACGTCCGCCCCAGAACTCGTGGCTGGCTGTTACCAAGGGCGAGGGCGTCCCGGAACGCGTCGCCGAGCACGGCACGGGCCACCTCCGCAATGACCTGCGCACGTCCGTGTTCCGGGCAGGCACGGTCTCGCTCGGTTCTCATGGGTCTCGACAACCACGTGATCACCAGCACCGCACCTGCTCCGCTCTCCCGGGTCCCTTGCCGCACAACGGACATGACGCCACGTCACTCACGAGACCGATGAACGGGACCAATCCCAATCACGCAATGTCCCTGAACGCGCTCTCCCGGGAGCACAGCCTCGTCGTCCGCCTCGTCAGTCACGGCCATACCGACGACGGCAGCGTCCGTGACGTCACGGCTGCCCCACGGCGATGGGCACGGGCCCGACGGCAATGGCGTAGTGGCGTTGGTACCGGGCACCGCGGGGGAATCCGGCCTGGCCACCGTCACGGACGGAGGGACCGTGCGGTTGAGCGCAGTGAGCGACGCCGACGGCTCGGAGCACATCCTCAGCGGCTCCGCACGCCCTCTCACCGCCCTGGGGTCGGCCGTGGTCGGCGACCAGTGCCTGTTGGTCGGTGGCAGCGCCGACGGCACCGTACGGGTGTGGGACGTGGACCCCCGGGTTTTCAGCCCGCCCGCGAACGGCATTCCGGTGCCGTGACGGCCGTGGCGGCCGGTGTCGTCGGCGGTCGCCGCGTGTGGGTGAGCGCGACGGGCGACGAGGTGTGGGCCAGGGAAGTCGCCGCGTGCCGTGTGGTTCGCCGCCTCGCCGGTGGCCGACCGGGAATCACGGCACTGCTGCTCAACCGCCTCGGCCGGCGTCCCGTGGCGGTCACGGCCGGTGCCGACTGGACGGTCCCAGTGTGGGCCGTGGCCCGGGGGCAGGCCATGGGCAGGCGTTCGCCGGACACACAGGAAGCATCGAGGCCCTCGCCGTCGCCCGCCTGCACGGTCGGCTGGTGTTCCTCGCCGGTGGCAGCGACAACGCCATCGCCGCCTGGGCCCCGATGACATGGTCCTTGATCAGCACCCACCCGACGGCTCATGACGCAGCTCGGATCGCGTACTTTGGCTCCGCGCCCGGGTCAGCTGCTTCAGTTCGACAATGGTCACGACGGCGCGCAGCCAGGTGGCCGCGGTGTCGTCGGCGGCGATCCCGCCCATGAGTTCGGTGCCGGCTCGCAGCCACTCCCGTACCACGACGGCCGCCTCTCGGCGGGTACGGGGCGTCGTCGTTCATGGCGGGACCTCTGGTGTCTCGTCCGACTGGTCCGCTGGAGCTCAGTTGACGGTGACGGTGTAGGTGATGCGCTCGGGAGCCTGGGAGGGGGACCCCGCCCCCGTGGTCGGGGTGGCGGAGAGTCCGGTCGTCTCGGGGGGCAGCGTGGAGTTGTTGCCCTGGCACGTGGTGAAGGTGCAGTGCAGCAGCGTGAACCGGGTGGTCCCCTTGCCCTTGGCCTCGAAGGTGAAGGTGAGCCTGCCGCCGGCACCGGCCACCGGCTCGTCGCCGGAGTCCGACGCGTAGTCCTGGCCGCGGCTGACGAGCACCGAGCTGTCGGGCTCGGTGTCGACCAGGTACCAGTACTCGCGGGTGGAGGCGTTCTGGTCGACGGTGAGCGTGAAGCGCTCGCCCGGCTCGGCGGTGACGCTGGTGTCCTTCACCGAGTGGCTCGTCGGGCGGCTCGTGGAGCCGCCGGCCGGTTCGTCGGTGCCCGAGCCGCAGCCCGTGGCGAGAGCGAGGAGCGCGGCCGCCGAGATCGCGGCACCGCCCCTGCTACTGCGGAAGACAGACGCTGTACGCGTTGGGGAGATCACTGTTGGAAGCCTTGCCCATGCGGCCGTTGATGAAGTCGTCCTCGCTGACCCAGGTGGTCGAGCCCCAAGGGTTGTACACCTGAAGCATGTCACCCTCCTGGGCGATGATGGTCATCGCATGCGCGCCCTCCTTGCCCGAAACACCGACCGGCACCGGCCGCCCCTGCGCCACCGACTTCTCGACTTCGGTGAGGACCGTCGGCGCAGCCAGTCGGGGCCCTTGCCGTGGATCTTGTCCTGGAATGTACCGATCTCGGCGACGCTGTGGCCGGCGACCAGGGCCTTCATCAGGTAGGCCCGCCCCTGTGGGGTGTCCGACTTCGCCAACATCCGCTCCATGGCCGTTTCGTCGTCGAGGCTCAGCGGGTCCATACGCATCGACGCGCACGCCAGGTCGCCGGCGGTGAGGATCTCGTTCAGCTCGGTACCGGCGCCCGCGACGCCGGTGTCAGCGAGCATCAGCTTGTCGACGGCGGTGAGTTCGCTGGTCTCCATCTTCCCTGGCCGTGCCTCGGCGGCCCACTTGTTCAGGTCCCGGGCCGCGACGCGGGTGGCCTCCTGCGCGTCGGAGACGGCGTCGTGCATCAGGTCTGACAAGTCACCGGTCAGATATTGAAGACTCTTCATAGAACGCCGAATTCCGGTCACGATCCGATCAAGCCCGCTTCATCATCACTTACGCCACCGCATCCGGTCTGACAACATCACCGGGAGATCTGGCAACGGTGACAACTGAGGCTTGGGGGAAGCCGAGTGACGACGCACGGGGGGCGTTTCGGGGGGCGTTCGGGGCGTGCCACGCTCGTCCTGGCGAGGGCGCAGGCGCATCGCCCACTGATCGCCGCTGCGCTCGTCGCCGTCCTGCTGACCACGTCCGTGCTGGCGGCCCTGGCCGCCTACTCGACCGCGATCGGCGACGCGGCCCTGCGCCACTCGCTGGCCGAGCCGCGCAATGCTGCCGATGCCGCGCTGGTCGTCAGGGCCGAGGTGGCGCCCGATCGTCGCCGGGCCACCGACACCGCCGTACGCGACGCAGCGCGCCGCACTTTCGACGGGCTGCCGGTGACCGTGCGGACGCTGGTGCGCTCCGGCCCGTACGCCCTGCCCGCAACCACCCGGGCCGCAGCCACCCGGCCCGGCGACAAGCCCGACCTCACACACTTCGCGGCGCTCGACTCCACGCAGGTGCGGCTCAGCAAGGGGCGCCTGCCACGCGCGGGCACGCCGGACGTCGAGGTGGCGATGCCCGAGACCGCCGCGCGGCGGCTGCGGCTGGCGCCGGGCGCCCGCCTCACCGTCACCGACCGGCTCGACGGGCCGCCCGTGCGGATCCTCGTCACGGGCGTGTACCGGGCCGCCGAGCCGGCCTCCCCCTACTGGCTGCTGGACGAACTGGGCGGTCGGGGCGTACGGACGTCCACCTTCACCACCTACGGCCCCCTGCTGACGGCGCCCTCCGTCGTCACCGGCGGCCGGGTGAGCGGCGGAGGGTCGGCGTGGCTCGCCTCCGCCGACTTCGCCCGCCTCACCGCCGACCGCATCGGCGCCCTGCGCACCTCCGCGCGCACCGGGCCTGCCACCCTGCTCAAACTGTCCACCGGGGACGACAGCAAGGGCGGTACGGCCGGCAAAACGACCGCGAGCACCGCCCTCCCCGAGGTCCTCGACCGGGTCGAGCGCTCCCTGCTCGTCTCCCGCTCCACCCTCCTGATCGTCGCCCTCCAGCTCGCCCTGCTCGCGACCTGCGCGCTGCTGCTCGTGGCCCGGCTGCTCGCCGCCGAACGCACCGGCGAGACCCAGCTGCTGCGCGCCCGCGGCGCCTCCCGCGCCACCCTCGCCGGCCTTGCCGCCCGGGAGGCGCTGCTGCTGGCCGGGCCCGCGCTGCTGATCGCCCCGCTGCTGGCAGGCCCGCTGGTCCGGCTGCTGGCCGGGCAGGGGGCGCTGGCCCGGCTCGGACTGGAGCTGGAGGTGCCGGCCGGCGGACGGCTCGGGGTGTGGCTGACGGCGGCCGGCGTGGCACTGGGGTGCGCGCTGGCGGTGACCCTGCCGGCGGTCGCGTCGGCCGGGTTCCGCACGTCCCGCGCCCGCGCCCTGCCCGCTCCGCTGCGGGCCGGGGCGGACCTGGGGCTGGTGGCGGTGGCCGGGGTCGCCTACTGGCAGCTGCACCGCCGCACGTCGGGCGGGGTGAGCGCGGACACGACCGGCGCGCTGGGCATCGACCCGCTGCTGGTCGCCGCGCCCGCCCTCGCGCTGCTGGCCGGCGCGGTCCTGACGCTGCGTCTGCTGCCGTTGGCCGCCCGGCTCGCCGAGCGCCGGGCGACGGGCGGGCGGGGGCTGGCCGGGGCGCTGGCCGGCTGGCAGCTCAGCCGCCGCCCGGGGGGCGGCGCCGGACCCGTACTGCTGCTCGTCCTGGCCGTCGCACTCGGCGTACTGGCGATCGGCCAGGGTTCCTCCTGGGGGCGCTCGCAGGACGACCAGGCCGACTTCGCGGCGGGCGCGCCGGTGCGGGTCCTGGGCGCCGGCGACGGCGAGCTCGGCCGCACGCAGGATTACGCGGCCGTGCCCCACGTGCGCGAGGCCGTCCCCGCCATGCGGACGACCCTGACGCTGCCCGCCGGACGCACGGCGACGGTGCTGGCGCTGGACACCGCGCACGCGGCAGATACCGTCCTGCTGCGCCCCGACCTGGCGCCCGCCCCGATGAAGAAGCTGCTGGCGGGGCTGGGCCCGTCGGGTGAGTCGGCGGGCGCGCGCGTGCCCGCCGGGGCGACCCGGCTGACGCTGACTGCGACCCTGCTCAGTTCGGTGCGGGACACAAAGAGCGCGGCGACCGTGACCCAGACGCTGGAGGACGACCACGGCGTCCCCTACACGTTGCCGTCCGGCGACCTCCCCGCCGACGGGCGCCCGCACACGCTGTCTGTCGAACTGCCGAGCATCCACGGACCGTTGAAGCTCACCGGGGTACAGCTCGTGCTGCCCATGCCGTCCCACCACGCCGAACAGCACACCCTGACCCTCGACGCCCTGACCGCGACAACCGCCGCCGGCACGGCACAGCGAGTGCCCCTGCCGGCGTCCTGGACGGCGGTCTCCGGCACCGACGGACAGGACTCGGGCAACCACAGAACCTCGCCGACCCGCGCGCGCGTCCGCCCCGCCGCGCACCCGACCGTGGTGTACGGCACGGGCTACGTCCCGTCCTACCAGCCCTGGCTCGGCCCGTCACTGACGCTGCGCATGCAGGTGACACAGCCCAAGACCACCGCGGTGGCCGCCCTCGCCACCGACCGCTTCCTCGCCTCCGCCGGTGCCCGCCCCGGTCAGACGATGGACATAGCCTTCCAGGGGCAGAACGTGCCTGTGCGGATCGTGCGCGCCGTACGGCAGCTACCGACGGCCCAGGGCGGGGAGGGAGACGGCGACGGCGACGGCGGCGGCGTGCTCCTCGATCTGCACGCCGTGAACCGGGTCCTCCAGGCGCGCTACGGGGCCGCCCTCGCGCCTACCGAGTGGTGGCTGCGGCCGGACTCGCCGTCGAACAGCGCGGCTGTCGCCACCGCTCTGCGCGCCCGGCCCGACCTCGATCCCTGGCAGATCGTCGTGCGTGACGAGATCGCCGCCGAGCTGCGCGACGACCCGTTCGGGGCGGGCCCGGAGGCCGCGTTCACCGCGGCGGCCGGGGCGGCGGCGGTGCTGGCCGCGCTCGGGTTCGCGGTGAGCGCGACCGGGGCGCTGCGGGAGCGGAACGCCGAGTTCGCGATCCTGCGTGCCCTGGGCGCCCCACGCCGCCGGCTGGCCCGTGCCGTCGCCGCCGAGCACGGCGTCCTGATCGCGCTGGCGCTGGCCGTGGGCACGGGCCTGGGCATCGCCCTGACCCGCGCGGTGCTGCCGCTCATCGTCCTGACCGGCGAGGCCACCCGCCCGGTGCCGGATCTGCTGGTGGAACTGCCACCGCTGCGGGTGGCCGCCCTGCTGGCGGCCGTGGCCGCCGTCCCGGTCGTCGTCGTGGCGCTGCTGGCGGTGCGACAGGCCGATCCGGTGCAGGTACTGCGGGAGGGGGAGTGACATGGTAATCCCGTTCAGGCGTGTGGAACGTGCCGCCGCCCCCTGGGTCCGCACCCGTCTGCGGTCGGCCCCCGCTGCCGCTCTGGCCCTCGCGCTGCTGGTGGCGGTGACCGCCTGCCTGGCCGCCGCGTTCCCGCGCGCGCTGGAGCGGTACGAGGACGCGGGCCTGCGCCGCTCCGTCGAACAGGTGCCCCACTCCCGGAGCGTCGTCGGTCTGTCCGCCCCGGTGCCCCTGCCGGACCTGCCGCAGGACCAGCGCGAGCAGGCGCTGCTCCCCGCCACCGTGAAGCGCCAGTACGCCAGCATCCTCGGCACGGTCCGGCGCCCCTTCGTCCCCGACCCCGGCCAGTCGTCGTACGGCGTGGCCACGTCCGTCAACCAGGCGGTGCCCGAACCCTGGCTGCCCCGGCCGAGCGGGCTGCCCGCCCGGGTCGCCCTCGTCGCGCAGGCGAGCCTGGCCGACCACGCCCGGCTGAGCGAGGGCCGTCTGCCACGCGCGTCCGGCACGGTCACCGCGACGACGCCCGAGGTGGAGGCGGCGGTCAGCGCGGACACCGCCAAGAGCCTGCGCATCGAGGTGGGGTCGGTCCTGCACGTCCCCGGCGCGGGTCGGGACGCGCTCGCCGTCCGGGTCACCGGCATCGTTGCCCCGCGCGACCGGGACGGCGCCTACTGGGCGACAGACACCCTGCTGCGCACGCCCGCGCTGATGCGGGTAACGCCCGCGGACCCGGAATCTCCCCGGTACTGGCTCGGTGCCCTGCTGCTGCCGTCCGAGGCCGCTCCCGCGCTTCTGGGCACCGAGGGGCTGCCCTACCGCTACTGGCGGCTGGCCCCCGACCCGAACACTCTGCACCACCGTGACCTGGGCGCGCTCAAGTCCGCGCTCGCCGCCCTGGAGTCGGGCCCCGGCCTCCAGCAGGTGCGCACGGCCATCGACCCCTTCACGGACGCCCAAACCGACCTCGACGACGTGCTCGCCTCCTACTCCCGCCTGCACTCCGGCGTCTCTGCGCTGATCTCGGTCGCGGCGTTCGGCAGCGGTACGGTCGCCG
This sequence comes from Streptomyces sp. NBC_01241, assembly GCF_041435435.1. Lineage (NCBI taxonomy): Bacteria > Bacillati > Actinomycetota > Actinomycetes > Kitasatosporales > Streptomycetaceae > Streptomyces > Streptomyces sp. NBC_01241. Next base: position 8,006,204 of record NZ_CP108494.1, on the reverse strand, counting down.
CCGTCGTCCTGGCGATGGCGGGCGGCCTCACGGCCGACCGTCGCCGCACCGAACTGGCCCTGCTGCGCGCCCGCGGCGCCTCGCTGCCGGGCCTCGCCGCCCGCCTGCTCGCGGAGACGGCGGTGGTCGCCGTCCCGGCCGGGGCGCTCGGCCTGGTCGTGGCGGTGCGGGCCCTCCCCGGCGCCCGGGCCCTGCCCGCCGTACTGGCCGCCCTCGCGGTCACGGTCGTCGCCTGCGCCGCCCTCCCCCTGCGCGCGGCGGCCGCCCACCGGCTCGTCCGTATCCCCGCGCTCCGCCAGGACGTGACGTCCGTACGACCGTCCCGGCGACGTACGGTCGCGGAGCTGACGCTGGTGGCGGTGGCCGCCGGCGCGGTGGTGACGCTGCGCCGGCAGGGCACGTCCGACGGGTCCGACGATCAGCTGATCTCGGCGGCGCCCGTGCTGGTGGGGGTGATCGCCGCGCTGCTGCTGGTCCGCCTCTACCCCCTTCCCCTGCGTGGCATGGCCGGCCCGGCCGGGCGGCTGCGCGGTGTGGTGACCCATCTGTCCCTGGCCCGGGCCGGTCGCAGTTCCGCGTCCGCGGTGCTGCCGCTGCTCGCCCTGCTCACCGCCCTCACCACGGCCTCGTTCGGCGGCTCGGTCCTGGCGGGCATCGGCGAGGCCCGGGACCACTCGGCGCTCCTCGCCGTCGGGGCCGACGCCCGACTGGATGCGACGGTGGATTCCCTGCCCACGGGGCTCACCGACCGGGTGCGCCGGGTCTCCGGCGTGCGGGACGTGGCGGCGGTGAGCGTCGCGTACCGGGCGAAGCCGAACGACGGGCGCCAGTCGGTGCCAGTGGTGGGCGTGGATCCCGGCGGCTACGCGGAGCTGACGAGGCGGACGGGGCTCGGTGCCTTCTCCGAAGGAGTGTTGAAGAAGGGCCGGGGCGGCCCGGGGACCGGCGCCGTGCTGCCCGCCGTGGCCTCCCCGAGCGTGGCGGACGTCCACGGCTCGGCTCCGTTCCCCGTCAGCATGGAGGACGGCAGCAGTGTCAGCGTCCGCATCGTCCTCGTCCGGGACATCACTCCGGCCGTGATGGGCGCCGACTTCCTGGTGGTGGACCGCGCCGGCCTCGGCGCCACGGCGGCCAGGCCGACGACGCTGCTGGTGACGGGCCCGGAAGCGGACGGCCGTGCCCTGCGCGAGGCGGCCGGGGACGCGGTGTCGGTCCGCCTCCGCGCCGACGAGAGAGCCCAGTACGTCGACTCCCCCCTCCAGTCCGGCGTGGAGCACCTCTACACGGCGGCGGTGGCGGCAGGCGCCGGCTACGCCGTGCTCGCGCTGCTCCTGTCACTCCTGCGCGCCGCCCCCGAGCGCATCGCGCTGCTCGCCCGTCTGCGCACCATGGGCCTCACCCGTCGGCAGGGCCGCCGCCTGCTCGTCCTGGAGTCCCTGCCCCAGGCCGTGCTCGCCGCGGCGGGCGGCGTCCTGACCGGCTGGGCCGCGATCCGCCTGCTTTCCCCCGGCATGGACCTGACCGCAGTGGCCCTGCCGCCCTCGGTCGCTCCTCTGGAGCAGACCCCGCTGCACACCGACGCCTGGTCACTGACGGTACCGGCGCTGGCCGTGGTGGCGGTGACGGTGGGAATCGCCGGCGTACAGGCGTGGTGGGCGGGGCGGAGAGGAGCGGTGCGGGAGTTGAGAGCCGGTGACACGAAGTGAGAGGGGCAGCGCACCCCGTCCCCGGCGGCCCCGGCGCCAGACCCTGGGGGCTCCGGCGACTCCGTCCCCTGACCCCGGCGGGCTCGGCGGCCCCGGCCCCGGACCACGGCAGCCTCGGCGGCCCGGGCCCCTACTCTGGCGGCCTCGCCCGCACGCGGCAGCCCCGGCGCGCACCCGGCCGGCCGCGGCCCCCCATTGAACAAGGAGCCCGATGACGACGAATCCCACCCTCGCCGAACTGGCCGACAAGGCGACCGCCACCCGCGCGCGGCCCGCCTACGGCCACGACGCCCTCATCACCTGCGACCGTCTGGTCCGTATCTTCTCGGCGGACGGCGTGGAGGTGCAGGCCCTCCAGGGCCTCGACCTGCTCGTCCGCGAGGGCGAACTCCTAGCCCTGGTGGGCGCCTCGGGCAGCGGCAAGTCCACCCTGATGAACATCCTGGCCGGCCTGGACACCCCCTCCGCCGGGGCGGCCGAGGTGGCCGGCCACAACCTGCTGGCCATGACCGCGAAGGACCGTCTGCACTACCGGCGCAAGGTGGTCGGCTTCATCTGGCAGCAGACCTCCCGCAACCTGCTGCCGTATCTCACCGCGGCCCAGAACGTCACCCTGCCCCTCCAGCTGGCGGGCGGGCGGCGTCGGTCCCGGGCCCGCGTCGAACGTGCCCTGGAACTGATGGAGTTGCTCCAGGTCGCCGACTGCCGGGACCGCCGCCCGCATGAGATGTCCGGCGGTCAGCAGCAGCGGGTCGCGATCGCCGTGGCCCTCGCCTGCGACCCGGCGGTGCTGTTCGCCGACGAACCCACCGGCGAGCTCGACTCCCACACCGCCCAGCAGATCTTCGCCGCCTTCCGCACGGCGAACGAGGAGCTGGGCACCACAATCGTCATCGTCACCCATGACCGCGCCGTGGCCACCGAGGTCCGCCGCACGGTCGCCATCCGCGACGGCCGCACCTCCACGGAGGTCCTGCGCCGCAGCGAGGTCGACGAGACCACTGGCCACGAGACGCTGGTGGCCCGCGAGTACGCCATGCTCGACCGGGCCGGCCGCCTCCAGCTGCCGGCCGAGTACACGAGGGCGCTGGGCATGCGCGACCGAGTGGCGCTGGACCTGGAGGAGGACCACATCACCGTATGGCCGGACGACAGCGGGCGCAGCTGATCGCCGGCCGTGACCGAACAGCGGGTGCGCGGGCTGCTCGCCACATCAACGCGCCTCGGCGGCCAGGTCGACGGTGAACCCGTCGGTCCCGGCCAGCACGTTGTCCTCTTTGCTTCCGGCCGGCTCGGCCCGGTGCACGGCGGCCCGCAGGCGGGTCGGCAGCTCGTCCATGCCGAACGACTCGGTGACGTAGTCGTCGGCGCCCGCGCACAGCGCCTCCACTTTCTCGTCCGAGGAGTGTTTGCCGGCCCCAGGTCAAGGACGACCACGTCCGGGTCGCGGGCGGCCCTTGGAGCGCGTCGGCACCGTCGTGGGCAACGTCCGCCTCGTACCTGCGCTCCTTGCCCCTCATTGTCTTCCGGTCCCTGCTGATTGCACAGCATCGGCCTCACGGCCGACGATCCCGACCTATGTGACGAGGCGCAGGTCGGGGAACATGACGCAATCCTGACAGGCGACGGCTTGGTCTACTCCCCCGTCTCGTCCCGTATCTCCCCGTCGCGCAGTTCCAGCACCCGGTCGGCCAGGTCGAGGAGCGTCGCGTCATGCGTGGCCACCAGGGCGGTGACCTGTTCGCTGTGCACGACCGCCCGCAGCAGTTCCATCACGGCATGGCCGGTCTCCGCGTCCAGCTGGCCGGTGGGCTCGTCGGCAATCAGCAACGAAGGGTTGTTGGCCAGGGCGCGGGCGATGGCGACCCGCTGCTGCTGGCCGCCGGAGAGCTCGCCGGGCCGCTGGGCCGCGTGGTCGGCGAGGCCCACCAGGGACAGCAGCAGCTCGACTCGCTCCTCGCGCTCCCGTATGTCGGCCCGGCGCATGCGCATCGGCACGCCCACGTTCTCCGCGGCCGTCAGGATCGGGATGAGGCCGAAGGACTGGAAGACGAAGCCGATCCGGTCCCGGCGCAGCGCCAGCAGGCCGTCCTCGCCGAGCTCCGAAAGGTCCAGGCCGTCCACGGTGACCCGGCCCCGGTCCGGTGCATCGAGCCCTCCGACGACGTTCAGCAGGGTGGTCTTCCCGGAGCCCGAGCGCCCCTTGAGCGCAACGAGCTCACCGCGGGGGATGTCGAAGGAGACGCCGCGCAGGGCATGGACGGCGGCGGCTCCCTGGCCGTACGACTTGTGGACGTTCTCGACGCGCACCATGGTCCCCGTGACAACCTGGCTCATGTGTCCTCCCTTGATCCCCCGTAGGCCGGTCGTCAGTATCGCGGCCTTCCGCCCGGCACTCAATGCTTCTACGGCCCTTCGCCCAACGCAGGAACCGATCTCCGGGGGAGAGGCATCGGCCGAGGCCACGAAGTTCCGTCGGTGCTCCAGCAGTGGTTTCACCCGGGCGCCGCCCCTCCCCGGCACGGCTCGGACGATCAGGAAGGGGTGGTGTCGTTCAGCCCCGGGGCTGCGGCCGGCCGGCACCTCACGCGCAAGCTTCGGCGACACGGACTCGCACGTCCGCCAAAGACCGGTGAGATGCACTCAATGGGTCCTACGTTCTTCCCCGGGACAGGGCGAGCCCTTCGTGGGTGGTGGAGTCAAGCGCCCGCAGAAAGGGACGTGTGCCTGCGCAGCAGCCACTGCCCGAACGTCCGACGCGGGGGCCGTACCACTACGCGGCCGTGGGCCTTCCGACCGACCAACTCCACTCGCAAAGTGACCGGCGTATCGGGATTCGTCGGAGTCTGACGGTACTTGACTCTGCTGTGTACCAGCTGCAGACCATCGGTATCGACCACGATGCCCGGCCTCGTGACCAGTGTCAGGGTCTTCCCCGTCATGCCCACGTCGATCCGCAAGGTGTCGTGCGTGATCACTGCGTCAGTGAAGTCGAGCGTCACCTTGCAGAACGTCACCATGAGCTCCAGCCTCCGCGGTACCACCCAGCGCCCCACGCGCTCGACCGCGCCGCTGTGGGCCTGTTGGATCCGAACGATGTCCTTGCCCTCTGCTCCGGTCGCGCCGAGCGTGGCCGATACGGGCGGCAGGTCAGCGATGAGCGTGGTCAGTTCCCTCAGAGTCCGCGCCGACAGAGCAGTTTCCAGGCGCTCGTCCAACTCGTCCATGGTCAGCAGGCCCTCCCCCGCCGCGATACGCAGCACATCCACCACCCGGTCCCGGTCGGCATGAGAGGCTCGCAGCTCGGGCGACGAGTCGGGGCCGGAGCGCTTCCCGGTGGGCGAAATCTCTCCTGACATGCTTCCGTCCTGGTCCAGTCGAACGTCTCCGCGCGACGCAGGCAGCGGCGCAAGTGGAAGACTAACGCCATATCGCGATGGGGGTCCCGGCTGGGTCTCATCACGGAGAGACGATGGTCAATGGCGGTTCACGGCGTGCGCCAGCCATCATGCCGAGGGCCGGGTCGTGGCAACAACCGCATCCCAGCGTCCAGTTCACACCATTCTCCGGGGCGGCTTCCAGGTCCGAGCGGAGTATCGCGGAAGCCGCAGATCGGCTCTGGTGCGGCTGGCGAGTCAGGGCCGGTGCGGCAACAGGTACGGCCACCAGTGATCGTCGTGAGCTGTATGGACGAACGAAGATCAGTCGGTGGCCGCGGGGTGCAACGCAGCCCCTACCCGGTGGCGTCCGACCATGCGATGGAGCGGATCGCAGGCCGGGTCGCCCGGGTCGAACCGCACTACCGGGCACGGGCGTTGGTGCTGGGCCCGCTGTCGGACCTGCCGAGGAAGAACTGCCGGCCCCTGGCCGAGCACGCCGGCGATGCGGCCCCGGACGCGATGCAGCATCTGCTGCGGTGGTTGATCACGGAGGTCATGGCTGTGGCGAGAGACCGTCGCCCACGGGCACGTTCTCAGGCGTCAGCGTGATGCCGGAGCTCCTGGCCTGTTCGAGGATCAACGTGGCGAAGTCGTCCTCGACGTGCCCCGCGCCGATGGCGCCCATGACGAGCTGAGCGGTGGCGGCCGCGAGCGGCATCGGGACTTCCAGCTCGTGGGCCGCGGACAATCCCAGGTCGAGGTCCTTGCGCAGCAGCGGCATGGTGAACGTCGGTGTGAAGTCCAGGTTGACCAGCGCGGGCGACTTGTAACGGGTGTAGACCGAGCCCATCACGGAGTCGTTGAGGAATGCGAGGAAGGCGGCACGGCTGACACCACCCTTCTCTGTGAGAATCATGATTTCGGCGAGCGACTGGGTGACGACACCGAGGAAGACGTTGTGCGCAATCTTGACGAGACGGGCGACTTCGTCCTCGCCGACGTAGGTCACCCCGCGCCCGAGCAGTGCCAGCAATGGCTCGACCTGGCCGAACACCTCGCGCGAGCCGGAGACCGCGACAGTCAGCTTCCCTGCGGCGATCGCCTTCGGGTTCCCACTCACCGGGGCGGCCAGGAAGTCGGTCCCACGGTCGGCAGATGCGCTCCGGATCAGCGCTGACATCCGGGTTGAGACCGTCGAGCTGTCGATCAGCACCCCCGGAGCGACATCCGGCGAGGTCAGCACGCCGTCGGGGCCGGTGGTGACCGCCTCCAGGGCGGGCGCGGCGGCGACCATGGTGAAGACGACATCCCGGTCGGACAGATCTGACGGCCGGTCGACGAGCGTCGCTCCCTGCTCCGCGAGCGGTTCGGCCTTGGAGCGGGTCCTGTTGTAGACGGCTACGTCGTGCCCGGCGTCCAGCAGCCGGGTGGCGAGTTGGAAGCCCATCCGGCCGACACCGATCCAGCCGATACGTGGGCGGTCCTGGGCGGCATACGTCATTCCGCTACCTCAATCCTGGAAGGCGACTCAAGTAATGCGGCTCTGCGGCTCACCGGCCGGCCGGTGGCCTTCAACCGACAGACGACGGCCTCCTCGGCATGCGCTTGCACGGTTAGTCCCGCCCTGCCGGACACGGTGACGTCAGAACCAGCCGCCGTCGGCCTGGATGGTCCGGCCGGTGATGAACGAGGCATCGTCCGACACCAGGAACGAGACCACCGCGGCGATTTCGGCGGGCTGGGCCATCCGCCCGAGCGAACTGGCGGTGCGAATGAGGTCGCGGAAATCAGTGTCGACGTCGGGATGGACGTACTGGGAAGCCGCCTGAGCCGACATGTCGGTGACGGTTCCCCCGGGCGCGATGGCGTTGATGGTGATGCCGCGCCGGCCGAGTTCGGGGCTGAGGTTGAGCGCGATACATTCGACGGCGGCCTTACTCGACGCATAGAGGGCGTGGTAGAAAACGGCCTTGTGCGCACTCTGCGATGACGTCAGTACGATCCTCCCTCCCTCGCCCATATGCCGCACCGCGTTCTGTACGGCGAAGAACTGAGCTCGGGTGTTGATGGCGAAGACACGGTCGAAGTCGGCTGGGGTGACATCGTCCAGCTTGCCGAAGTACTCGATTCCGGCGTTGCTGGCGAGAATGTCCAGTCCGCCAAGAGCCTCGGCGGCCTGATCGGTCAGCCGGCGGATCTCGTCCGGTTCGCTGACATCCGCCTTGATCGCGACCGCGCGGCGGCCGTCGGCCGCGATCTCGGTGGCGAGTGCTTCGGCCGCGTCGCCGCTGCTCCGGTAGTTGATCGCCACGTCGGCTCCGTCAGCGGCGAGCCTGCGGGCCACGGCCGCGCCGATCCCTCGTGCGCCGCCGGTGACCAGGGCCTTCCTGCCGGTCAGCTTTCCGCTCATCGGTCCTCTCCCGTCCACGGGAATCCGGCGGTCATGCCGCATGCGGGTAATGCGGTCCCAGAACTCACGGCAGCAGAGGCATTCCTCGTCCTACTGGGCACGTCCTCGGTCACCGCCCGGCCGTCTCCACCAGAATCGCCCCGGCCGGTGCACCGACGCCACTCGGAGCGGAGTCCGGCCCCGAGAGGCACACCTGCCACTCCGGCACCGGTTCGCCCCGCCTCGGGCCAGGACAACGCGTCCGCATTCGACGCGCGAGTACACCGCGCCCACGGCGGCGTTCAGTACCGCCGACCGGAGCGCCAGGTGACCTGCCGCGTAAAGCTTGATCTGCTACTTGCCCGGAAGGGCCGCGGGGTTACTGAGGTGCGTGCGCCGATTCCTTGTCCGGGTTCAGCCGACTGCGACCAAGGGCGATGGGGTGTCCGTCCTGTGAGTGAGTTCCCCCGCGTGTCCCGGGATCACTGCACCCCGTGCGGCCGGAACTGGATACTGATTCGCCCTCCCGCGACCCGCGCGGCCTTGGGGATGGCGTGCTCCCAGGTCCGCTGGCAGGATCCGCCCATCACGATCAGGTCGCCGTGTCCGAGCGGCCGCCGGACGACATCGCCGCCGCGGCACGGGCGCAGCAGCAGGTCCCGGGGCGTTCCTACGGAGAGGATGGCGACCATCGTGTCCTCGCGGGCCCCCCGGCCGATGCGGTCGCCGTGCCAGGCCACGCTGTCGCGTCCGTCGCGGTAGTGGCACAGGCCTGCTGTCGCGAAGGGTTCGCCGAGCTCGGCGGCGTAGTGCGCGGACAGCGCCTGCCGCGCCTCGTCGAGGACGGGGTGGGGCAGCGGTTCGCCGACGCGGTAGAAGGCGAGCAGGCGCGGGACGTCCACGACCCGCTCGTACATCTGTCGTCGTTCGGCCTTCCAGGGGACGTCCGTGGCCAGTTGTTCGAACAGGGCGTCGGCGCCGGTCAGCCAGCCCGGCAGGAGGTCGATCCAGGCGCCGTCGCCAAGCTCTGTTCTGCGGAGTCCGTGCAGTGGGCGTAGCCGCACGTCGTCGCCCTGATCGAACAGAGACCCCTGGAGCTGGTGCGATGCCATGTATGCAGCGTACCCCTCATTCGAACATGTGCGCTATTTGGGTGATGGTTCGGGCACCCGGTGTTTACTTGACGATCTCCAGCACCGCCATCATGCCCGCGTCCTCGTGGATGAGGATGTGGCAGTGATGGACGGTCTTGCCGGTGTAGTTCCTGAAGTGGATCCGGACGACGAGTTGCCCCTTGGCGGGCACGCTCGCTGTGTCCTGCAGACCGTGACCGTGGTGCGGTCGGCCGTTGATGCTCATCAATGGGAACTTGTTGACATGCACGTGGAACGAGTGTTCCTCGTTGGTGTCGTTGCGCACGGTCCACTCCTCGACCGTGTTCGGCTTGGACCGGATGTCCACCCGGTTCGGGGCGAACCGTCTGCCGTTGATGTAGTCCTTGCTGCCGTCCTTGCTCTCGGAGAACACGACGGTGCGCCGGGTGGCGATCGCCGAGCGGCTCAGGTCCACGACCGGCGCGAACGCCGAGGGCAGGGCCGCCGGTTGCGCGGAAGGTCCTTCGGGCGCCCGCCGCGAGGAGGAGGGAGTCGGCCGTCCAGATCCGGTCGACGGGAGTGCCGTCGTGGGCGATCACACGGAACCGCTGACCCTGCAGGTGGACGTTGTGCAGATCGGAAATTGAACTACGGACCACGCTCGACTCGATGCCCTATACGCTCGGAGATCACCCCCCCCTGAGACCCCGAACCGCGCTATGGAGAGGACAGGTCGCAACATGGTGACCGAGACGAGCCGCCCTTCCCTCGACAACGGCCACAACACGGTCGACCAGGGGCATGCCCTTCGTCTGGCCGACGTGACCAAGGTGTACGGCAGGAACGGCCGCGGCGTCCGCGCCCTGGACGGGGTCTCCGTGGGGATCGAGCGCGGCTCCTTCACCGCGGTGATGGGCCCGTCGGGCTCCGGCAAGTCGACGTTCCTGCACTGCGCGGCGGGCCTCGACAAGCCGACCACGGGCCGGTCCTACATCGGGGACACTCAACTCAACGACATGGACGAGACCCAGCTGACGAAGCTGCGCCGCCGGCGCATCGGTTTCGTCTTCCAGGCGTTCAACCTCATCCCGTCCCTGTCGGTCCGTCAGAACGTCGAGCTGCCACTGCGCCTCGCGGGCGAGAGCCTCGACGAGGACTGGCTCGACGAGATCCTCGGCCGCGTCGGCCTGGGCGGCCGGGCCGCCCACCGGCCCGCCGAACTCTCCGGCGGCCAGCAGCAGCGCGTCGCCATCGCCCGCGCCCTCATCACCCGGCCCGACGTCATCTTCGGCGACGAGCCGACCGGCGCCCTCGACACCGTGACCGCCAAGGAGATCCTCTCCCTGCTGCGCGCCTGCGTGAACGAGACCGGCCAGACCGTCGTCATGGTCACCCACGACCCGGTGGCCGCCTCGCACGCCGACACCGTCCTCTTCCTGGCCGACGGCAAGATCGCCGGACAGCTGGACGCCCCGACCGCCGACCTCGTCGCCGAGCGCATGACACACCTGGGAGCGTGGGCGTGATGCTGCGCTACGCACTGCAGACGCTCAAGGCCAGGAAGGGCGGCTTCATCGGCGCCTTCCTCGCCCTGTTCTGCGCCGCCGCCCTGGTCACCGCCTGCGGCATCCTCCTGGAGACCGGTCTGCGCGGCACCATCGCCACCGAGCGCTACGCCGCCGCCCCGGTCATCGTCGGCGCCGACCAGAACGTCCACCAGACCACCATCAAGAAGAAGAAAGACAAGATCAAGGAGAAGCACAAGGCGAAGCCGCTGGCCGAGCGGGTCTGGCTCCCAGCGGGGACCACCGAGGTCCTCGCCGGCCTGCCCGGTGTACGCAAGGCGGTGCCCGAGACGAACTTCCCGGCGTACGCGGTCGGCCCCCAGGGCCAGATCGTGCCGGGCATCGACGGCAAGCCGTCCTACGGCCACGCCTGGTCCTCCGCCGCACTGACGCCGTTCGAGCTGACGGACGGCAGGGCGCCCACGGGCGCCGACGAGGTCGTCCTCGACCGGGAACTCGCGGCCCGCACCGGCCTCAAGACCGGCAGCAGCCTCGTCGTCCAGTCGACCGGTGCCCCGACGACGTACAAGGTCAGCGGCATCGCGGCGGCCAAAGACGGCGACCTGCACCAGCAGTCCTCGCTGTTCTTCTCCGACGTGACAGCCCGCGACCTCTCCGGACGGGCCGGCCAGGTCGCGACCGTCGGCCTGCTGCCCAAGCCCGGCGTCTCGGCGAGCGAACTCGCGGACCAGGCCAAGAAGGCCCTCGTCGGCAACGGCCGCAGGTATGCCGTCGCCACCGGTGGCGAGCGCGGCCCCATCGAGTTCCTCGACGCGGGCAACGCCCGGGTCAAACTCGTCTCCATGGGCGGCGCCATGGGCGGTACGTCGCTGCTCGTCGCGATCCTCGTCGTCGTCGGCACGTTCGCGCTCTCCATCCAGCAGCGCTACCGCGAACTCGCCCTGCTGCGCGCCATCGCCGCGACCCCCAAGCAGGTCCGTCAGCTGATCGGCCGCGAGGCCCTGATCATCGGCGGCCTCGCGGGCGGACTCGGCTCGGTCGCGGGTCTGCCCATCGCGTACTGGCTGCACGGCAAGTTCATCGACTTCAAGGCCATCCCCGACACCCTCGAACTCACCTTCAGCTTCGTGCCGTTCACCGCCGCCGTCGGCGCGGCCCTGCTCGGGGCGTGGGTCGCGGCCCGCATCGCCGCACGCCGCACCGCCCGCATCCGCCCGGCCGAGGCCCTGTCCGAGGCGTCCATGGAACAGCACCACTTCGCGTGGGGGCGGCTCGGCATGGGGATGCTCGTCCTGGCGCTCGGCATCGGTGTGGTCGTCCTGCTGGGCTTCCTGCGCACCGAACCGGCCTCGCAGCCCGTCACGTTCCTGTCCGTCGTGGTCCTCGCCGTCGCGGTCTCGCTGCTCGGCCCGGTCATCGTCCGCGTCGCCGTCGCGATCCTCGGGATCCCTCTGAAGTTCTCGCGCGTCGGTGGTCACCTTGCGACCGCCAACGCCCGGGCCAACGCCAAGCGGATGGCCGCTGCCGTCACCCCACTGGTCCTGCTCATCGGCATGGCCTGCACCGTCCTGTTCGTGCAGACCACCATGGGCGACGCCGCCACGGCCCAGGCCGAGGCGGGCAACAAGGCGGACTGGGTGGTCGCTTCGAACGGCCCCGGCGTCCCCGCCGAGGCGACGGACGCGCTGCGCGCCGTACCGGGCGTCACCCAGGTCACCGAGATCGTCCGGACCCAGGTCCGCGTCGGCCTCGACAAGTACTCCGCGCAGGGCATCTCCGCGCAGGGCCTCACCACGAACTGGGACCCGGACGTCTCCCGGGGCAGCCTCAAGGGCTTCGGGGACAACAGCATCGCGATGAGCGACGTCTCCGCCGACCACCTCGGCAAGAAGCCCGGCGACACGCTCAAGGTGACGCTCGGCGACGCCACCGTGGCCGAACTGAAGGTCGCTGCCGTCTACGAACGGGGTCTGGGATTCGGCGACCTGACCATGTCGCACGACCTGGTCGCCCGGCACGTCGACAACCCACTCGCCTCCTCCGTCCTCGTCAAGACGGCCGGTGACGGCAAGGCGGGCCGCGAGCAGTTGACCGGCGCCCTCAAGCGATTCCCGGGTATCGGCGTCCTCGACCGCACCCAGGTCGACGACCTCCAGGCCGACGTGCAGCAATCCAACGCCGAGGTCAACTACCTCGCGATGGGCCTGATCATCGCGTTCACCGCAATCGCCGTGGTCAACACCCTGGCCATGTCGGTCTCGGACCGCACCCGTGAGTTCGCCCTGCTGCGGCTCGTCGGCACGACCCGTCGCCAGGTGATGTCGATGCTCAGGATCGAGTCCGCCCTGATCGTTCTGGTCGCCGCGGTGCTCGGCACGGCCATCTCGCTCGCGGTGCTCACCGCCTTCAGCGTCGGGATGACGGGCGTCGCCCAGCCGTCTGTCGACCTGCCGATGTTCCTCGGGGCCCTCGGCTTCGCCGCGGTGCTCACCGCGGTGGCAACGCTGGTCCCTGGCCGCGTCGCACTCGGCGGACGCCCGGAGGACGTCATCAGCGCCCAGCAGTAGGCCGAGGGCATGACCTCAGCACCTCACAGATGCAAGGGAGTTCACTTCCACGGCTCCAGCCCGCTACATTCTCCACACCCAAGCCGCTGACCAGCGCTGATGAAGAAGTTCGGCTGGAGTACTCCAGTCCGGCTCGATACCCTGGTAGCTCACGAGCCGGCCGAAAGATGGGCTCCGTGCCATCGTCGTGACTCCGGGGGCACGCCGCGGACCGGGCCGGGCACACGAGACGGCGGCCATCCGCGAGGCCTGCACCAAGCTCGGCACCGAGCACCTGGTCGGCATCACCCTCTATGTGCTCGCCCATCCGTGCCCCATGTGCCTGGGTTCGCTGTACTACTGCTCCCCCGACGAGGTCGTCTTCCTCACCACCCGCGACGCATACAAGCCGCACTACGTCGACGACCGCAAGTACTTCGAACTCGACACCGTCTACGACGAGTTCGCCAAGGACTACGGACAGCGCCGGCTGCCTGTGCGCTACGACCCGCAGGACTCCGCCGTCGACGTCCACCAGCTGTGCAGGCGTACAACGGCGGCAACCGGCGAATCGAAGGAGCACCGACCGTCTGAGCGTCAAGGCCCCGGTGTCCGTCCGCCGGGGCGGCAGGTCCCGCCGGGTGAGCGTGGCCGGACCGGCCGCCCTCGGCCGGCCCGACCACGCCCGGCCGGCCCGGCCACGCTTGGCCCAACACCCGCCACACACCGTGACGGAGTCGCCCGACGCGATCACGGCAGCGGTACAGGACAGGCTGGTCTCGCGGGCGGCCGGTCGCGTACTTCGGCCGTGATGGGGAACAACTCCTCTACGAGAGGTCGGCAGAACCTCGTGACCGCACGAGCCGACGCGCTCGGACCATGTCCATCGCACGCCGCGTCCCACGGGTCCACGCGATGTCATGCCGGGCACGCCGTACGGCAGCCGGAGGTTCCGCCCTCCGCAGAGCCGTTCCTCGGAGGAGTTCTCCGATGACCACCACATTCAAAGTCACGTCTCTGTCGCCCGCACACCGCGACCATCTCCTGAGCCTTGCCGAAAACGTCTTCTTCCCCGCCGGGCACCGGCTCTTCGAGGAACCATGACTGCCGACCACTTCTGGATCATGAAGACGGGCACCGTGACCCTCGACTCACAGCTTCCGCACCGGCGTCGCACGGAAATCGAGTCCCTGGGGCCGGGCGAGCTGATCGGGCTGTCCTGGCTCTTCCCGCCCTTCGAGTGGGAGCTCGGAGCCGAGACGGTGAGCCCCGTTCGCGCTTACCAATTCGACGCATCCCAGATCCGCGCGCTCTGCCGGTCCGACCCCGAGTTCGGATTCGCGATCAGTCAATGGGTCGGCCTGGTACTCACCCAACGACTGCACGCGACGCGCGGTCGGCTGCTCGACCTCTACGAATCCGCCGCGCGGGCCTGAGAGTCCCGTCCCGGGGTTCTGGGAGTCTCGGGCCCCGAAGGTCCCGACGTATCGCCCATGGTCGCGCCGGGCACCGTGGGAGTACGCCGGACCGCCGTCCGGGGGACAGAGGCGGGAGGTCGGTGCTGCCGGAGTCGGTGTCCCGGAGTCGATGCTCCCACCGCGTCAGTCGTCGGACACCGTGAAGAAGCCGCCATCCGGGTCGCGGATGAGGAAGGCGTCCTTCGCGGAACCGGCGAGCGAGGCAACCGGTGAGGAGTCGCCCCCGGCCTCGATGGCGGCCGCGGCGGCCTTTTTGCCGTCCTGGACGTGGAAGTCGACGATCCAACGGGGCCTGATCTTCGGGTCCGGGGCAGTTTCGATGCCTCCGCCGCGCAGAGTCGCGACGGTGTGTCCCGCGAGCTGGACGAGGACGTGGTCCTGCGCGTAGTCGACCGTGCAGCCGCCCGGCGGCTGGGCCCAGTCGAAGACCTCGGCGTAGAAGATGGCAGCCTCGAACGCGTGGCGGGTCTGCAGGTCGAGCCGGGCGGCGGCGCTGCCCCGCCCCACTGACCAGGCCAGGGCCGGGCCCTCCCAGAAACCGAAGATGGCCCCGTCCCGGTCGGCGGCGAGAGCGGCGCGCCCCGCGCCGATCTTGAGCGGACCGATCGCGAGCGTGGCGCCGCGTTCCCGGACCCGGTCGGCCGTCTCGTCGGCGTCCCGGACGGCGAAGTACGGGGTCCAGACGGTGGGAGGGCCGCCGGGTGAGCAGGCTCCGATTCCGGCGACGGGTTCGCCGTGCGCCATGGCGACGGAGAAGTTGTTCCCGAGGGTGCTGGCACGGAATTCCCAGTCCATGACCTCGGTGTAGAAGGACTGCGCCGCGTGCAGGTCGCGTGCCATCAGGTTCACCCAGCAGGGCGCCCCGGCGACCGGCATGATCCGTTCGAGGGCCGGCATTCGATGCTCCTTCCGGTGAACAATTCGTCCGGGTCACGGGTGGCGAGGCGTGGCCCGGACTTCAGGCTTTGGTGGTGCGGCCGCTCAGCAGGTCCCGTACGCGGTCCACCAGCCCCGCGCCGGGGGCGAGCAGTTTGTTGGCGGGCGGGGTGTCGGGGAGCAAGGGGTGCGGGCGGGTGGGAGCCGTCCCCTTGGACCGGCGCACCAGCTCTCCCAGCTCGTCCAGCTTCTCGGGGGAACAGGACGCCTCGAGCTTCGGAAACAGGTCGTGCTCCTCCTCGTCGATGTGGGAGGTGACCTCCGCCTTCAGCTGCGCGACGGTGTCGTCGAACTGCGGATCATTGGCGTGCATGCCTTCGAGGTCCTTGAGCAGCTGCTCGACCTGGGCGTGTTCGTCGAGTTCCTCGGCCGCCAGTCCCTTTCCGTCGCGGACGTTTCCACGAAGGGCCGGGAACAGGTGCATCTCCTCGGCCACCGAGTGCCGCACCAGCTCCGCCGTCAGCCGGTTCGCCAGTACACGCCGCTGGGGATGATCGACCGGCTGTGCCTCGATCCGGGCGAAGAACTCCTCCACCTCACGGTGATCGGCCGTGAGTTCGGCGATCACGTTGCCGCTGTGGACCATGACGGTCCCTTTCTCAGGTCGGGTTCGTCGCGCCTCGGCGCGGGGTGCGGGTGCTTCGGTCCGTTCCCGTAGCCGGCCGTGCGCCTTCGCCACTCGGCCGACGAGGGGCTGTGGAGGACGAATCTCAGGTCGGGCTCATGCCCTCACCGTGTACCCGGCGCAACATCACCGCACTCCGGAGCCGCTGCGTCCACGCCCGATCCCGCATTGCCGCCCGCACGCCGCGGCCACCGGCTCGACACCCTGTCGACGCCTGCCGAACGGCGGGAGCCGCCGACCGCCTCACCCGTACCGCGGACATCGTCACCGACTCGATCCGCCCATGCGCTTCGGCTCCATCCGGTTGTAAAATGTCGTCCAAAGGATGACAAATGCTATGTCATGCGGACGATGACGGGCAAAGGAGGCAGCGATGGCGCGGGCAGTGGGCATTGACCTGGGAACGACGAACTCCGTGGTGTCCGCGCTCGAGGCCGGCGAGCCGACGGTCATCGCGAACACCGAGGGAGCGCGGACCACTCCGTCGGTGGTCGCCTTCGCGAAGAACGGCGAGGTGCTGGTCGGCGAGGTCGCCAAGCGGCAGGCGGTGACGAACGTCGAGCGCACGGCGCGGTCGGTCAAGCGGCACATGGGGGACGCTCATTGGCGTTTCCCCGAGTCCGGCGACATCGACGGCAAGCAGTACACCGCGCAGGAGCTCTCCGCCCGGGTGCTGCAGAAGCTGAAACGGGATGCCGAGGCGCATCTCGGGGAGGACGTCACCGACGCGGTGATCACCGTCCCGGCGTACTTCAACGACGCTCAGCGCACCGCGACCAAGGAAGCGGGACAGATCGCGGGCCTGAAGGTGCTGCGGATCATCAACGAGCCGACGTCCGCCGCACTGGCGTACGGCCTGGACAAGGAGAACGACCAGACGATCCTCGTCTTCGACCTCGGTGGCGGCACGTTCGACGTATCGCTGCTGGAGATCGGCGAGGGCCTGGTGGAGGTGAAGGCGACCAACGGTGACACCCACCTCGGTGGTGACGACTGGGACCAACAGGTCGTCGACCACCTGGTGAAGCAGTTCAAGAACGGTTACGGCGTGGACCTGTCCAAGGACAAGATGGCGCTCCAGCGTCTGCGCGAGGCCGCGGAGAAGGCGAAGATCGAGCTGTCGTCGGCGACCGAGACGACGATCAACCTGCCCTACATCACGGCGTCGGCCGAGGGCCCGCTGCATCTGGAAGAGAAGCTGACGCGTGCACAGTTCGAGCAGCTCACGGCGCCTCTGCTGGAGCGCTGCAAGGGTCCGTTCCACAACGCGGTCAAGGACGCCGGGATCAAGGTGTCGGACATCGATCACGTGATTCTGGTGGGCGGTTCGACGCGGATGCCGGCGGTGACCGAGCTGGTGAGGGAGCTGACCGGCAAGGACCCGCACAAGGGTGTGAACCCGGACGAGGTCGTCGCCATCGGTGCCTCGCTCCAGGCCGGTGTCCTCAAGGGCGAGGTCAAGGACGTCCTGCTGCTCGACGTCACCCCGCTGTCCCTCGGCATCGAGACCAAGGGCGGCATCATGACGAAGCTCATCGAGCGCAACACCACGATCCCGACCAAGCGCTCCGAGATCTTCACGACGGCCGAGGACAACCAGCCGTCCGTCCAGATCCAGGTCTACCAGGGCGAGCGCGAGATCGCGGCGTACAACAAGAAGCTCGGAATGTTCGAGCTGACCGGCCTGCCGCCGGCCCCGCGTGGCGTCCCGCAGATCGAGGTCGCGTTCGACATCGACGCGAACGGCATCATGCACGTCACCGCCAAGGACCTCGGCACCGGCAAGGAGCAGAAGATGACCGTCACCGGCGGCTCCTCGCTACCGAAGGACGACATCGACCGCATGATGCGCGAGGCCGAGCAGCACGCGGAGGAGGACCGTCGGCGCAAGGAGGCCGCCGAGACCCGCAACCAGGCGGAGGGCCTGGTCTACCAGACCGAGCAACTGCTGCGGGACAACGCCGACAAGATCCCGGCGGATGTGCGTTCCGAGACCGAGGCCGCTGTGGCCGAGCTCAAGGAAAAGCTCAAGGTCGAGTCCGCCGAGGGCGACAATACAGCCGAGATCCGTACCGCCACCGAGAAGGCGGCGGCGGCCGCGCAGCGGATCGGGACCGCCCTGTACGCGCAGGCGCAGGGCAGCCAATCCACTGGAGGCGGTACGGCCGGCAGCGGCACGCCCGGAGGCACGGGCACCGGTGAGGAGGAGGTCGTCGATGCGGAGATCGTCGACGACGAGAAGAAGGGAGGCACCGGATGAACAAGAACCCGCACCTCCGGCATCAGAGCGAGCGGCCACTTGTGCTGGTGCGCGACTGGCGCGGGCCCGCCCCGGTCACCCTTCCGTCCCGGCGCCGCCGGGACGCGGGGACCGATCGGGCGCGAGCGGGAGCCGAAGGTGCACGGCCGGACGAGGCACGCATGCATGACGCACGGCTGGACGAGGCACGACCGCGTGAGCAGATCGCGGAGTTGACCGCGGACCTGCAGCGGCTGAAAGCCGAGTACGACAACTACCGCAAGCGGGTGCGCCGCGACCGCCTGGCGATACGGGAGATCGCCGTGGTCAATGTCCTCACCGGTCTGCTTCCGGTCCTGGATGTCGTGGAAGAGGTCCGCCGGCAGGGCGACGACCACGGCGCGGCGGCTGTTCTCTCCGGCACGCTCCAGGACCGGCTCGCCGCCCTGGGCCTGCGGACCGTCGGTGCGGCGGGTGAGCCCTTCGACCCCCATGCCCACGAGGCGATCACGTACTACGCCTGCGGCGGGGCCCGTGAGGCCGTATGCACCGAGGTGCTGCGGCACGGCTACCGGGTCGGCGACCACCTCCTGAGACCGGCCCAGGTGGCGGTGACAGGGCCCGACTCCGCCGCGTAGCCCCGCGGTGCCGGCGGATGAAAGGAGCGCTCGGTATGAGCCAAGCGGAATCCTTCGGCGCCGGCAACGACGCGCCCGACGCCCGGTTTGAGCAGCCGACCGGCGTACTGGACGCGGTCCGTGCGGCGGTGGTGGCACTGGACGCCGCCGGGCGGATCGTGTTGTGGGGCCCGCAGGCCGAGAAACTGTTCGGCTACTCCGCACAGGAGGTGCAGGGCCGAAACGCGGCATTGCTGCTGGTCCATGAGGCGTACATGGATCTGGTGGCCGGCAAGTGCGAGCAGATGGTGGAAACCGGCGAGGGCTGGGTCGGTGTCTTTCCCGTCCGGCACAAGGACGGTGGTACGCGGTCGGTCGAATTCCGCTGCGCACGACTACCGGTGGGACAGGGGGAGTTCTACACCCTGGGCATCGTCACGGACGCGTCGAAGCTGCGTGAAGTGGAACGGGACGTGGCGTTGTCCACGCAGCTGATCGCCCAGTCGCCGATCGGGTTGGAGTTGCTGGACACCGATCTACGGTATGTCGCCGTCAATCCGGCGATGGAACGGTTGCACGGCCTGTCCGCCAAGGACCACCTCGGCCGGGGATTCCGCGAAGTCCTGCCCTCGGTCAGTGTCGACGCGTCCGAGGCGGCTGTCAGGGAAGTGCTCAAGACCGGAATCCCGCAAGTCGACAAGTACACCATTGGCCGCACCCCGGCCGACCCCGATACCGATCGTGCCTGGTCCGTCTCCGTCTACCGGCTGGAGGATCCCCACGGCGAAGTGCTGGGCGTCGCCACGTCGGTGGTGGAAGTCACCGATCGGTACGGCGCGATCACGGCGGCGGCCCAGGCCCGGCAGCGTCTGGCCCTGGTCGCCGAGGGCTCCGCCCGTATCGGCACCAGCCTGGAGATGGAACAGACGGCCCGCGAGCTGGCCGATGTCGCGGTGCCCGAACTCGCGGACGTCGCGGTCGTGGACGTACTCGACTCCGCCCTGGACGACCGCCGCCCCGCGACACCTGCCAACGGCCCGGTGCTCTTTCGCACCCTCGCCGTGGAGGCCGGCTGCCTCACCGAGGCGGCCGCCGCCGTGGGGAGGCCCGACGACCTGGTCAGCTACGACGCCAATCGGCTGCCCACCCAGTGCGTACGGACCGGCCGCCCCGTCGTCGTGAAGCACGTCGACGACTGGGATCTGGCACGCATCGCCCGTGACCCCGGATCTGCCGCGGTCCTGGCCGGCGCCGGGATCCATTCGTATCTCGCGATCCCCCTGGCCACCCTGGGCGGGGCGTTCGGCGTCCTGAGCCTGATGCGCGGCCGCAATCCGGCCTCCTTCACCGAGGACGACGTCACTCTGGCGGGCGAGCTGGCCGGCCGGACCGCGGTGTCCCTCGACAACGCCCGCCTGTACCAGAGCGTCCGCAACACCGCGGTGACGCTCCAGCGCAGCCTGCTGCCGCAGCCTGCGCCGCCCGAGCTTCTGGAGGTCGCCACCCGCTACGAACCGGCCGGAACCTCGACGGAGGTCGGCGGCGACTGGTTCGACGTCATTCCGCTCGCGAGGGACAGGACCGCGCTCGTGGTGGGCGACGTGATGGGCAGCGGCATCGACGCGGCCGCCGCGATGGGCCGCCTGCGCACCGCCACCGCCACTCTGGCCGGCCTCGACCTGCCGCCCGCCGAGGTGTTGCGGCACCTCGACAGGATCACCGCGGGTCTGGAGCCGTACATCGCCACCTGCGTCTACGCGGAATACGACCCGCACAGCGACCGGTGCCACATTGCCGCGGCCGGACACCTGCCCCCCGCGCTGACCCGCACCGGTCAGCGCCCCGAACTGCTCGACCTGCCCACGGGTGCGCCTCTCGGGGTCGGCGGCGTCCCCTTCGAGGCGGCCACCGTCCCCCTGCATCCCGGTGATCAACTGGTTCTCTATACCGATGGGTTGGTCGAAACACGCCGTGTTGCCATCGACGAGCGCCTGAACGTCCTGCTCGACGTGCTCGACGGCCCCGGCCGCTCGTTGGACGAAATCTGCGACCGGCTCCTGGACACGCTGCGCGATCCGGACGATCACGACGACGTGGCCATACTCATCGCCCGTCCCCGACCGCGCCCCTGAGTGCGACCGGGACCGACGTTCCGCAAGTAGTGCGGTCGGGACCGGGCGGCTCCCTCCCTGGGGTGCCGTCCGGTCCCTGTCCTGTCGGGTGGTCAGGTCGTGTCGGGGTCGATCACGGCCCGGCCCTTGGCGCGCCGGCCGACAACGGCCGCAGCCGCGACCGCGCTGCCCGCGAAGGCGAGGGCGACCATCCATGGCTTGTTGAAAACGTGCCGGGTCGCGTGGTCGACGGAGTACCGGCCGGGTCCGATCAGGCCGACCGCCGCGGCGGTGAAGCCGAGGAAGGCCGGGTACTCGTAGCCACCGCCCTGGGCGAAGAATCCGGCGGGCGCGTGGACGGCCACGGCACCCGCCATCGCCCCGGCCGCGGCCGCACCGGCCGCCGGGGTGGCGAGGCCGAGTGCCAGCAGTGCACCGCCGCCCGCCTCGCCGAGCCCGGCGGCGACCGCACTGTGCTTCGGCGGGTGGAAGCCCATGGCCTCCATCGCGGCGGTGGTTCCTTCGATGCCTCCGCCGCCGAACCAGCCGGCCAGCTTCTGGGTGCCGTGCGCGGCCAGTACCGCGCCGGTGCCGACGCGCAGGACGAGCAGGCCGAGGTCACGCCGGTCGAGGCAGGCCATGGGAGTCTCCGCGGGGTTCGGGGGCGAGTGGGGCAGGGGTCCGGGGCCGTGCGTGGGAGCCGGACACGCCACCCGATGCGCCGTGGCGGGCGGGTGCCGCGGTTCCACTCTCCGTGACGCGAGGTGCCGACGGGCCCTGGTGTTACGCCGTCCGGGGGACGACCGCACGCGCGGCTCTGCGACGAACACCATTATGCAACTTGTTGCACAATGGTGTTCCCCTGGTCTACAACTGGCGCAACGACACTGCGTGAGGAGCCGCCGCATGAGCCCGTACCCGAATCTGCTGAGCCCGCTCGACCTCGGGTTCACCACTCTCCCCAACCGGGTGCTGATGGGATCCATGCACATCGGTCTGGAGGAGGTCGAGCGCGGCTTCGAGCGGATGGCCGCCTTCTACGCGGAACGTGCGCGGGGCGGTGTCGGCCTGATGGTCACCGGCGGGATCGCCCCGAACGCCCGGGCCTGCTCCTTTCCCGGCGGCGCCAAGATGACCACCGAGGCGGAGGCCGAGCAGCACGCACAGGTCACCGCCGCCGTGCATGGGGCGGGCGGCCGGATCGCCATGCAGATCCTGCATTTCGGCCGGTACGCGCACCATCCCGATCTGGTCGCGCCCAGCGCGATCCAGGCACCGATCAGCGCCTTCACTCCGCACGCCCTCGACGACGACGAGGTCGAGGAGACCATCGAGGACTTCGCCAGGGCCGCGGAGCTCGCGCGTCGTGCCGGGTACGACGGTGTCGAGATCATGGGCTCCGAGGGCTATCTGATCAATGAGTTCATCGCCGCCGCCACCAATCGGCGCACCGACCGCTGGGGCGGCTCGTACGAGAACCGCATCCGGTTTCCCGTCGAGATCGTGCGCCGGGTCCGTGAGCGGGTCGGCAGCGATTTCATCCTGATCTACCGGCTCTCCATGCTGGATCTGGTGCCCGGCGGTTCTTCACTGGAGGAGGTCGTGCGGCTCGCCCGCGAGATCGAATCCGCCGGCGCGACGATCATCAATACGGGTATCGGCTGGCACGAGGCCCGTATCCCCACCATCGCCACGTCCGTGCCTCGCGGCGCCTACACCTGGGTCACCGCGCGGGTGCGCGGTGCCGTTTCCGTACCGCTGGTGACGAGCAACCGCATCAACACACCCGAGGTCGCCGAGGAGATCCTCGCGTCGGGCCGGGCGGACATGGTGTCGATGGCCCGGCCGTTCCTCGCCGACCCGGACTTCGTCGTCAAGGCGGCCGAGGGCCGTGCCGACGCGATCAACACCTGCATCGGCTGCAACCAGGCCTGCCTGGACCACGTCTTCAGCGGCCGGGTCACCTCCTGTCTGGTCAATCCGCGCGCCTGCCACGAGACCGAACTCACCCTGTCACCGACCCGTACCGTCAAGCGGGTCGCGGTCGTGGGCGCCGGGCCCGCCGGTCTCGCGTGCGCGGTCTCGGCGTCCGAGCGCGGGCACGAGGTGACTCTCTTCGACACGGCCCAGGAGATCGGCGGGCAGCTGAACGTGGCGCGCAGGGTTCCCGGCAAGGAGGAGTTCAACGAGACGCTGCGCTACTTCCGTACCCGGCTCGCGGAGGAGAACGTCGAGCTGCGGCTCGGCACGCGGGCCACGGTGGATGTCCTCGCGGGCTTCGACGAGGTCGTCCTCGCCACCGGTGTCACGCCCCGCTCCCCCGCGATAACGGGCCTGGACCACCCCAGCGTGGTCGGCTACCTCGATGTCCTGCGCGACGGGGCGCAGGTCGGTGACCGGGTCGCGATCATCGGAGCGGGCGGGATCGGTTTCGACGTCGCCGAATTCCTGACCGACTCGGGCGATGCGGCGAGCCTCGACCCCGAGGTGTTCTTCCGGCAGTGGGGCGTCGACACCGGCTACCGCGACCGGGGTGGTCTCCGCGCCCCGGAGCGTCCGAAGACGCCGCGCACCGTCCACCTGATCCAGCGCAGGACGGGCAAGGTCGGTACGGGACTGGGGAAGACGACCGGCTGGATCCACCGCACCGAGTTGCGTCACCGCGGCGTGACGATGATCGCGGGCGCCGCCTACGACCGGATCGACGACGACGGACTGCACCTCACGGTCGACGGCGAACAGCATCTCCTGCCGGTCGACACGGTGGTGCTCTGCGCGGGCCAGGAACCGCGCCGCGAGCTCCACGAGGAGTTGCTCGCGGCGGGGCGTCCCGCCCATTTGATCGGCGGCGCCGATGTGGCCGCCGAGCTGGATGCCAAGCGCGCGATCCGCCAGGGCACGGAGCTCGCGGCTTCGCTGTGACGGAACCGTGCAACCCCGGCCCGGGGGTTCACGGCCGGCCCGGCCCCTCCGTCATGGGGCCACGGCCCGGCCGTCCCTAGGATGCACCCCATGTCACTGCCGTACGCGATCCTCACCGCCCTGCTCGAAAAGCCGTCGTCGGGGCTGGAGCTGACCCGTAGGTTCGACCGGTCGATCGGCTATTTCTGGTCCGCCACGCATCAGCAGATCTACCGCGAGCTGGGGAAGCTGGAGCAGACCGGGCAGATCCGGGTACTGCCCTCGAAGCACCCCGCCCGTGGGCAGAAGAAGGAGTACGAGGTGCTGCCCGCGGGCCGGGAGGCGCTGTCCGCATGGGTGGCCCGCTCGGAGGACCCCAAGCAGATCCGGGATCCGCTGCTGCTGCGCATGCGGGCGGCAGCGGTCGTCGGCGCGCCCGGGCTGAACGCGGAGCTGCGCCGGCATCTGGGGCTGCACCGTCGTCAACTGGCGGACTATCTGGAGATCGAGCAACGTGACTTCCCTCCTGAGCGGAAGTCCGAGGAGGACCGGCTACGGCATCTGGTGCTGCGTGGCGGCATCGATCTGGAGAACTTCTGGATCGGCTGGCTGACGCGGGCACTGGCCGAGGATGGGACCGAGGAGCCGAGCTCGCCTGGCTGCTGAGGACGGCACCACCGGCCGGCGGGTGACCAGGTGGGGGTTCGCACGGCTCGGGTCAGCGGGTGGGTTGTTCTTGTACGTGACACTTCGGCCGGTGAGTGTCACGTCTTCGCGAAACGTCTCCGGGCCAGGAGTCGCCTCCACGCCTTACGGCCCGCCCACCGGGGTCCGGACCGATTCCGGGTGCAGCGCCGGCTGGTCCAACGGTCCCAGGCTCCCGATCACGAGCCGTGTCGGTGAACCGGTCCCCCGCTCGGCCACGGCCCGGTCGGTGGCGGCCGGGGCCGCCGTCTGTGCGCGGCTGAGCAGGATCACGCCCCGTACCGCCGCAGCCGTGCCCAGCAGCGCCAGGACCAGGCTGATCGTGCCGCCCTGGAGTCGTTCGCCGAGCAGGGCCAGGCCGATGGCCGCCGCGGCAACCGGATTGGCGAGGGTGACGACGGCCAGCGGCGCGCCCAGTCCGCCCCGGTAGGCGGTCTGGGCCAGCAGCAGCCCGCTCATCGCGAACGCGGAGACCAGGACCGCGACGATCAGCACACGCCAGCTGAGCAGCGGGCCGGTGTGGTCGGTGACGGACACGGTAAGGGTCTGGGTGAGCGCGGAAGCGACACCGGAGGTGATACCGGACGCCGCCGCGTGCCGCAGACCGGGCCGCGCTCCCGGGCGGCCGAGTCCAGCGACGACGGCCATGGTCCCGGCTCCGACGGCCAGCGCTTCGGGGAGGCTGAGTGTCTCGTGCGGGGCAGTGCCGCCCGCGGTCATCAGCAGGGCGCCGAGACCCAGCAGGGTGAGGATCGTGCCGCGCCATTCGATCCGGGTGACCCGGCGTCCTGCGGCCCTGGCTCCCAGCGGGACGGCGGCGACCAGGGTGAGGGCGCCGAGCGGCTGGACGAGCGTGAGCGGGCCGTACTTGAGAGCCGCGACGTGCAGCAGCGCACCACCCGCGTTCAGACCGACCGACCACCACCAGGCGCCGCGCCCGAGCAGTCTCAGGAATCCCGCGCCGGGTTCGGTGCGCTCGGCGAGGCGGGCCTGCGCCACCGCGGCCGAGGCGTACGCGGCGGCGGAGACGAGGGACAGCGCGACGGCGATCGAAGTGGCGTTCATTGCCGGGCCCCGGACGAGGCGTACGAGGACGCGGGGCGCGCCCGCGGTGCGGCGTAGGCGGTCGCCGCGACGGGCTCGGCGGGCCGGGGCACGGCCGCCGGCGCGGGCGCGCTCGCCGAGGACGGCCACGGAACGTGTGCGCGTACCGGCTCCGTCCGCCGGAGCGGCAACGCCGCGAACGCCAGGGCGAGAAGCGCGGAGACCACGATCGAGTCGAGCCAGTAGTGGTTGGCCGTGCCGACTATCACGAGCAGGGTGACGAGCGGATGCAGCAGCCACAGCCAGCGCCACCGGCTGCGGGTGGCGACGATCAGCCCCACGGCGACCATCACCGCCCAGCCGAAGTGCAGCGAGGGCATCGCAGCGAACTGGTTCGCCATCGAGTCGGTCGCCGGCGCCGCTCCGTACACCGTCGGCCCGTACACCTGGCCGGTGTCGACCAGTCCGGTGGCGGCCAGCAGCCGCGGCGGGGCGAGCGGGAACAGCAGGTGGAGGGCGAGCGCGGCACCGGTGAGCGCGGCGAGGATGCGGCGCGACCACACGTAGTGGCGCGGGCGGCGCCAGTAGAGCCACACGAGGAAGAGCAGCGTGGCCGGGAAGTGCACGATCGCGTAGTAGGTGTTCGCGAGGTGGATCAGCGTCTCGTTGTGCAGGAGCAGGCTCTGTACCGCGCCCTCGCCCGGCAGGTGCACGGACCGTTCGAAGTCCCAGACGTTTCCGGCGTTGCGGTATGCCTCCTCGACGTGACCGGTCGCGGCCTGCCGGCCGAGCTTGTAGATCACGAAGAGTCCCACGACGAGAAGTAGCTCGCGGACGAGGGGCGGTCGGGCAGAACTGTCCGGCTCCCGATCTGCGGGCCCGCTACCGGCGTGCCTCATCCGGTGCCCCTTTGCTGACGAAACGGTGTTGCGGCGGCACGGTCCGCCCCGCGCCATATCGATACGACAGTGTACCGATACGCGAACGTATCGGTACACATGCGTTTCGGTACACTGGCGTATCGATGGACCTCGTCGCAGAGTCACTGAGAGGGAAAGCACATGTCGCCGCAGGAAGCCGCGCGGGAACAGGCACACACGCCACGCCGCTCGAAGATCACGCCCGAGCGGGCGCAGGAGCTCTACGCGGCCGTGCTCGACATCCTGAGAGAGTGCGGCTACGAGGCCCTCACCATGGAGGGGGTCGCCTCACGGACGCGCTGCGGCAAGTCCACGCTCTACCGGCAGTGGGGCTCGAAGCCCGAGCTGGTCGTGGCGGCGCTGCACGGCACCCGGCGAGTGCTGCTGCCGAAGATCGACACCGGCACACTGGCGGGGGATCTGCGCGAGGCGGCCCGGGCCATCGGTACGGCCGCGCGCCGCGACACCCCACTGATGCACGCGCTCAGCCATGCCGCGCTGCAGAGCCCCGAGCTGCTGTGTGCGCTGCGCGAGGCACTGATCGTGCCGGAGATCGCGGCGATCGATGCGATGGTCCGGCGCGGCGCGGAGCGCGGCGAGATTCCGGCGGACACTCCCGCGGCGGAGTTCGTCTCCGTGCAGCTGCTGGGCGTGATGCGTGCCAGGCCGATGCTGGAGGGGAAGTACGCGGACGAGGCATACCTCACCCGCTTCGTGGAGAGTGCCGTCCTTCCCGCACTTGGACTGGGCGCACCCGCGCCGTAGTCCCGAGAAACGTGGGTCGCCGTCCGAGCGGATGACGACGACCCGCTCGCGCCGCACCGTGGGGACGGGGGCGGCGTACCACCCGGGCGGCCGGTGACTCCTTCGAGAGCCACCGGCCGTCCGCGTTTCGCTGCCGCACCGGCCCCAAAGTGGCGGCGCAGCCGAGGTCGGCAGCGACGGGTGATGCCGCGAGGCCGGGGTGCCGAAGTCGGGCAACGCACAAGCGCTCATTCTCGTCCTCTTGACGATATAGACCGCCTCCCCTTATCGTCCCCATGACGAGAACAAGGGGGATCCCGGCATGGCCGATATCACCAGGCGCTTCGGCTGGCGCCATCTGCGCTCCGCGCCCACCGCCCACATCCGCCACCACAAGCGTGGCCGGCTCGCCCACGACGGACCGGGACTGAGCTTCTGGTATCGGTCGCTGACTGCCGCGCTCTCCGAAGTACCGGTCAGCGACCGCGAATTGGCGATGGCCTTCCACGCCCGTACGTCCGACTTCCAGGACGTCACCGTGCAGGCCACCGTGACGTACCGGATCAGCGACCCGGCCGAGGCCGCCGCCCGCCTCGACTTCTCCGTGGACCCGGACACCGGGGTCTGGCGTGGCGCGCCGCTGGAGCAGATCGCCACGCTGCTCACCGAGACCGCCCAGCAGCACACGCTGGACGTACTGGCCCGTACGGCGCTCGCAGAGGCGCTGGTCGACGGTGTCGCATCGGTACGCCACCGGGTCGCGACAGGGCTCGCCGCCGAACCCCGGCTTCCCGCCACCGGCATCGACGTGGTCGCGGTGCGGGTCGTCGCCATCCGCCCCGAGGCCGAGGTGGAGCGGGCCCTGCGCACCCCCGCCCGTGAGCAGATCCAGCAGGAGGCGGACCGGGCCACCTACGAGCGCCGTGCCGTGGCCGTGGAGCGGGAACGGGCCATCGCCGAGAACGAGTTGGCCAGCCAGATCGAACTGGCGCGCCGCGAGGAGCAGTTGGTCGAGCAACGGGGCACCAACACCCGCCGCGAGGCCGAGGAGAACGCGGCGGCCGACGGGGTGCGCGCCGAGGCCGAGGCAGCCCGCAAGGTGCGGCTGGCCCGGGCCGAGGCCGAAGCGGCACGCGAGGTCGGCGCCGCACGCGCGCAGTCCCAGGCGGCCTGGCTGCGGGTACACGGCGACGTGGACGCCGCAACCCTGCATGCCCTGGCAGCGACCACCCTGGCCGAGAACCTGCCGCACATCGACAGCCTCACCGTCTCCCCCGACGTCCTCACCGGCCTGCTCAGCAAGCTCGGCCGGGCCACCCCGGAGTCCCGGGCATGAGCCTCGCCCCGCGCGCGGTCCTGGTCCACCGCACCACGGAGTACGAGGAGTTGCTGGCCCGGCACGGCACCCACGGCCAGGCCGCGTTCTTCCTGTCCAGCCGCGGCCGGTCCATCGACGAGGTGGCCCGGCGGCACCGGCACACCCGGCAGGCGCTCGCCGATGTCGCGGCGGCCGTACCGCTCCAGTGGCGGCAGTCCCGGGTGGAGCGCGCCGATCTCGACCGCTTCCTGTTCGCGCCCGAGGATGTGGTGGTCGTCGTCGGACAGGACGGGCTGGTCGCCAACGCCGCCAAGTACCTGTCCGGCCAGCCCGTCGTCGGCGTCGACACCGACCCCGGACGCAATCCGGGCGTGCTCGTACGCCACCGGCCGTCCGACGCGGCCGCCCTGCTCCGGGCGGCCGCGTCCCCCGGCGGCCCGGCGGAGGAACTCACCATGGTCGAGGCCGTCGCCGACGACACCCAGCGCCTCCTCGCCCTCAACGAGATCTATCTCGGCCCGCCCGGCCACCAGACCGCCCGCTACCGGCTCGGCCCCGACCAACCCGATGGCGCCCCCGCCGAACCGCAGGCCTCGTCCGGCGTCCTGGTCGGCACGGGCACCGGCGCCACGGGCTGGCTCCGCTCCCTGTGGCAGGAACGCCACAGCGCCCTGCGGCTCCCGTTCCCCACCGACCCGCGGCTGCTCTGGTTCGTCCGCGAGGCCTGGCCGTCGCCCACGACCGGCACCTCGCTGGTCGAGGGCGAACTGCGGCACGGACAAAGGCTGAAACTCGCCGTCGAGTCCGACCGGTTGGTGGCCTTCGGCGATGGAATGGAGGCGGACGCACTGGAACTGACATGGGGCCAGACCGTACGGCTCGGCATCTCGGCGACCTCGCTGCGACTGACCGTCTGACGGCCGAGGCGGAAGGCGAGGCCGCCGTGACGTCCGCCGAGAGGGAGAGTCGGTGACGGTCACTACGGCAGCGGACCGGCCGCAGCGAAGAATCGACCGTACGTAGGCTTTCCCCGCGTACACCGGACTGCCGGGGCCCCGCGCCCCTGGCACCCCACGCCCACCCGCAAGGAGCAGCATGAACACCACGCCCACGGACGCCCTCTCCCGCAACGCCCGTCCGCCGTTGGCGCAGGCGGCGCTCGGCGTGGGCGTCATCGTGCAGGACCCCCAGGGGCGCGTGCTGCTGGGCAAGCACCGCGGTGGGACCTGGGAGCTTCCCGGCGGCAAGGTCGACCCGACCCACGAGTCGATCGCCGCGGCGGCCGTCCGTGAGCTCCGCGAGGAGACGGGCCTCGAGGTCGAGGTGGCCGACGTGACGGTTTTCGCCATGCTTCATGACGTGATCGCGGGGATCAACCGGGTGTCGATGGCTGCTGTGGTGACCCTGGAGTCCGGGAACCCGCGAGTGACCGAACCCCATCTGATCAGCACCTGGCAGTGGATCGCGCCGGACTCGCTGCCGCGGCCGTTGTTCGGTCCCTCGGCACAAGTACTCGCGGCCTGGCGCCCGGATCTCTCGATCGAGCACCCTCCGGCGCACCTGCTGACTGTCTCGGCCACCGGAGACGGAGCGGGCGCGACCCGCTGACGGGACACCCGCTCAGGGCGTGCCGCTGCCCTGCCGACGACCACGCGTGCGCCGGCTCACCGCCATCATGATGAGGCCGGTCAGCAGAAGCACGCTGCCGGCCAGGGTCCCCCACTGGCGGATGTCGGGGTCGCTGAGCACCCAGAAGAAGACCTGTTGCCAGCACAGGGCGAAGGCACCCACCAACTGGCCCCAGCCAAAGAGGCGAGGGCGGTGGACCGGCCGCCGGTTCGTGGGCAGCACCCAGCCACGCGTGATCCCCGCCACGCCGGAGGCGGCGATGAGCAACGCCAGCAGAACAACAGGCACAGCGACGTAGAGCTTCACGGTCCCTCCCTGCGCACCGGACCCGCGCCGGACGCCCGCGTGATCATGACACCCACCGCGCTACGCGTCCACACGCTCCCCCGCGACCCTCATGATCAGCCGGACAGGTCCCGTTCGATTCGACGGCCGCCGTGCCGGGCGACGGCGAGAATGGCCATGTCGTCCTGATGGCCGTCGCAGGTCCAACGTGCGACGTCCGCGGTCACCGCCCGGACCAGGTCGCCGGGTTCCAGGTGGTGGGCACCGGTGAGCGTGGTGGACGCGCAGGGGTCGTAGAAGGTGCCCGTCCGGTTGCGCGCCTCGGTGACACCGTCGGTGATCATGAGCAGCAGTGCGCCGGACGGCAGCCGGACGACATCGGTGAGCTCGTCGTGGTCCAGTGCCGCGAGCGCCCCCAGCCCCATGCCCAGGGGCAGCTGCGGGCGGGTGGCGTCGAGCCGTTCGATCACGCCGTCGTGGATCAGATACGGGCTCGGGTGACCGCGGTTGACCAGGCGCAGCAGTTCACCGTCGCCGGGCACTTCGGCCAGCACGGCTGTGGTGAAGTCCTCGCCGTACGTCGCGTTCCCGCATCGGCTCGACTCCCTGCTCAGCGCGTCGTCCAGGCGCTGGGCCAGCTCGGCCAGGGTGGGGGCATTCTCGGCCTCCTGCCGGAACGCACCGATCGCGACCGAGACCGATGCGACCGCCTGGAGCCCCTTGCCCTTCACGTCCCCGATGATCATGCGCACACCGTAGGGCGTCTCCTGCACGGCGAAGAGGTCGCCGCCGATTCTCGCCTCGACCTGCGCGGCGGTGTATCCGGCGGCGACGGCCAGCGGCCCGGCCCGGGACGGCGGGTCCGGGAGAACCGCCAGTTGCACCGCCTCCGCGATGACCCGCGCCCGGGCCAGGTCCCTGCCCTGACGCCGCAACAGAAGATTGACCCCCAGGGCCAGAATCCCGATGAGAGCGATCAAGGCGAAGTCGACGAGGCTCGCCGACGCGGAACGCCCCTGGAAGACATCCAGCGACAACGAAACCCCGCAGGCGAGGCTCGCGACGAGGACGCAGGCCCGGAACGGCAGCATCGCCCCGGCGACCAGCGGCGCCGCGGCCAGCAGGGGCAGCCCCGTGTACGGCTGCGGCGCGAGCAGGTTCAGCAGTACGCCCGCCACCAGGGCCGGCGCAACGAGCAGCCAGCCCGCCCATGCCGCTCCGCGCCGGCTCTCCTTCACCTGTGCTCCCTGTCGCTCCCTCGTCGGGCTCCCAGGCTTGAAAGTATCACCCTAAATATCCCCATATGCCCGGGTCGGGGTGCTGTGAGGCCGGTACGTTCGCCGCCGATCCTGCCGTTGGTGAGCACGGCAGGCGCTCGTACGCTCCATGGGCATAATCGTCACCTGTCCGAAAGTCCGGCGACACGGACCGACCGACCTCCGGTGCCACCGGCGGGTCAGCCCTCCGGTGCCACTGGGGTCAGCAGCGTCGGTCCGATGCGCCGGAGCACATGAGGAGCTGCGATGAGCCCTTTTTCCTTGTTCCGGGACCCGAGTACCGAGGGCATGAGGGACATCTGTGCCGGGGAGATCGTCCTGCGGGACGAGGGCACGAGGACGAACTGGAAAGTCGAGGTCGGGGCCTTCCGGCTGGCGCCGTATCCCGTGACCCATGAGCTGTATCGCGCCGTACGGGGCGAGCCGCCCGTGGGCTCGGCGGGGCCGCGGACGCCGGTGACCGAGGTCTCCTGGAAGGACGCCGTTCAATTCTGCAATCTGCTCTCACAGGCGACAGGACTCGAACCCTGCTACTCGGTCGGTCACGACGCCGACGGGCAGGACGTGGTCTGCGACTGGGCGGCCGACGGCTACCGCCTCCCGTCCGAGGCGGAGTGGGAGTACGCATGCCGGGCCGGGACCTCCGGCGACCGCTACGGAGAGCTGGACGAGATCGCCTGGCACCGCGGGAACTCCGGCGGCGCGGTGCACGACGTCGCGACCAGGGCGCCGAACGCGTGGGGTCTCCACGACATGATCGGCAACGTGTGGGAGTGGTGCTGGGACGTCTACGATCCCGCGGTCTACGGCCCGTACCGGGTGTTCCGTGGTGGAGGCGGCTATGACCACCCACGCGGATGCCGGGCCTCCTGCCGCCGCAAGAGTCACCCGACCTTCCGCATCGACGACCTCGGATTCCGGCTCGCCCGATCGCGGTGAGCCGGGGGCGCCGGCGCACGACGCCGTCGGCGCCGGCGGTGTGCGCTAACGGTCCCGGGCACCGGCGGCGAAGGTGACCGGCAGGTGTTCGGGGCCGCGCAGCCCGCCCGGCCGCCACCGCAGCTCCCCGGGCGGCACGGCCAGGGTGAGACGGGGCAGTCGGCGCAGGGCGGTGCCGATGGCGATCTGCCCCTCCAGCCGGGCCAGCGGCGCGCCCAGGCAGTAGTGGATGCCGTGCCCGAAGGCGAGGTGGGCGTTGTCCTGCCGGGTGATGTCGAGGCGGTCGGGTTCGGGGAAGCGTTCCGGGTCGCGGTCGGCGATGGCCGAGGCCACCAGCACGGTCGCGCCGCGGGGGATGTCCACCCCGGCAAGGGTGACGTCCTCGCGCGCGAACCGGGCGATGCCGGGGTTGACCGGTCCGTCGTACCGCAGGAACTCCTCGATCGCACCCGGCAGCAGCGCCGGATCGGTGCGCAGCATCCGCAACTGGTCGGGGTGGGCGAGCAGCGCGGCGATGCCGCTGCCGATCAGGTTGACCGTGGTGATGTATCCGGCGACGAGCAGCAGGAAGGCCATGGCGATCAGCTCCTCCTCGTCCAGCCGCTGCTCCTCGTCCCGGGCGACGATCAGCGCGCCGAGCAGGTCGTCACCGGGGCGGGCCCGCTTGGCCTCCAGGAGTCCGGTCAGGTAGGCGCGCATGTGCCGCCACGCTTCGTCCACCCGGGCCCGGTCCGGTGGCTCGGCCCCCTGCAGGATCATGTCGTCGGTCCACCGCTGGAAGTCGTACCGGTCGGCCACGGGCACCCCGAGCAGTTCGCTGATCACGGTGACCGGGAGCGGCAGCGCGAAGCTCTCGACGAGATCGGCACGGCCGGCCGGCACGATCTCGTCGAGCAGCCGGTCGGCGATCTCCTGGACCCGGGGCCGCAGCTCCGCCACCCTGCGCGCGGTGAACGCCTTGGAGACCAGGCGACGCAGGCGGGTGTGGTCGGGTGGGTCGGTACGCAGCATATTGCGCAGCACGGACTCCTGGTCGGCGGCGGGCAGCCGCTCGATGAGCCGGGGATCCGACGCATCGCGGACATCGCTGCTCAGCTGCGGGTGGGACAGCGCCATGAGACCGTCTTCGTACCGCGTGACCACCCAGGCTTCCAGCCCTCCCGCGATGACGGCGCGCCGTACCGGGCCGTCCTCGCGCAGTTGCCGGTAGAGCGGAAAGGGATCCGCCACGAAGGCCGGGTCGGTATAGGGCAGGAGGACCGGTTGCCGGCTCATCACGCCTCCCATGGGGCATCACACCTCTTCGTACGTGTTTGAGATATTAACGGTGATATGTCCCAGCGTAGAGGGATGGGGGCGCCATCGGAGGGACGACGGCCCGAGCCCCACTCGGCGGGTCGTGCACGGCGGTCCGTCGATCACCTTCCTGGCTGCCGTGAGCACCGTCGGCGGCGGTGTCGCCTTCGGCCCGCACCACCCGCATGGGCCCGGAAGTCACCCGAACGCCCTAACACCCTCTCGTCACAGGGGAGTTCGCCGGTTCCTGAGCGAACCGGTCTTCACCTTGGCGACACAACTCCGTTGTCGCGCCGGACACCGAGGATTCACCTGTATCCGTGCCGCGTCGTGCGAAGTTGTCCGCCTCAAGCCGTCGACACGGCTGTCTGCTGCGTACGAGACGATCAAGTCCTGTGCCGGGGCGGGGTGTCGTGCGCTTGTACTGCCCGCCGAGCTGTCCTGGAGTGCGTCAACTACAGCATCATCAGGCCCCAGAACAGTGCCCAGGGATTGACTTCCCCCCCTCGCGAGCGAGGGGGGTTCCTACGGCTCGCGCCGTGGGGGTTTCTGCTTCGTCGCCGACTGCCCGCCCGGAGAACTCCGTTGAGGTCTTACACCAGCTCCACAGACTGTCACCGCCAGCCCGGCGGCCAGAAGGTTCTTCGCTGCGTTCACGTCCCGGTCGTGGGTCGTTCCGCAGTCGCACGTCCAGGTACGGACGTGCAGCGGCATCTTCTCGGTGAGGGTGCCGCAGGCGGAGCACAGCTTGGACGAGGGGAACCATCGGTCGACGGCGATCACCTCGCGCCCGTACCAGGCGGCCTTGTACTCCAGCATGGAGCGGAACTCGCTCCAGCTCGCGTCCGAGATGGCTCGGGCGAGCGTGTGGTTCTTGACCATGTTGCGCACGGTCAGGTCCTCGATCACGAGCGTTTGGTTTTCACGCACGAGCCGAGTGGTCAGCTTGTGGAGCAGGTCACGGCGACGGTCGGCGATCCTCGCGTGGATCTTGGCGACCTTGCGCCGGGCCCTGGCCCGGTTGGCGCCCTCGCCCCTGGCCTTGCGGGACAGGTTCCGCTGAGCTTTGGCGAGCCGGTCGCGGTCTTGGCGTTCGTGCCGGGGGTTGGCGATCTTCTCCCCGGTGGACAGGGTCAGCAGGTGGTCCAGGCCGACATCGATTCCGACCGCCATGTCGGTGGCGGGGAGGGGCTGGACGGACGGGTCGTCGCACAGCAGCGAGACGAACCAGCGTCCCGCCGCGTCCTGGGAAACGGTCACCGTGGACGGCCTCGCCCCCTCGGGGAGCGGCCGGGACCACACGATGTCCAGCGGTTCGGTCATCTTCGCCAGGGTCAGCTCCCCGTCACGGAAGCGGAACCCGCTGGTGGTGTACTCCGCCGACTTCCGCGACTTCTTCCGCGACTTGAAGCGCGGGTACTTCGCCCGCTTGCCGAAGAAATTGGTGAACGCGCTCTGCAGGTGCCGCAGCGTCTGCTGGAGCGGCACCGACGAGACCTGGTTGAGGAACGCCAGCTCCTCGGTCTTCTTCCACGCCGTCAGCATCGCCGACGTGGCGTTGTAGTTGACCCGCTCCTGCCGCACCCATGCCTCCGTGCGGGCGGCGAGCGCCAGGTTGTAGACCTTCCGCACGCAACCGAACGTGCGCGACAGCTCGGCTGCCTGCGCATCAGTCGGATAGAAGCGGTACTTGAACGCCCGCTTCACACGGCTCGTGGTCACGCTCACAAACTAGCGGCGCTGCGAGTTAAGATCAAATCTGCGGGTCACAACACGGCCTTCCGCCCTGGGGGCGAAACTCCGCTCCTTGCCCTGCTCCGCAGGAGTCCGTTTCCTCTCCACCCCGAAGGGCGGAGTATCCACGGAGGAATCCGATGAAGGCGGGGGCCAGGCCCGTTGCATCCATCTTGCTCCCGAAGCGGCTTTCGCGCGTCCAGTGAGACTTGTTGCGACTTGCCGGAAATCACGGAACGGACCGTCAAGTCGCCGCTACAGACCGTGTGATGCGAGTAAAGAAGTACCTCGTGGGACGAGATTCTTCCTGTGAGGATTTGAATTGATCACAGGATGGTCACTAAGGTCGAGCCTCGAACCTTCGCACGATTGATCACCCAATCGGGGTGACAGCGAAGACACCGCCGAGTCCGTGACGTGCACGGAGCCGGGGATTCGCTTCCCCCCATAGCCCGGTAGGCGGCTCGAGGAAGAAGGAGCTCGCCTTCATGGCGTCCCACCGTCGTCCCAAGCAGCCGAGCCGCACCCGCGTGACCGTGCTCACCGCGACCGCCGCCGCAGCCGTGGCCCTGACCTCCCAGGCCGCCCACGCCGACCCCAAGCCGACCAAGAGCGAGGTCAAGGCGAAGGTCGACAAGCTCTACCACGAGGCGGAGGCGGCCACCGAGCAGTACAACGGGGCCAAGGAGAAGCAGAAGAAGCTGGAGAAGGAAGTCAGCGCCCTGCAGGACAAGGTGGCCCGCGGTCAGCAGGAGATCAACACGCTCCGTTCCGGCCTCGGTTCGCTCGCCGCCGCGCAGTACCGCTCCGGAGGCATCGACCCCTCCGTGCAGCTCTTTCTCGCCTCGGACCCGGACAGCTTCCTCGACCAGGCCTCGGCCCTCGACCAGCTGACGGCCAAGCAGACCGATTCCCTGGCGAAGATCCAGGAGAAGCAGCGGGTCCTCGCGCAGGAGCGCAAGGAGGCCCAGGACAAGCTCGGCAACCTCGCGGACGTCCGCAAGACGCTCGGCGAGAAGAAGAAGAAGCAGCAGGCCAAGCTCGCCGAGGCGCGCGAGGTGCTCAACACCCTCACCCAGGCCGAGCGCGACAAGATGCGCGCGGACGACCTCCGCGCCAGCCGCGCCGCCGGTAACCGGGTCGACCTCGGCAACGGGGCCCCCGCCTCCGGCCTCGGCAACGGGGCCCCCGCCTCCGGCCTCGGCAACGGGGCCCCCGCCCCCGGCCTCGGTAACGAAGCCCCCGCCTCCGGCCTCGGCGCCGCCGCCCTCCAGGCCGCGCACACCCGGTTGGGCATGCCGTACTCCCCCTCCGCCACCGGCCCCGGCTCTTTCGACTGCTCGGGCCTGACCCAGTGGGCCTACGCCCAGGCCGGTGCCCAGATCACACGTACCACGTACACCCAGATCAACCAGGGCACCCGCATCGCGCGCAGCCAGTTGAAGCCGGGCGACCTGGTCTTCTTCAACAACACGACGCACGTGGGCCTCTACGCGGGCAACAACACCGTGCTGCACGCCCCGTACTCGGGCACCTACGTCCGCTACGAGTCGATGAACACCATCGGTGGCTTCCAGGCCGCGGTGCGCATCTGACCACGCCCGGACGGGCGCATTCCCGCACCCCCGTACCGGCTGTTCTGCCCGCCGGAGACCACAGGTCACCGGCGGGCAGGACCTGTGATCGGGCGGAGCCGGCCAACAATCTGTGTGGTGAGCGCGGCGGCGTTGACCTCGCCGCTCCGGTTGGGCCGAGAACTCGACCTGCCCCCGGACCGACGACACCCACCGCCGCGTCCTCACAGTCCTGGCATTCCTCAGCTCGTAGGCACAGGGGTCGGCACGGCGGAAGGGTCCGCTGCAGGCCGGCCCACCGGACCGCTGTCCGTGAAGGTGAGGCGTACGTCGTTGACAGCGCACCCCACGACCCGGGCGACCACCGCGGCGACCCTGTGCGCTATCACCCGCTCTCCTTCGACGGAGCAGGATCGTTCAAGGTACACATGGACAGCTGGCATCATTTTCCCTTCCGGCCGACGGGCCTGTCACAAAGGCACGTCACAGGGGAGGGAGAAGCCCGAACTGGCCGAGCACGAGGGCCAGATCCCAGTAGAGGGCCTCGCGGCTGATGCGGCCGTCGGCGGAGAACTCGTAGACGGTCACCCCCTGGATGGTGAAGCTCTTGCCGCGCGCCGCCTCGACGATCGGCGCGGGGAGTCCGTCCATGGCTCCTTTCAGGGTGCCCGCCATGGTCCACTCGCAGGTGCCGTGCCGGTCGTCGGCGAACAGGGAACGTATCTCCATGCGCGTGTCGGGGATCGCCGTGACCCAGCCGCGGACTCCCACGGCGAGCTCCGCGTGCCCCTTCCAGACCGAACCGAGGGGAACGTCCTGCGAGACGGCGTCGGGCGTGTAGCACGCCAGCCAACCGTCCGCGTCGGCGGTGCTGATCGCCGACAGGCAGCGGCGGACGAGCGATTCGTGAGCATGCATGTCTGACTGCTTTCTCGTGGTGTGCGGCCCCGGGGGGCGAGAGCCGGGCCGCACACCACCGTCAGGCAGTGTCCGCTCTGAGGATCGAGGCGAGTGTGCGGTCGAGGATCCCGGGGATGTCCTTCTTCTTCAGGTGCCGTTGCTGGCCTTCGAGCGCCGCCGCGTGCAGCAGGCTGTAGAACGTGGTGACCAGCCAGCTCGTGGGGAGGTCGGTACGGAAGGCGCCCTCCTCCTGGCCGCGCCTGAGGACGGCTTCGACGCGGCCGAGAACCTTGGCGTGGTACTTGCGCAACTGGCCCGCCGGAACGGTGCCCTCTGAGATGGCGAGCAGAAACGCATGCTGTTCCAAAATGCCCCAACTGGACTGCACCAGCCGCGAGAACGCCTCGCCCGCGTGCCCCTCCTCGAGCCGCTGTGCGGCCAGGGCCGCGTCGGCGCGTTCGAGGGAATGCGCCAGCACGGCCTCGAGGAGGGTCTCCCGGGACGGAAAGTGCGCGTACAGCGTCACGCGGCTGACCCCGGCGGCGCTCGCCACCGCGGTCAGGCTCACTCCTGGATCCTTGCGCAAGCAGTCGAGCGCGGCGGTGACGATGGCGGCGATGCTCCGCTCCGCGTCGGCGCGACGCCTGGTGCCGGCGGTCTTCGCCGGGGCCTTGGTCGCTGACGTTGCGGTCGGAGACTTGCGGACTCGTTGTGGCGACGTGGGCATGGAGCGGAGCGTATGTCACCTCCTAGCCGTGGTGCCAGACGCCGAGGCGACGTCGCCGACGTGGCACGGCCGCCCGGGGAACGTGATCACCGGCCGACGACCGTGGAATCGGGGCGCTCGGCCAGGGGGCGCGCGGCGTCGCCCCCCGCCGGTGCCGCGGTGTCGCCGGCCTTCCCCTTGGGGAACAGCAGGACGGCCACGAGGATGCCCGTCGCGGCGACCGCGGCCCCGGTGAACATGGCAGGCGCCATCCCCGAGACGTACGCCGAGCGCGCCGCTTCGGCGAACGCCTGCCCGGCCTGCCCCGGCAGCTCCCCCGCAACGGCGAGGGCCGCGCCGACGGAGTCGCCCGCGGCGTCGAGGGCCCCCTCGGGAAGGTGCGCGGCGGACGCGCTGTCCGCGAGGTCGTCGCGGTAGGCGCCGGAGAGCAGGCTGCCGAGGACGGCCACGCCGAGCGCCGAGCCGAGCTGCACGGAGGCACTGTTGGTGGCCGAGCCGACGCCGAGGTCGTCGTCGGAGAGCGAGCCGACGATCGCGTCGCTCGTGGGGCCGATGATGAATCCGGCGCCGACGCCGAGGCAGAGCATCGCGGCGAGCACCTGCCCGTACCCGTCCTGGTCCTGGGTAGTGGCCAGGATGAGCAGGGACGCCGTGGCGAACGCGAGGCCGATCGCGGCGAGCCAACGCGTGTCGAGGTGCTGCCCGAGGAAGGAGGCGAGCGGTGCCGCGACCAGGATGATGAGCGCGGTCGGCGCGATCCGCAGACCCGTCTCCCCGGCGTCGTATCCCAGGACGAACTGGAGGTACTGCACCATGACGAACAGGGCGCCGAGCAGCGACAGCAGACCGAGGAAGACCAGGATGTTGCCGACGGCGAGCCGGCGGTGGGCGAAGATGCCGAGCGGCAGCATGGGATCGCGGGCCGTCCGCTCCCGGACCAGGAAGGCGGCAAGGAGCACGACGGCCGCGCCGAACGCGATCAGTACCGGGCCGCTCGTCCAGCCCTTGACCGGTCCTTCGATGATGGCCCAGAGCAGCGCGCCGACGCCGAGGACGGACAGCACCGCTCCGACGAGGTCCAGACCGCGGGCAGCCGCTCGGGAGTCGGGCACGATCTTCAGGGCGACGATCAGGGCGATGACGCCGATGGGCACGTTGATCAGGAAGACCGATCCCCACCAGAAGTTGCCGAGGAGCCAGCCGCCGATGAGCGGGCCGAGCGCGAGCCCGACGCCGATCATCGCGGACCACAGGCCGATCGCCTTCATCCGCTCGGCCGGCTCCGTGAACACCACGCCGATGATGGAGAGGGTCGCGGGCATGATCAGCGCCTCGCCGACACCCATGACCCCCCGGGCCACCATGAGCTGCGTGGCGGAGCCGGAGTACGCGGCGGCCGCCGACGCGCCCGTGAACAGCAGCAGTCCGCAGAGGAAGAGGGGTTTGCGGCCGAACCGGTCGGCCACGCTGCCCGCGAAGAGCATCAGGCCGGCCGCCATCAGGCTGTAGATGTCGACCAACCACTGCAACTGGCTGGTGGAGGCGCCGAGTTCGTCGACGAGCGTCGGCAGGGCGACGTTCAGCACGGTGACGTCGAGGCCGACGATGAGCAGGCTCAGGCAGAGCACGGCCAGGATCGGCCAACGCATGGGGTGTCCGCCTGGAGAGCGGGGAGCGGCGGTGCGAGGCGGGGACGGCACGGAGCACTCCTAAAATTGAACAACACTGTCAAGGGCGAGCGTATCCCGGGCCACCCCCATAAGTCGAACACGTCTGTAAAGATTCACTCGCTCTGGCCGGCCGTGCGCGCCTGCACGAGGGTGCGCGAAACGCTGCGCATCTTCTCGCAGGTCTCCTCGAACTCCCGCTCCGGCGTGGACTGTCCGACGATGCCCGCGCCGGCCCGCAGCCAGGTGCGGCCCTGCGCGCGGAACACCGTGCGCAGCGTGAGCGCCGCGTCCAGCGAGCCGTCGCTGCCCACCGCGAGGACCGCGCCGCTGTACAGGCCGCGCGGCCCGTCCTCCAGCTCCCGGATGGCGCGGTAGGCGGCGGCCTTGGGCACGCCGGACGCGGTGACGGCGGGGAAGACGGCCGCAAGCGCCGGCCACGGCCCGTGCTCGCCCTGCGGCAGCCGCCCCGCGACCCGGGACGCCAGGTGCTGCACGCTGCCGCGCGCCTTGACGGTCATGAACTCATCGACCCGCACCGAGCCCTCGGCACACACGGCGGTCATCTCGTCCCAGGCCACCTGGACGGAGATGGCATGCTCGTAGATTTCTTTGGGGTCCACGAGCAGTTCGGCCCGGCGTGCCGCGTCCGCGGCGCCGTCCCCGGTCAGCGCCCGGGTCCCGGCCAGCGGCTGCGTGGAGACGTTGCCGTCCGCGGCGACCTCGACGACGGTCTCGGGGCTGAAGCCCGCGGCCTCGACTCCGGCGATCCGCAACAGGAAGGAGCGGGCCGGGGAGTTGGCCGCGCGACCCGCCAGGTAGGTCGCGGGCAGGTCGAGTTCGGCGGCGACGGGTACAGCGCGCGAAAGGATCACCTTCTGCAGGTCGCCGTCCCGGATGGCGGCCACGGCCCGCTTGACCCCTTCTTGGTACGACTCGCCGACCGGCTCGGCGAGATCGACGCCGAGCGGGACGTGTTCGGCGGTGGGCGCGGCGGGCTCGGCCGCGAGGAGCGCGCCGATCGCGGCCGCGTCCGCCTCGTCCGTACATCGCAACCGGGCGCCGTCCTCCCCGATCCGCACCTCGCTGCACGGCAGGACCAGGTGCATCAGCGGGGCCTCGCCCAGCCCCTCCGTCTCACCGGCCAGGGCGTACGACAGCTCGAAGGCCGCCCAGCCGTAGACCCGCCACTCCTGCTGCGGCAGCTGGGCGAGCAGCTCTCTCACCGCCGCCAGCGGATCGCCCTGCCACGGAACGCGTATCCGCTCGTCGCCGCGGTCGAGCGTGACGTGCTCCCGGTCGACCACGAGCGAGGCGCGTACCCCACCCGCGTACCACCAGGCGCCTTCCTGCTCGTAGACCACGTACTGGTCGTGCGGTCCGTGTTCGGCGAGCCGGACAGCGGCCTGGACGGGGGTTCCGGTGAACGGGGCGCGGGTGTGCGACGGCAGAGCCGTGGGCATGGCTGTCTCCTCGGTGCGGCGCGCGCGTGGTGTGCGCGGGATCACGGTGGAACGCAGGAGCGGGCCCGGGGCGAGGGGTGCGGCCCGGGGGGTCTCAGAGCTGTGGACGGTCACCGGCTTCGGCCGCACGGCGGGCGAGCGACCGCTTGTCGACCTTGCCCACGCTGGTCACGGGCAGGGCGTCGACGAGGCGGACGAGGTCCGGTTTCTTGTACTGGGCGACGCCGCGCTCCTCCAGGAAGGCATCGAGCGTGCCCACCTCGAGGTCCGCGCGGCCCCCGCGCGGGACGACCCAGGCGCAGGTGCGCTCGCCCAGGTACTCGTCGGGCACGGGCACGACCGCGGCGTCGAGGATGTCGGGGTGGGCGCGCAGATGCCCTTCGAGCTCGTCCGCGGACACCTTGTCACCGCCCCGGTTCACGAGGTCCTTCTTGCGTCCTTCGACGACGATGTCGCCGTCGGCGGTGAGCCGGACCAGGTCGCCGGTCCGGTAGAAGCCGTCGGCGGTGAAGGCAGTTCTGTTGTGCTCCGGCGCACGGTAGTAGCCGCGCAGCGTGTAGGGCCCACGGGTCAGCAGCTCGCCGGTCCCGCCGGGCAGAACGTCGTGGTCGTCCTCGTCGACGACCCTCAGTTCGTCGTCCGGGCACAACGGCCGGCCCTGGGTGGTGTCGACGCGTTCGGGCGCGTAGCCGGGGCGGGTCAGGCACAGCAGGCCCTCGGCCATACCGAACACTTGCTGGAGTTCGCAGCCGAGCCCGGTCCGGACCCGGCGCGCGACGTCCGGGCTGAGCCTGGCGCCGCCGACCTGGAGCAGCGCCAGGCTACCGAGGTCCTCGGGGGCCCACTCGGCGGCCTGTGACCACAGCGCGGCCAGCGGGGGCACGACGGCCGTGGCCGTCACCTTGTGGCGTTCGATGAGCGGGAACACGGTGTCCGGGTCGGGTGACGGCGCGAGCACCACGGTGCCGCCGGCCAGGAGCGTGCCGAGGGCGCCGGGGCAGGCGAGCGCGAAGTTGTGCGCGACGGGCAGTGCCGCCAGATAGACAGTGTCGGGACCGAAGCCGCACACCTGCACACTGGCCCGGATGTTGTACGCGTAGTCGTTGTGCGTCCGCGGGATCAGCTTGGGCAGGCCCGTGGTGCCGCCGGAAACCAGGAGGACCGCGGGCGCCGTCGGGTCGGCTCCGGCACCGGTCGGCTCCGGTGCCTGCTCGCCCGCCCGCTCCACGTCGGCGAGGGCGGTGTGCGGCCCCGGGGCGCCGGCCACCAGAACGTGGCGCAGCGTGGGGACCTCGGCGGTCACCTCGTCGGCGAGCTTGCGGTAGTCGTAGCCGGACGAGGGGTCGGTATCGGGCAGCACGTAGGCCGCGGCCGAGCTGTGCCGCGCCAGGTGCACGGCCTCGCTGCGGCGGTAGGCGGGCAGTCCGAGGACGGGCACGGCGCCGATCCGCACCACCGCGAACAGAACGGCGAAGAAGTCCTCAGTGTTGGGCAGTTGGACGACGACGCGGTCGCCTCGCGCAAGGCCCAGGTCCGCAAGACCGCGGGCGAGCACGGCGGCCCGACGGTCGAGTTCGGCATAGCCGACGCTGCCGCGCTCCGTCACGAGTGCCGTTCTGTCGCCCAGTGTGCGGGCGTGCTCCGCGAGGAAGTCGCCCAGCGGACGATCCTGCCAGTAACCGGCCTCCCGATATCGCCGGGCATACGCATCGGGCCACCCAATAACATCCACGAAGGGCTCCGCTCATCGATAGGTTCACGACGCGCAGGAAAATCGACGAGGACACCGCAATTGACTTTCCTGTTTATTTTCTCGGGCATCATGACACGAGACAGCCTTCTCCCGCAGCTCCCCAGAAGGGGACATATAGGGAAATGCATCCCATTACCCGGGAGGGGTATTACCCGTTCGACTATCACCCCTTTATGGGCGGCGCCGACCGGCGTAAATTCTGTGGGCGAAGGCGATGGACCGCCCAATATCGGCGCCACGGAAGAGGCAACGAGAGATATCTCGACATTAATTCCGCGGGCATCATTTTCTGTACGACGATCCGTCGGCCTCGTATCCGGACATCCCACCATCGCCAGGGGGCGCGTTCCCTTGTTCCAGCACAGCCCGGCCCTCCGCCTGGTGTGCTTCCCCGGCGCGGGCGGCACGACGGAGCTCTTCGCACAGTGGCCGAATCTGCTGCCCCGCTCCGTCGCGCTGACGCGCGTGCAGTACCCGGGGCGCGCCGAGCGCCTCGGCGATCCGCTGCCGCGGCATCTCGGGGAACTCGCAGAGCCGATCGCCGCCGAACTGACCGCAGCCGACGCCACGGACCCGCCCGTGGTGCTCTTCGGGCACGGCATGGGAGCCTGCGTCGCCTTTGAGACGGCCCGTCTGCTCCAGACCGCGCACCGCGCGGCGCCGCGCGCCCTGTACGTCTGCGCGCAAGCCGCGCCCACGCACCAGGACCCCCCTCCCGGCCCTCCCGACGAGGGCGCGGCAAGCCCCGCGCACGGGGTGCCGCTCGCCACGGCACAGGCCGACATCCGGCTCGCGGAGCGGTACCGGGCCCGCTACCGGCCGGGCCCACCGTTGCGGTGCCCCGTGACCGCTCTCGTGGGCGCCCACGACCGGATCGTCACCACGTGGCACGCGCAGGGCTGGCGGCCGTGCACCACCGGCCCGTTCACCCTGCGCGCCCTGCGGGGCGACGGGCCGGCCCTCATGCGCAGCACCGAGCTGATCGCCTTCCTGCTCA
The DNA here is from genome assembly GCF_041435435.1 of Streptomyces sp. NBC_01241. NCBI lineage: Bacteria > Bacillati > Actinomycetota > Actinomycetes > Kitasatosporales > Streptomycetaceae > Streptomyces > Streptomyces sp. NBC_01241. Next base: position 7,961,684 of record NZ_CP108494.1, on the reverse strand, counting down.
CCGGCCTCGGCCTGGCCGGTGCCGCCCGCTGAGCCCGCCCACCGCGACGAGCCCCACGACCACTCCCACTCGGATCCGAGGAGGCAGCCCATGACGGCGCCCGCCCCGCACCGCACACCCCTGGACCCGCAGATGCTCCAGGAAGTCCACACGGAGGTCCTCACCCAGATCCCCTACAACAGTGCCGCGCAGTACCACATCCACTACGGGGAAGGCTCGTCGCCGGAGCGCTTCGGCACGGCCTGCGCCTGGCAGACCTTCGCCATCGGCGAGCGCGTCGGCCACCGCACGGGCGTCGAGGTCGAGTACCGCGTCGGCGGGCGGCACGTGTGCGCGCTGCACGACGACGGCGACGCCCTGACCGTCCTCGACCCGTATCTGATGCACCGCGCCCCGCTGCGCCTGGACCGGGGCGACGCGGTGGACGGCACCGTCCACGCCGACGCCGACGCCTATCCGGTACGCCGCCGCCCGGACGGTTCGCCCGCGCCGTCCACGCTGCGCGCCGCGTGGGAGCCCGACAGCGGGGTGCTGCGCCTGCAGTACCTGCGCTACAGCCCGCGCCTGGGCGAGACCGTCACGCACCGCGCGTACACGATGCGGCCCGAGGAGACCGTCGGTGAACTCCCCGTGCCCGCGCCGCTGGTGCGCGAACTGCTGCTGCACCCCGAGCAGAACAACCTGTCGATCCGGGCCGTGCACCCCGACGACGGCCTGTGCGAGATCGCCCTGCCGTTCACCGCGGACCGGCGCAGCCGCCTCGCCGACCCGCAGGCCCTGATCACCCGCGACAACCAGGGCGTGGTGAGCCGCTGGGGCGAGGCCGCCTTCGACGGTGAGCTCGAGCGCGTCGCCGACGCGCTGCTCGCCACCACGGAGGAGATCGTCGACCACCTGCTCTCCGCCGCCGCCCTGTACGACGCCGCGGCTCCCACCGGTCTGGACGTACCCGAGTACTCCCTGGAGGACGCGTGACCACCACCACCGCGGCGGCGCGACCGCGCTCGTACTTCCTCGCCGGACTGATGCAGGGTGCCAGGGGCGGGGCCGACCTCGCCGACCAGGGGTACCGGGACGTGCTGCGTCGCGCGATCCTCGCCCACCGGCCCGACGCCGTCGTGCACGACCCCGGGCTCCTGATGCGGGAGTGGATCGGCGAGCACGAGACGGCGATCCTCACCGGCCACGCGGCGCTGGCCGCCACGCCCGAAGTGCGGCGGGCGAGCCTGGACCCGGCGGTCCGGCTGCTCACCGAGACCTTCCACCGGCTGACCGTGCTCGCCGGGGACAGCGACGTGTGCGTGGCCTGGCTTCCCGGCCATGAGCCGAGCATGGGCACGGCTGCGGAGATGCTGAGCGCGCACCGGGCCGGCCGCACCGTCGTCGCTGTCACCGGCATGCGGCAGAACCTCGCGGTGCTGTCCTGCTCCGACGCCATCGTCCCGGACCTCGCCGCCTTCGAGCGCTGGCTCGCCCACGAGGACGCCCGCGTCCCCGAGCCCTCGTGCCCCTGAGCCCTGCGCTCCCACGGCTCCCTCCCCTTACGGCTTACGACCTCCGCAGGAGATTTCGATCATGAGCACCACCACGGACCTCAATCCACAGTTGGAGAGCCGCAGCGGCCGGTTCTTCGCCCGCTACTACGACGCCATGACCCGCCGCGCCGAGGAGACCTGGGGCCGGCCGCTGCGCACCCTGATGTGCGGCGGCCTCACCGGCCGGGTCCTGGAGATCGGTGCCGGCACCGGTGCCAACCTTCCCTACTACACGTCGGCCGACTCGCTCGTCGCGGTGGAACCCGCCAGCGAGATGCGGGCCAAGCTGGAGCGTCAGGCCGCCGCGCTCCCCCTCGACGTGACCGTCGTGGACGCCTGGGCCGAGCAACTTCCGCTGCCCGACGATGAGTTCGACACCGCCGTGTGCACGCTCGTGCTGTGCACGGTCGTCGACCTGGACGCCGCGCTCGCCGAGATCCGACGCGTCCTCAGGCCCGGCGGCCGGCTGATCTTCTTCGAGCACGTACGGGCGCACGGGGCGGTGGGACTGCTCCAGGACGTGCTCGCGCCGCTGTGGCGCCGGGTCGCGGGCGGCTGCCACGCCAACCGCAGGCTGCTCAGCGCGCTGCGCGACGCCGGATACGACGTCCAGGTGCACGAGTTCGTCCGCCCCTGGCCGCGCTACCCCACCAACACGCCGTACGCGCGCGGCAGCGCGCGGCCGAAGGAACAGCAGGTGACAGGCGAGTGAGTACCCCGAGCGCCCCGCCGGGTCTGGTGGCCGCGGTCCGTGAGGCCGCACGGCACCGCCCGGACACCGTGGCGATGACCTTCGTCGACTACTCCACCGACCGCGCCGGCACCCGGCAGGAGCTGACGTACGGCCAACTCCACACCCGGGCCAGGGCCGTGGCCGGAGCGCTCAGCGCCTTCGGCACACCGGGCGACCGCGCCGCGATCCTGTGCCCGCACACCGCGGACTATGTCGCGGCGCTGCTCGGCTGTCTGTACACCGGGATGCTCGCCGTGCCGCTGTACGCGCCGGACGGCTTCCGCACCGACGAGCGGCTCCAGCTCGCCATGGCCGACTGCGCGCCCGCCGTGGTCCTGACCACCACGCCCTACGAGGAGGAGACGCGGGCCCTGAGCGGCAAGCTGCCCGGCGACCGGGCGCCCCGGGTGGTGTGCGTGGACCGCGTCGAGCCCGCCCTGGTCCGCTCGGTGCTGCTGCCCGTCGTGGAGCACCCCGACGCCACGGCGTACCTCCAGTACACGTCGGGCTCCACCCGGAGCCCGGCGGGCATCGAGGTCACGCACCGCAATCTCGCCACCGGGGCCGCCCAGCTGCGGGCCGGGCTCGGCATCGACGAGGGGGCGCGGATCGCCGGGTGGCTGCCGTTCTTCCACGACATGGGCCTCCTGCTGATGATCGCCGTGCCGCTGATCGCGCAGGTGCCCGCCGTGCTGATGCCGCCGTTCGCCTTCGTGCAGCAGCCCGCGCGCTGGCTGCGCCTGATGTCGGCGCATCAAAGCACCCACACCGTCTCACCCAACTTCGGACTCGATCTGTGTGTGGACCGCGTCACCGAGCGCGGCAGCGAGGGCCTCGACCTCTCCGCGCTGCGCACCGTCGTCAACGGCTCGGAGCCGGTGCGCGGCTCGTCCCTGCGCCGCTTCACCGACCGATTCGCCGTGCACGGCTTCCGGCACGAGGCGCACTGCCCCAGCTACGGGCTGGCCGAGGCGACGCTCGCCGTGACCATTGGCACGCCCGCCGCGCCCCGCGTGCTCACTCTGGACCGGGCCGCGCTCGCCGAGGAGCGCGTGCAGATCCTGCCGGAGTCCGACGCCGCCGGATATCCCGTGGTGGCATGCGGCGTCCCCGCCGACCAGGACGTACGGATCGTCGCGCCACAGACCCGTACGACAGTGCCGGACGGCCGCACCGGGGAGGTGTGGGTGCGCGGCGCCAATGTGTGCGACGGGTACTGGGGCCGCCCGGAGCGCACCGCGGAGGTGTTCGGCGCGGCCCTCGCCGACGGGTCGGGCGACGCCGGGGGCTCCTGGCTGCGCACCGGTGACCTGGGTTTCCTGCACGGCGGCGAGCTGTATCTGACGGGCCGGCTGAAGGACCTGATCGTGGTGGACGGGCGCAACCATCACCCACCCGATCTCGAACTGACCGTGCAGGAGGCCGACTTGGCCGTGCGGCGCGGGCATGTCGCCGCGTTCTGCGCGACCCTGCCCGGCGACGGCGCCGAACGCGCCGTCGTCATCGCGGAGCTGGACCGGCCCCGGGAGGTCGAGGACCCGCGGCAGGTGCGCGCCGCCGTACGGACGGCCCTGCTCAGCCGGCACTCCCTGGACGTGCCGGACGTGTTCCTGGTACGCCGCGGCACCATCCCGAAGACGACCAGCGGAAAGATCCGCCGGGCCGCCTGCCGCGAGCTGTACCTGTCGGGCGCGCTCTCCGGCGCCACCGTGGACGGTGCGCGGTGACCGAGGACCTGACCCGTCTGTTGATCCGGCGCGTCGCTCAGCGGGCCGGCATCCCCGACACCGCCGTGGACCCCGACGCGCCGTTCGACGCGTACGGATTCGCCTCGCGCGACGCCGTGGCTCTCTCGGGCGAACTGGAGGAACTGCTCGACCGCACGCTCGCACCGACCCTGCTGTGGCAGTATCCGACGATCCGTCAACTGGTTTCGTTCCTCGGCCGTTCCACGTCGGACGGGGCACATATGGAAGATGGGGCCGAGCAGTTGAACGCCACGACGGGGGCCGCCGCACCGTCGGACGACCTCGCCGTCGTGGGCCTCGGCTGCCGACTGCCCGGCGGCGCCAACTCCGCCGCCGGCCTGTGGCACCTGCTCAGCACCGGCACCGACGCGGTGGGCACGGTCCCGCAGGGGCGCTGGGACACGTACCGCGCGCTGTCCCCGGCGCATGCCGAGGTCGTCGACCGGGTCAATCCGCACGGCGGGTTCCTGTCCGATGTCACCGGGTTCGACACCGAGTTCTTCGGGATCGCCCCGGCCGAGGCCGCCGAGATGGACCCGCAGCAGCGGCTGCTGCTCGAAGTGTCCTGGGAGGCGCTGGAACACGCGGGCCTGCCGCCCGCATCCGGGGCGCTCGGACGCACCGGCGTGTACGTCGGCGCCTGCAGCGAGGACCACGGCCGCGGCGCCCTGGAGGACCTGCCCTCGATCACCGCCCGCACCGGCACCGGCGCGGCCCTGAGCGTCCTCGCGGCCCGCCTGTCGTACGTGCTCGACCTGCGCGGGCCCAGCCTGACGGTGGACACCGCGTGCTCCTCGTCGCTGGTCGCACTGCACCTGGCGCGGCAGGGGCTGCTGTCCGGGGAGTGCGACACGGCCCTGGTCGGCGGCGTCAACCTGCTCCTGTCGCCGGGCGTGACGCTCAACTTCATGGAGAGCGGGGCGCTGTCCCCGGACGGACGCTGCCGCCCGTTCTCGGCAGGAGCCAACGGCTATGTACGAGGCGAGGGTTGTGTGGTGGCCGTGGTGCGCCGGCTCGCCGACGCACAGCGCGACGGGGACCGGATCCTCGCCGTGGTGCGGGCCACCGGTGTCAACCAGGACGGCCGCTCCAACGGCCTCATGGCGCCCAACCCCGCCGCCCAGGAGGAGCTGATCGGCTCCGTGTGGCGCGAGTGCGGGCTCGACCCGGCGCAGAGCGGGTACGTGGAGGCGCACGGCACCGGCACACCGCTCGGTGACCCCATCGAGGCGTCCGCGCTCGGCGCGGCGCTCGGCCGGCACCGTGCCCCCGGCGATCCGCTGCGCATCGGCTCGGTCAAGTCCAACCTCGGTCACCTGGAGGGCGCCGCGGGGCTCGCCGGGTTCGCCAAGTGCGTGCTCGCCCTGCACCACGGACTCATTCCGCCGACCCTGCACCACACCGAGCCCAACGACCGTATTCGCCTGGACGAGTTGGGCCTTTCCGTGGTGGACCACCCCACCCCATGGCCGCGCGGCGCACAGCCGCGCACGGCCGGTGTCAGCTCGTTCGGCTTCGGCGGCACCAACGCCCACGCCGTACTGGTCGAGGCACCGGCCACCGAGCAGGAGCACAGCTTCGTATGAACCACTCAGCCCTGGACACCGAAGTACACGGAGAAGACCTGCTGTTCGCACTCTCGGCCCGTTCGGCCGACGCGCTGCGCGCGGGCGCGGGCCGGCTCGCCGACTGGCTGACCGACGGGGGCGCACAGACTCCGCTCACCGATGTGGCGCACACCCTGGCGCTGCGCCGCGCGCACCTCAGGGAGCGCCTGGTGCTCCGCGCACCGGACCGGACGACCCTCGTCGGGCTGCTGCGCGCCGTGGCCGACGGGGCGGGGACCGGGCCGCGCGCGCAGCGCGGCCGGGCGGCCGAAGGGGCCGCCAGCGCCCCGGTCTTCGTGTTCTCCGGGCACGGCTCGCAATGGGACGGCATGGGTCGCCAACTCCTGGCCGGGAACCAGGAGTTCGCCGCACTCGTGGACCGCATCGAACCCGTGGTCCGGGCCGAGAGCGGCATCTCGCTGCGGTCCCTGCTGGCAGCACCGGGCCTCGTGGGCTCGGGCATGGACCACGTACAGCCGGCCGTGTATGCGATGCAGGTGGGGCTCGCCGAGATGTGGCGCGGGGCGTGCGTCGAGCCCGCCGCAGTGATCGGCCACTCGATGGGCGAGGTCGCCGCTGCCGTCGTCGCGGGCGCCCTGAGCGCCGAGGACGGCGCGCGCGTGATCTGCCGCCGCTCCCGGCTGATGGAGCGGCGGCTCGCCGGGACCGGGGCCACCGCCCTCGTGGAGCTGGATGCCGCGACCGCCCGCGCCAGGCTCGCGGGCCGCACCGGGATCTCCGTGGCGGTCCACTCGTCGCCCCGCGCCTGCGTCGTGGCGGGGCGCCCCGACGCGGTCGCGGAGTTCGTGACCGAGTGCCAGTCCGAGGAACTCCTTGCCCGCTTGGTGCCGGGGGTCCGGATCGGGGCGCACAGCCCCCTGGTCGATCCGCTGCTCGCGGATCTGCACGAGGGCCTCGCCGACCTGGTGGCGGGTGAACTCCGGCTCCCGTACTACAGCGCCACCTCGGAGGACCCCCGTCAGCGGCCCGCGCTCGACGCCGCGTACTGGGCACAGAACCTGCGCAGGCCCGTGCGGCTCACGGAGGCCGTGCGCGCCGCCGCCGACGACGGACTGCGGGTGTTCCTCGAGGTGTCGCCGCACCCGGTCGTGGCCCAGTCGGTCCTGGAGACACTGCTCGACGCCGGCGGGGGCCGCCCGGACGGCAGCACCGTGATCGGCACGCTGCAGCGCGGTGCGCAGTTGTCCACCGCGTTCGGCGAGGCGCTCGCCGCACTGCACTGCGCCGGCTTCCCGCTGCCGCGGCAGACGGTGCCCACCGGACGCCTGGCCGACCTGCCCTCGTACGCCTGGCAGCGCCAGGACTTCCCGCCGCGCCGCCGCACCCTGCCCGCACCCGCCGAGCACCCGCTGCTCGGACGGCACATCGTGCTGCCGGGCGTGCCGGTGCGCCATGTGTGGCAGAGCCGCATCAGCCGCGACACGGTGCCGTGGGCGGCGGACCACCAGGTGCACGGAGCCCCGGTGCTGCCCGGCACGGGCTACGCGGAGCTGGTGCTGGCCGCCGCCTGCGAGGCTTTCGGCGCCGCACCCGGGCAGGTAGCGGTGAGCGACCTGGAGTTCCGGCGGGTGCTGCCGCTGGCGCCGGTGGCAACGGTCACGACCGCATTCGACGAGGACCCGGACGCCGACGCCGGGACGGTCACCGTCTCCGCGGGCGCCGCCTCGTCCGCGCACGTCGTCGCCACCGCCCGGGTCCGCCACGCCACCGCCCCGGTCCCCGCGCCCGGCGCACCGGCCCCCGGCGAAGGCGAGCGCCGCGAGCCCGCCGACGTGTACGCGGCGCTGCGCGCCCTCGGCCAGGAACACGGCCCGGCCTTCGCGGCGGTCACCGAGGTGGAAGTGGCCGACGGCACGGTCGTCTGTCGGGTGGAGCGGCCCGCCGGGCTGCCGCGCGACCGACGGTTCGTGTTCCACCCGGCGCTCCTCGACGCGTGTCTGCACGGGCTCGGCGCGCTCCTGCCGCCTGACATCGAAGGCACTCATCTACCCACTGGAGTGGGCGAGTTGAGGGTGACCGGCACTCCGGGTGACACGCTCGTGAGCCGGGCCCGGCTGAGCCCGGGACCCGTGCACGGCGGGCTGCTCGCCGACGTACGGGTGTACGCCGAGGACGGCACCGAAGTGGCGTCCCTGACGGGGGTACGACTCAGCCCGGTCGGCGAGGACACGTTGCCGGTCGATGTCGCACCGCTGCTGCACGAGGTGCGGTGGGATCAACTGCCCGCGCCCCACGCCCCGTTCGGCGACGGATGCAGCGTGCTGGTACTGCACCCCGACGCGCCCGCCGACGGCGACCCGCGCCTGACCGCCCTCGTCGCCGCCCTCACCGCCGCCGGAGCGCGCTGCACGGTGCGGCCCGACAGCGGCCCGCCGCCCCCCGCCGGCACGGCGGACCTGGTGGTCCTCTCGGCGTGGCCCGCCAGAGGTGACGCCGAGCCGGTGCCGGACGCGGGCAGGCGCGCGGTGGCGGCGCTGCTGCGGACCGCCGCCGCTCTGCTACGCACCCACGAGGAGTCGGGCACGGCGCCGCCCGCACTGACCGTGGTGACGGCCGGCGCCCAGGCCGTGCTCGCCGGCGACCGGCCGGACCCGGCGCAGACCGCGCTGCGCGGCGCGGTGCGCTCGCTGCACCAGGAGCGGCCCGAACTGCGGCCCAGGACCGTGGACGTGGACGAGGCCACCGATCCGCACCGGACGGCCGCCGAAATCCTCGCCACCGACGGCCCGGACGAGGTGGCCTGGCGCGCCGGGCAACGGTACGCGGCACGGCTCGTCGTGGCTCCCGACGCTCCCGACGCCCGGCCGCACATCGCGGTCAGGCCCGGCGGCGGCTACCTCGTCAGCGGCGGCACCCGGGGCCTGGGCCTGGCCACCGCCCGCTGGCTCGCCGAACGCGGGGCGGGCGCCGTGGTGCTCGGCGGCCGCGGTCCGCTCGGCGACAAGGCGCAGCGGGAACTCGCGGCGCTGCGCGCCATGGGCACCCGCGTCGAGCTGGTCAACGGCGACGTGGCGCAGCCCGGCACGGCCGCGCGCCTGGTCGCGGCGGTCGAGGCGACCGGGGCCAGGCTGCGCGGTGTGGTGCACGCGGCAGCCGTGCTCGACGACGCCCTGGTCACCGAGGAGGACGCCGAGCGTCTCGACGGGGTGTGGGCGCCCAAGGCCATGGGCGCCTGGCGGCTGCACGAGGCGACCGTGGCGACAGACCTCGACTGGTGGGTCGGCTACTCGTCGCTCGCCTCGCTGGTGGGCTCGGCCGGGCAGAGCGCGTACGCCGCGGCCAACGCGTTCCTCGACGGCGTCGTCTCCCTGCGCCGGGCCTCGGGGCAGCGGGCCCTCGCCGTCAACTGGGGCCCGTGGAGCGACATCGGCGCGGTGCGCGGCAAGGCCGTGGAGGGCGTCGGCGCGCTCACCGCGCGCGAGGGGTTCGCCGCGCTGGAGGTCCTGCTCACGCGGGACGCGCCGCGGACCGGTGTGGTCCGGCTCAGCGGCGCCGAGTTCGCCCGCGTCCATCCGCAGGCGCGCACCTCATCGTTCTTCGGTGAACTGTTCGCCGGGGCCGAGGGCGGGCCGGACGCGTTCGACCGGGCGGCCCTCGACGCCCTGGAGCCGCGGCAGCGGGCCGCCGCCGTGCGCGCGAGGACGCTGCTGGGCGTGGCGCGCGTCCTCGGCTTCACCGAGGCGGAGCACGTCGCCGGACGGCCGTTGGTCCATCTCGGCCTCGACTCGCTGACAGCGGTACGGATCAAGAACACGCTGCGCGCGGACTTCGCCGTGGACATCCCGGTGACCCGGCTGCTGCAGGGCGCGAGCGCCGACGAGCTGGCCGAGCAGGTGGCGGCCGCGCTGTGGCCGCGGGCCGCGGGCGCCGGGCCGCGCCTGGTCGTCGCCGACGGCGTGCGCGACGCTGCGCTCCGGACCGACGGACGGGCCGCCCGGCTGCACGCCGCACGAGCCCGGCGGGGCAAGGGACGACAGAGGGGGACAGACCAGTGAGCACATCACAGGACGGGCGTCCGGACGACGAGGCGGTGGCCGTTGTCGGCATCGCGGGGCGGTTCCCCGGCGCCGCGGACCTCGACGCGTTCTGGGCGGACATCTGCGCGGGGCGAGAGGGCCTGGTCGACCTCTCGGACGAGGAGCTGCTGGCCGGTGGCGTACCGAGGTCGGTGCTCGACCACCCGGGGTACGTCCGCCGGGCGGGGGTGCTCGACGGGTACCAGGAGTTCGACGCGGCGTTCTTCGGGCTGCCGCCCGCCACCGCCGCGGCCATGGACCCGCAGCAGCGCCTGTTCCTGGAGTGCTGCTGGCACGCCCTCGAGGACGCCGGGCACGACCCGGCCCGGCGGGACGGCTCGGTCGGCGTGTTCGGCGCGCCGTCGTTCAGCGGCTACTTCGGGTACAACCTGCTCTCCCGGCACCGCCCCCAGGAGTTCCTGGGGGCGGGCACGTCGCCCGCGCTCATCCACGCGTTGACCCTGACCGACCCGAACTTCTTCGCCACCCGGGTCGCCCACGCGCTCGATCTGCGCGGGCCCGCCCTGACTGTGCAGACGGCATGCTCCGGTTCCCTGGTGGCGGTGCATCTCGCCTGCCAGAGCCTGCTGTGCGGGGAGTCCGACGTGGCACTGGCGGGTGGCATGACGGTGAAGGTGCCGCACCGCACGGGCTATCTGTACGAGCCGGACTCGATGATGTCCGCGGACGGGCGGTGCCGCCCGTTCGACGCGGCGGCCGGCGGCACGGTGTTCGGCAGCGGCGGTGGGGTCGTCGTCCTCAAGCGGCTCACGGACGCGCTGGCGGACGGTGACCGGATCCGCGCCGTGGTGCGGGGCACCGCGGTGAACAACGACGGCTCCTTGAAGATGGGGTTCACCGCTCCCAGTGTGAAGATGCAGGCGGCGGTAGTCGCGGAGGCCCTCTCCGTGGCCGGTGTCGATCCGCACGCGGTGGGCCACGTCGAGGCGCACGGCACGGGGACGGCGCTGGGTGATCCGATGGAGATGGCCGCCCTGCGGCAGGCCCTCGACCCGCACGGCAACCGCACGTCCCCCTGTCTGATCGGCTCGGTCAAGGGCAACATCGGTCACCTGGAGGCCGCTTCGGGTGTCGTCGGCCTGATCAAGACGGTGCTCGCGCTCGAGTCGGCCACAGTCCCGGGCACCGCCCACTTCACCGCCCCGAACCCCGAACTCGGCCTGGCGGGAACCCCGTTCGAGGTGGCGGTACGCACCCGGCCGTGGCCGGCCCCCGGGCCGCGTATCGCGGGTGTCAGCTCGCTCGGCGTCGGCGGCACCAACGCCCACGTGATCGTCGAGCAGGCGCCGCCCGCTCCGGCCCGGTCCGCGCCCGCCGACGGTACGGGCGCGGTGCCGGTGCTGACGCTGAGCGCCCGCACCGCGGAGGCCTTGCGCGATGCCCGGCTCCAGCTCGCCGACGCCCTCGACGGGCGGCAAGGCCGCACCCCCGGCCTCGGCGACGTCGCCTACACGCTCACCGAGGGCCGGGCCCGGTTCGCGTACCGGGCGGCGGTGGCGGCGCGCACGCCCGACCACGCCGCCCGGCTCCTGCGGGAGGACCGTACGGTGCTGCCCGTGCCGCGCCGCCCGCTGAGCCCTGTCCTGGTGTTTCCGGGGCAAGGCGCGCAGTACCCCGGGATGGGTGCGGACCTGTACCGCGACGACGAGGTGTTCCGGAGTGAACTCGACCGATGCGCATGGCTGTTCGCGGCGGAGCCGGCGGGCTCGGACATCCGGGACGTCCTGTTCGGCTCCGACGAGGCGGAGCTGCGCCGTACGGACAGGGCGCAGCCCGCGCTGTTCGCCGTCGAGTACGCCCTGGCCCGCACGCTGGAACGGTACGGGGTGCGACCGGACGCCGTGGGCGGTCACAGCATCGGCGAGTACGCTGCGGCCTGCCTGGCCGGTGTGGTCGAACTCGCCGACGCGGTACGGCTCGTGGCGACACGTGGCCGCCTGATGCACTCCGCACCGCCGGGCACGATGCTGGCGGTGCCGCTCAACGAGGAGCGCACGCGCGAGCACCTGGTCGGCAGCGGCCTGGAGTTGGCCGCGGTGAATTCCCCCGAGGCGTGCGTCGTGGCTGGCCCGCACAACGCGGCCGGCCGTCTCGCCCGGCGGCTGGAAGAGAGCGGAGTGCGGGTGACCGCGGTGCGCACGGCGCACGCCTTCCACAGCGCCGCCATGGACGAGGCCGCCGAGCGGTTCGCCGACGTGGCCCGCACGGTCGCCTTCCACGTGCCGTCGCTGCCCCTCGTGTCGAATGTGTCCGGCACCTGGCTGTCGGACGCCGAGGCGGTCGATCCGCTGTACTGGGCAAGGCAGTTGCGTGCCACGGTGCGCTGGGCGGACTGCGTCCGAACCCTGCTCACCGGGGAGGGGCGCATGGTGGCCGAGGCCGGCCCCGGCCGCGTGCTCGGCCCGACCTTGCGGGGCAGCGACCGGTGGTCGCGGCAGCACCGCGCGGTGAGCATGCTGCCGCATGCGCGGGAGTCCGCGGCGGCGGCCGAGACGTGGGGACGGGCGCTGGGCCTGCTGTGGGAGTCCGGCGTGGACGTCGACTGGACGCCGGCCCGCCACGGCGCCGAGGGCCCCGTCCCGCTCCCCGGGTATCCGTTCCGACGTGTGCGGCACTGGACGGAAGCCGCCTGGACGCGGGACGACTTCACCGACGAGGCGGACACGCCGGGGGCGGCGGCGCCCCCGGTGCAGGACGAGGCGGACACGCCGGGGGCGGCGGTGCCCCCGGTGCAGGACGAGGCGGACACGCCGGGGGCGGCGGTGCCCCCGGTGCAGGACGATCCGGCCGCCACACCCGACGCCGTACGCATCCTGACCGGCATCCTCACAGCGGTGCTCGGCGTTCCCCACGTCGGGCCCGACGACGGGTTCTTCGACCTCGGCGGCGACTCGGTGCTCGCCAACCAGGTGGCGGCACAGGCCCGCACACATGGCCTGATCCTGCGCCCCAAGGACGTCTTCGAGCACCCCACCGCGCGCCGCCTCGCCCACCACATAAATTGAACACCGCTGTTCAAATTCGAGTTGAAGCCCTACAGTAACCATGACAGTGGTGTTCAACTTAAGGAGCGTCCGGTGACACCGGAGAGCCAAGCCCGGATCACTGCACACGGGCAGCCGAGCGACGAGCCGCACGCCCAACACGCGGAGGAGCCCGAGGGCCACGGGCACGGACACCCGGCCCCACCAGCGCCGAACCCGCGCCGCTGGGTGATCCTGACGCTCCTGTGCATGGCCCAGTTCATGCTCATCGTCGACGTGACCGTGGTGAACGTCGCGCTGCCGTCGATCGGTGACGACCTCACCCTCTCGCCGGCCGCGATGACCTGGGTGGTCACCGCGTACACGCTGCTCTTCGGCAGTCTGCTGCTGCTCGGGGGGCGGCTGGGCGACTTCCTCGGCCGCCGGCGTACGTTCCTCGGCGGCCTCGCCCTGTTCACCGTGGCGTCGCTGTTCTCAGGACTGGCCGAAAGCAGCGGCACCCTGATCGCCGCCCGCGCCGCCCAGGGTGTCGGCGCCGCCTTCCTCTCCCCGGCCGCCATGGCCACGGTGATGGCCACGTTCCAGGGCCCCGAGCGCAATCGCGCCCTGGGCGTCTGGGCGGCGATCGGCGGCACGGGCGCGGCGTTCGGCGTGCTCCTCGGCGGCGTGCTGACCTCGGGGCCGGGCTGGGAGTGGGCGTTCTTCATCAACGTGCCGATCGGCCTCATCGTGCTCCTCCTGGTGCCCGTCCTGGTCAAGGAGGACGGTCCGACCACCGGGCCCGGCGGCCGCCACAAGGGCATCGACCTGCCCGGCGCGCTCACCATGACGGCGGCGCCCGCTCTGCTCATCTACGGCCTGGTGCAGGCGCGCGACCACGGCTTCGGCGACGCCGCCGCCTGGGGCCCGCTGCTCGCCGCGGCGCTCTGCGCGGCCCTGTTCGTGCTGGCGGAGCGCTCCACGGCCTCCCCCCTCGTGCGGCTGTCCTTCCTGGCACGGCGCTCCATGGCCGGTGGCTGCCTGGTCATGCTGGCCTCTGCGGGCGTGCTGATCTCCGGGTTCTTCCTGTGCTCGCTCTACCTCCAGCACGTGCTGGGCTACAGCGCCCTGCGCACCGGTCTGATGTTCCTCCCGGCGGCGCTGGCCACCACCATCGGCGCGCACCTGGCCTCCCAGGCGGTGGCCCGGATCGGCTGGCGCGTGACGTCCGCCTCGGGCCTGGTCATCGCTGCGGTCGGCGGTCTGCTGCTGTCCGGCGTCGACCGCGGGAACGCCTGGGCCGAGGTGCTGCCCGGGTTCGCCCTGCTCTCCTTCGGCCTCGGGATCGGCTTCGTCTGCGCCATCACCAGCGCCATGCACGGCGTGGGTCACTTGGACGCGGGACTCGGTTCCGGCCTGGTGAACACCGCGCACGAACTCGGCGCCTCGCTGGGCATCGCAGTGGTCGCGGCCGTCGCGGGGGCCGGCCTGGAAGGCGCCGGCGCCCCCTCGCTCGACGGCTTCGACAACGCCTTCGTGGCCTGTGCGGTCATCTCGGCCGTCGCGGCCGTGGGCGGTCTGACGCTGCTGCCCAAGGAGCGCCCCGACCCGTCGGCGGGACCGATTATGGCCCACTGACCCAAGACGCCGCGCCCGCCAGGCGCGGCCCCATGAGTCGCGAAAATCGCCCTTCCGGAGAAAATCCGGTGGGGCGATTTGACATGCCTTTTTGATGAACAAAGGAGCAAACTCTCATTTCGATACCCACTTGACTCCGTCACTTCTCTGTCGAATAGTTATGGCCGCCGTTTGACTGAAAGCGACGACACGGGGAGGGCACTTGCAGAAGGGGTTCGAGAAAATCGGTAGAGCCGAGGGGGAGGCCGAAACAGAGGATGCGGACTGTCGACGCATTCTGATCATCGATCCCGACCCCTCTTCCAGACTGCTGCTCAGGCAGTTCGCCCTGGACAGCGGGCTGTCCCAGTCCGTACTCGCGGCCGCCTGCGCCGCTGACATCCCGTCGGACTCGGTGACCGGTCCGGTCACCCTGGTGCTGCCGTCATCGCTGGGTGTGCGCGACCTGCCGCTGCTCAGCCCGCTCCTGCTCCACCCGGCGACCCATGTCGTCCTGGTCCTGCGCTCGCTGATGCAGGATCAGCTCGACACCGCGCAGTGGGTGCTCGCCCATGCGGTACTGCGCCTGGAGGACCTCAAGGAGACCTCGGCGCGCGAGGTGCTCACGCCGCGCTCCCGCGGGACGATCACCGTGTCCTCCGAGGCGTTTCACCAGGTCGTCCGCCTCGCATCAGGGGTTTCGGGCAACGAGGCCGCACGTCCGCGCCTGACGGAACGGGAACACGAGACGCTCCGGGCGGTGTCCCAGGGACTGAGCAACCGCCGTATCGCCCGTCGTATGGGCATCACCGAGCACGGCGTGAAACGGCATCTGGCCAATGTTATGAGCAAGTTGAACTGCCAGAACCGCGCCTCCGCGGTAGCCGTCGCACTGCGCAGCGGGCTGCTCGATCTCGACAGCACCGACAGCGCGGCCGTCTGACACCACCTCTGCCCCATTTCCGCCCCACCTGCCCCGGCCCGCCCCACAGGCCGAAGGGCGGCTCACCGTTACGCGGAAACAGCTCCCCAAGGAGATTCATCATGACTGAATACCGCCTTGACGTGACGCAGAGAAGTGTCACAGCAAACGGCCTAGTAATTCACTTTTCAAAGAACTCTGCTCCGGAAATTCCCGTCGTCGGAACGGCGTCCCCCAGCGATGCCCCCCGGGTGCAGATCGAGTCCCGAATAACGTCCGCAGCGCTTGACCGCATCGAGCGGAGTGCGGCCGAGCGATGTATCGGCGTGTCGGCCGTCCTGATCACCGCGACGGCCGACGCGGTGCGGCTGTGGGCCCGCCACTGCGCCTTCGCACTCGCCGTCACCCGCCCCGGCACCGCCACGCCCCGCGAGGTCCTGTGCGACCTGCCGGACGGCGCCTCGTTCGCCGACCGCGCACAACACATGCACGAGCAGCTGGGCCGCGAGGCGGACGAGGCCGGCGACCCGGCGCTGCGCACCGGCCCCGTCTGGCACACGGCCGTGGGCGAGGCCGGCCTGACCGTCGTATGGGAGATACCCAAGGGGTCGCTCCCGCACGGAATCGACGCCGAACTCACCTCCGTCTGCGAGCGGCTGCTCGAACTCCTCGCGGACGACCCCACCGCCTGGGACCGCACCGGACGGATCGCCGACCTTCCGGCCTGGCAGCTCGCCGAGCGCGCCGCCGCCAACGACACCACTGCCGACCTGCCCGCGGCCACCCTGTGCGGACTCGTCGAGGACCGTGCCGTCCAGTGCCCCGACGCCCCCGCCGTGATCGCCCACGACGGCACCCGGCTCACCTACCGCGAGGTCGTCTCCGACGCCCGCCGCCTCGCCCGCCGCCTGACCGCTCTCGGCACGCCGCCGGGCCGGCTGGTCGCCGTGGTGATCGACAAGGGCCTCGCCCAGGTCCCCGCGGTCCTCGGCGTAACCCTCGCCGGCGCCGCCTATCTGCCGATCGACCCGCAGTGGCCGGCCGCGCGCCGCGCCCAGATCATCGAGCAGGGCCTCGTGCGGACCGTGGTCACCACGCCCCGCCTGCGCGACGAACTGGAGTGGCCCGAGGACATCCGTCTCATCACCCTCGATGACGCCGAGGTCCGCGCCGAGGCCAACGGCCCCCTCGCCACCCGGCCCGGCCCCGCCGACCTCGCGTACGTCATCTTCACCTCGGGTTCGACGGGCCGGCCCAAGGGCGTGGTGATCGACCACCGCGGCGCCGTCAACACCATCCAGGACATCAACGAACGCTTCGGCGTCGGCCCCGACGACCGGATCCTCGCCCTGTCCTCGCTCAGCTTCGACCTGTCCGTGTACGACGTCTTCGGCGCGCTGGCCGCCGGTGCCGCCGTGGTGATGCCCGCGCCGGGCCGCGCCCACGACCCGGAGCACTGGTCGGAACTGGTCCGGCGGCACGACGTGAGCGTGTGGAACTCGGTGCCCGCGCTGCTGCGCGTCTGGCTGGAGGCCCCCGCGCCCGTGCCCGCCACGGCTCCGCTGCGCCTGGTGATGCTCAGCGGGGACTGGATCCCGGTGACGCTGCCCGACGCGCTGCGCTCGGTGTTCCCGACGGCGCGTGTGATCAGCCTGGGAGGTGCGACCGAGGCGTCGGTCTGGTCGATCCACCACCCCATCGAGGAGGTCCCTGCAGAGTGGAGCCGCATTCCGTACGGCAAGCCCCTGGCCAACCAGACGATGCATGTGCTCGACGACCGCCTCGACCCGTGCCCGGTGTGGGCCACCGGCGAGATCTGGATCGGCGGCGTCGGCGTGGCCAAGGGCTACTGGGCGGACGCGGACAAGACGCGCGAGCGGTTCGTCACCCACCCGGTGACCGGGGAGCGCCTGTACCGGACCGGCGACGTGGGCCGGTACCTGCCGGGCGCCGACATCGAGTTCCTCGGCCGTGAGGACACCCAGGTCAAGGTCAACGGGTACCGCATCGAGCTCGACGAGATCGCCGCCGTGCTTCGCCGCCGCCCCGGCGTCCACGAGGCCCTCGTCACCGTCGCCACCAACCCCGTCACGGACCGGGGCCAGCTCGTCGCCTACGTGGTGCCCGAGCAGCCCGGCGGCGGCGAACAGCACACCGCCGAGCGGCCCGCCCCCGACTTCGACGCGGACCGCGCCTGGACCGGGGCCCTCGACGCGGCGGGCCAGGAGCTGACGGCCGCGACCGGTGAACTCGCGCCCGCCGTCGCGACGTTCCGGGACATGTGGCACCGTCTCGCGGCACTCGCGCCCACCGTGATGGCCCGCAACCTGGCCCGGCTCGGCGTCCTCACCGCGGCCGGCGCCACGGCCACCGCCGACTCGGTCGTCGAGGGGTGCGGCGTACGCCCGCACTACCGCGGACTGGTCGACCAGTGGCTGGCCGTGCTCGCCGACGCCGGCGTCCTCGGCCGCACCGCCCGACCGGGCGAGTACCGCTGCGCCGACGCGCTCGACGCCGATGCGCTCGACGCCCGGATCGACGCGGAACTCGACGCCCTGTCACCGGCCGACGCGGACCGGCAGCTGAGCGCGTACTTCACCGGCTGCATCCGCCGCCAGCTCGATCTGCTGACCGGCGCCGTGCGGCCGCTGCAGCTGCTGCTGCCCGACGGCGACTGGCGCGTCACCAAGGCCCTGTACGCGGACAATCCCGCGGCCCTGCTGCAGAACCGCGTCGCGGCGAAGGCCGTGCGCCGCTTCGTCGACGAATTCACCGGCGGGCGCAAGGTGCGCATCGTCGAACTCGGCGCGGGCACGGGCGCCACCGCGGACCAGGTGCTGCCCGCGCTCCCCGCCGACCGTGTCGAGTACCTCTTCACGGACCTGTCCACGGCGTTCACCGAGTCGGCCCGCAGCCGGTACGCGTCCGCGCACCCCTTCGTCGACTACGGCCTGTACGACATCGACGGCGTCCCGGTGGAACAGGGCCTGGCGTTGGGCGCGTTCGACGTCGTCGTCGCCGCGAACGTGCTGCACGACGCGAAGAACCTCGGCCGGACCCTGAAGCACGTGCGCTCCCTGCTCGCCCCCGGCGGCCTGCTCGTCCTCGTCGAGGGCACGGTCAACTCCCCCCTGAACATGATCAGTTTCGCGTTCCTGGAAGGGTTCGGGAACTACCAGGACCAGCGGTCCGCGACCCTGCTCTCGGTACGCGAGTGGCGCGAGGAGCTGGCGGCCGCCGGATTCCGGCGGGCCGCGTCGGTGCCGGACGGTCCCCCGGCCGTGGACGCGCTCGCCCAGCACGTGATCGTCGCGAG
This sequence comes from Streptomyces sp. NBC_01241, assembly GCF_041435435.1. NCBI lineage: Bacteria > Bacillati > Actinomycetota > Actinomycetes > Kitasatosporales > Streptomycetaceae > Streptomyces > Streptomyces sp. NBC_01241. The sequence continues at coordinate 7,943,185 of NZ_CP108494.1, read as the reverse complement.
GGCACCGGACGACGGCAACGTCCTCGACGTGTCACGGCTCGGCGAGGCGCTCGGCGAGCTGCTGCCGGAGTACATGGTCCCGCACCACTTCGTCACCCTCGACGCGCTGCCGCTGAGCGCCAACGGCAAGGTGGACCGCGCGGCACTGCCCTCACCGTGGCGCGAGTCGTCCACGCAGGACCACACGGCGCCGCACACCGATCTGGAGCGCCGCCTGCACGAAATCTGGAGCGACGCGCTCGGCAGGGACGACTTCGGCATCGACGACAACTTCTTCGACCTGGGCGGCGACTCGCTGCACGCGGTCCGCATCGTCGGCAGGTTCCGTACCGAACTGGGCCTGAACGAGGTGGGCGACGAGGCCATCGACATGTTCTTCGACGCCCCCACGATCGCCGAACTCGCCCGGGTGCTGGCCGCGCGCGCGGAGATCGGCGCATGAGCCGGCACGCGCCGTTCCCGCTCACGCCTCTTCAGGAGGCGTATCTGGTGGGCACGTCCGACCTGGTGGAACTCGGTGGCTTCCAACCCGGCTACTACGTCGAACTCGACCTGGTCGACCTCGATGTGGCCCGTGCCCAGGCTGCCGTCGACCGGCTGATCCGCCGCCACAACCACCTGCGGGTGGTGGTGGACGCGTCCGGGACACAGCGGGTGCTCACCGAGGGGGAGACCGGCCCGTACCGGTTCACGGTCACGGATCTGACCGGCCTCGACGTGCCGCAGCAGGAGGACGCGCTCGCCCGGACGCGGCGGCGGATGTGCGAGGAGGGCGTCGACCCGACGCGCTGGCCCCTGTTCGACGTGGTCGTGCAGCGGCTGCGGCCCGGCCGGGTGCGCGCTCACATCGCCATGAGCCTACTGCTGCTCGACGGGCGCGGCATCCGGCAGACGATGGACGAGTGGCGCGCGTACTACCACGATCCGGACCTGACGCCGGACCGCCCGGAGCACACCTACCGCGACTGCCTCCTCGCCCTGCTCGACCACGAGAACAGCGACGCCTACCGCACCCAGTGGCAGTACTGGGAACAGCGCCTCGACACCCTGCCGGACGCGCCCCGACTGCCCCTCGCCGTCCAGACGTCGGCCATCCGCCCGGTGCGCTTCACCCGGCGCGTCCACCGGCTCAGCCGCGCCCAGTGGACGGCCCTGTCCGCGACGTTCCGCAAGCACCGCGTGCTCGCCACCTCGGCGATGCTGCACGTGTTCGCGGAAGCGATCGGCGCATGGGCGTCGGCTCCGCACTTCTGCCTGAACATGCTGCACCAGAACTGGGCGTCCGCCCGGCCGGAGGCGGCCGGGGTCATGGGCCAGTTCGGTGCCACGCTCCCGGTCGAGGTCGACCTGCAGGCCGGCGACGACTTCTTCGCCCGCGCCCAGAACCTGCAGCGTCAGGTGGTCAAGGACCTCCAGAACTCCGATGTGGCCGGCGTGCGCATCACCCGTGAGCTGGCCGCACGCCGCGGCTGGACCTCGCGCGCCGCGCTGCCGTACGTGTTCACGAGCATGCTCTCGCCGGCATCCGCCCACGGACGGCAGCGCGGCGAGACACCCGAGGCCCGGCACGGACGCCTCGCCTGCCGCGAGGTGCACAGCGATCTGCGCACGCCGCAGGTCCTGATCGACAACCAGCTGCACGACGGGGCCGACGGCGGTGTCGACTGCATCTGGGACACCGTCGACGACGCGTTCCCGCCCGGCCTGCCGGACCTCATGTTCGCGGCGTACGCCCGGATGCTCGACACCCTGACGGCCCCCGACGGTGCCGCGGCACGGCCCGACCCGGTGCCCGAGGCCCACCGGGCCGTCGTCGCGGCCCTCAACCCGGCGCCTTCGGACCCCCCGGCCGGGCGTCTGGAGGACGGATTCCTGAAGCAGGCGGCGCTGCGCCCCGACGCGCCCGCCGTCCTGACCACCGAACGGACCCTGACCTACGGCGAACTGGAGCTGCGCTCAAGGTCGTTGGCGCACGCGCTCACCGGGCACGGCGTCGGCAGCGGTGACGTCGTGCCGGTCGTCATGGCCAAGGGCTGGGAGCAGATCGTCGGCGTGCTCGGCGTGCTGCGCACCGGGGCCGCGTACTGCCCGATCGATTCGGCCCTGCCGGACGAGCGCATCGCCCATCTGCTGGACGGCTGCTCCGCGCCCGCCGTTCTGGTGCAGCCCGCGGCTGTGGAGCGGATGAGCGAACTCGGGGACCGGCCGGTGCTGTGCGTCGACGCGGCCCCGGTGGCACCGGCGCCGTCCACCGCGCCCGGGAGCGGGCCGGAGGATCTCGCGTACATCATCTACACCTCGGGCTCCACCGGGCTGCCCAAGGGCGTGATGATCGAGCACGGCCCCGCCCTCAACACGGTGGTGGACATCAACGAGCGGGTCGGACTCGGCCCGGACGACCGGGTCTTCTGTATCTCCTCGCTCAGCTTCGACCTGTCCGTGTGGGACGTGTTCGGCACCCTCGCCGCGGGGGCCGCCCTGGTGCTGCCGCGGGCGAGCGCCCATCCTGACCCGCTGGGCTGGGCCGAAACGGCCGCCGCGTTCGGCGCGACGGTGTGGAATTCCGTGCCCGCCCTGGCGCAGATGATGGCCGAAGCGGACGGCGCGGCCCCCTGGGCGGGCACGCCACCGATCCGGGCGTTCCTGATGAGCGGCGACTGGATCCCGACTACCCTGCCGGACCTGCTGCGGGAACGGTGGCCCCAGGTGCGGCTCATCGCGTTGGGCGGCGCCACCGAGGCCTCGATCTGGTCGAACATCCACGAGATCGAGGAGCCGGACCCCGCGTGGCGCAGCGTCCCGTACGGTGTGCCGCTGCGCAACCAGACGATGCGGGTGCTCGACCACCGCTACGACGTGCGCCCGCCCTGGGCCGTGGGCCGCATCCACATCGGCGGGGCCGGCCTGAGCCGGGGCTACTGGCGGGACGCGGACCGCACCGCCGACCGCTTCGTACCGCACCCGGTCACCGGCGAGCGGCTCTACGCGACCGGGGACCTGGGCTGCTACCGGCCGGACGGCACCATCGAGTTCCTGGGCCGTGAGGACCGGCAGCTGAAGATCCAGGGATTTCGCGTGGAACCCGGCGAGGTCGAGGCGGCGCTCCTCGACCACCCGGCGGTGCGGCGCAGCGCGGTCGACGCGGTGAGCACGGCCGGTGGTCAGCGGCGCCTGGCCGCCCTGGTCGTCCCGGCCGAGGGCGCACGGCCCGAGCCCCGGGAGCTGCTCGCCCATCTGCGGGCGCGGCTGCCGCACTATCTGGTACCCGGCCGGCTCCAGGTGGTCGACTCCCTGCCGCTGACCCCGAACGGCAAGGTGGACGTCCAGGGCGCCCTCGCCGCACTCGCCGCCACGGCCCCGACGGCCGCGGACGACGCACAGCCCGCGACACCGCGCGACGACGGTCCGGTGCAGCGGCTCTGCGCCCTGTGGTCGGAGCTGCTCGAGGTGCCGTCGGTGGACGCGGACAGCGACTTCTTCTCGCTGGGCGGCAATTCGCTGCTCGCCCTGCGCCTCGTCAACCGGATCCGGACCGATCTCGGCGCCGGGCTCTCCTTCGGCCAGGTCTTCGAGGCGCCGACGGTGCGGGCGCTCGCGGCACGCATCGCACAGGACGAGAGCCCGGGCGAGGGGACCGGAAGTCTCGTCCCGCTGCCCGGCGGCGGCCGGTCCGGTGGGCGGGAGCTGTTCCTGTTCCATCCGGTGGGCGGCTCGGTGGCGGCCTACACGCCGCTCGCCCGGGCCTGGGACGGCCCCGTGCACGCCTTCCAGAGCGCGGCCCTCGCGCGGGGCACGGCACGGGCGCTGCCGGCCGGCGTGCCGGAGATGGCGCGGGCCTACCGTGCGGAACTGCAGGCGCTGCGTCCCGAAGGGCCGTATCTGCTCGGCGGCTGGTCGATGGGCGGCATCCTGGCCCACGAGGTCGCGGCGCAACTTGCCGAACAGGGCCACGAGGTCGCGGCGTTCATGATCGACAGCGACCTCACCGAGGTCCGCGGCACCCGCACCGAGCGCGAGCGGCACACGGAGTTCCTGACCGACCTGGCCGGGGGGCGTCTGCCGGCCTCCCTCGAAGCGGTCGTGCGCGCCGCGCCGGAGGACGACCTGGCGGAGGCGGCCGTGCGGGCGGCGGTCGAACACGGGTTGCTGCCGCCGGAGTCGGGCGCCGACCAGTACGCACTGCTGAAGAACGTCCACGCTCACCATCTGGCGACCCTCGACGCCCATCGGCCGCAGAAGCTCGACGCACCGGTCCTGCTGTTTGTGGCAGGACAGGTGGAGCGCCCGGATCCGGTACCGGCCTGGCTGAACCTCTGCCCCCGCCTGGAGGCGGACGTCCACCCCGAGGACCACTACTCGATCGTCGCGGGCGACCGGCTCACCGCCGTCGCCGAACGCGTCCAGGCGTGGGCGGGCGCACTCGCCGCCCGCACCCCCCTCACCAAGGAGCTGCCGTGACCCACACCGCCACCGACGCCGCGGTCCTCGGCCTCACCCCAGACGACGTCCGCCAGGCCGTCGCTGACATCCTCGGCATGACGCCCGAGGCCATCGACCACGAGCGGAACCTGATCTCGTACGGCATGGACTCGATGCGCATGATGCGCCTCGCCGGGGCCTGGCGTAAGGCCGGTGCCACCACCACGTTCCGCGATCTCGCGGAGGAGCCCACGGTGGAGCGCTGGCACGCGCTGCTCACCGCGGGACCGGCGACGCCGGCGTCCGTGGTGCCCGCGCAGCGGCCGGCACGGCGCTCGGCCGGGGACCCGTTCGCGCTGACCCCCGTGCAGCAGGCGTACTGGATCGGCCGGGGCCAGGGCATGACCCTCGGGTCCGTCGCCTGCCACGCGTACCTGGAGTTCGACGGTCAGGGCGTGGACCGCGGCCGCCTGGAGTCGGCCGTGCGCGCGGTGATCGCCCGGCACCCGATGCTGCGGGCCCGCTTCCTCGACGACGGACGCCAGCAGATCCTCGCCGACAGCGGGTGGACCGGGCTGACCGTGCACGACTTCACCTCGTACGAGGACAAGGACGCGCGGCGCCGGGCCGAGGAGGTGCGCGAGGGGCTGTCGCACCGCGTGCTCGACGTCGCCGCCGCCGAGACGCTGGACGTGCAGCTGTCCCTGCTGCCCGCGGGCCGCACCCGGATCCACTTCAACATCGATCTGCTGGTGGCGGACGTAGCGAGCATCGAGCTCGTCCTCGCCGACCTGGCGACGGCCTACACCGGGACGCCGCTGCCCGCCGCCCCCGCCTACGACTTCGGCCAGTACCTGGAGGACCACCGGTCCTGGTGCGGTCCGCTCACCGCCCCGGACAGCCCGGCGGGCCGGGCGCGCGCCTACTGGCAGGAGCAGTTGCCGCAGCTGCCCGCGCAAGGGCCCGCGCTGCCCCTCGCGGTGCGGCCCGAGCAGGTGACGCGGTCGCGGTTCAGCCGCCGTCGCCTCACCCTCGGCAAGGCCACGTGGGAGTCGATCACTGAGCGGGCCAGGGAATACAGCCTGACCCCCGCGATGGTCCTCGCGACCGCGTACGCGCAGGTGCTCGCCGCCTGGAGCGAGACGGACGACTTCCTGCTCAACGTGCCGCTCTTCGACCGGCAGCCCCTCGCCCCCGAAGTGCCCGGCATGGTCGCCGACTTCACCAATCTCGTACTGCTGCGGGTGGACGCGGCACACCCGATGCCGTTCGCCGATCGGGCCCGCGTCTTGCAGCGCCAGCTTCAGCAGAACGCCTCGCACGCCGAGTACTCCACCCTCAACGTGCTGCGGGACCTGCGCAGAGCCCGCCGCGACAAGCGGGTCGGTGCCCCCGTGGTGTTCGCCTGCAACCTCGACTCGCAGTGGGTCGGCCCCGAGTTCGAGGCGGCCCTCGGGGAGTGGACCTGGATGCTGTCGCAGACGCCGCAGGTCTGGCTCGACCACCAGGTGTACAAGGTCGGCGACGAGGTGGTGCTCGCCTGGGACGCGGTCGACGAACTGTTTCCCGAGGGGCTCATCGACACCATGCTCGACGCCTACGGGGCGCTTCTGGAGGAGCTGGCCGCTCAACCGGACAGCTGGTCACGTCCCCCGCGGATCGCCTCGCCCGAGCAGCTGCCGGAGGTCGCCCGATGAACGTGCTCGACCTCGCCACCGGCTCCCGCTGCTTCAAGCGCTTCCACCCGACGCCGGACCACCGCGCCCACCTCGTCTGCTTCCCGCACGCAGGCGGCTCAGCCACGACATACTTCCCCCTCTCACGGCAACTCACGTGTCTGGAACCATCATTGAACGTACTCGCCGTCCAGTACCCGGGCCGCCAGGACCGCAGGAACGAGCCGCTGATCGACGACGTGCACGCGCTCGCCGCACAGGTCCACCGGGAACTGCTGCCCGTCCTGGACGGCCGGCCGCTCGCCCTGTTCGGCCACAGCATGGGCGCGGTCGTCGCCTACGAGGTGGCCCGGCTGCTCGAACACGACTCGGCCACGGTGCCGGCGGTGCTCTTCGCCTCCGGTCGCAGAGCACCGTCCAGGCTGCGCGACGAGTGGACGCACCTCAAGGACGACGCGGGGCTCATCGACGACCTGCGCACCCTCGACGGCACGGACGCCGAGATCCTCGCCGACAAGCACCTGATGCGGACCGTGCTGCCCGCCATCCGCGGCGACTACCGGGCGATCGAGACGTACCGCCACCGCTCCGGCCCCGAACCGAGTTGCCCCATCGCTGTTCTCGCGGGCCGGGACGACGCCCGCACCACGACGGACGAGCTGATGGACTGGCGGCACCACACCACCGGCTCGCACTCGCTCACCGTCTACCCGGGAGGCCACTTCTTCCTGAACGACCACACGGCCGACATAGTCGGCCTCCTCGTGGAACATCTGCGAGCGGCGGGCGTTTCGTGAACAGGTGCGACTGGAGGCCGGCGTCGCGGCATGAACGTCCAAGTCCTCACCAGTCCCTTCGGACGGCGGCTCTGGGCCTCACCCGCGCTGCCCGGCTCCGCCACGACCTGCCCGCGCCGGGCCGCGCCCACGGCATTGTCGAAGCACTCACCGAGACCGGCCTCAAGTGCTGGGCCGACAAGGCGTATCAGGGCACCGGCAACCCCCTCCGGGTGCCCTTTCGCGGTCGCCACCTCCAGCGGTGGCAGCGCCGGCACACACACCGAACCCGTTCGCGCCGAGGCAGCTTGACAGATCAACTGCATCGGATGTCTGGCGAAACCGGCATGCCGACGACCAGTGCCTACAAGCCGTCGTCGACAGGGCACACGTTGCCTGATGCGGCTCCAGCACCAGAAACGCTACGGGCGCGGCGCACTCGCACAAGACGCGGCCTCGCTGCGCGGGCGACCGAGTGGGCCGCTGAAGTGTCCGCACGGCAAAGAAGGCGGCCGGCGGCCGGTTCCGGCCGGGTCAGCCCGACTTCGGCGGCTTCTGCGCGTCGAAGGCGAAGAGAGTGTTCTTGGCCGCGGCCACGATCACTGCACGCCCCGCGACGGTCACGCGCGGGCTTGCGCCCTGCTCGCCCGTCAAACCATCGGCCTGCGGATCTGTTGTCCACAGGGGTTTGCCATTGTACGGCGACAGCGCGACCACCCGGCCGGTGGCCGAGCTGAAATACAGCGCGTCGGCTCCCGCCACGGGACCCGACGCGCCCTCCACGCCCGTCTGCCGGGACCACTTCATCCGGCCGGTCGCGGGGTCGAGCGCTGTGACGAGACCGGTCTGCCTGCTCACGTAGAGGGTGCCGTCCGCCATGCCGGGCGTCCCCGCGTATGTCTTGGCCAGCCGGGAGTACGTGACCTTCCGCGAGGCCAGGTCGACCCGCGCCACCCCGTCGTAGCCGGCCAGCGCCGTTCCCTCCATGTGCCCCTGAAAGAGTACGAGTTTGCCGTTGGCGACGCCCATCGGCACGGCGGGGCCGTCAACCGCGACGGGCCTGCCCAGTGTCCCCGAGGCGCGGTCGACCGTATACAGGGTGGGGTGGCGCACCTCTGAGGCATCCACCTCCGCATCCGTCGCGCACATCGCGAAGAGCTGCGGGCCCACCGGGACGGGAGCGCACTGCGAACCCGCGGGGAACGACGTCGTCCAGGTGACCTCACCGCTGTGCGCGTCCCGGGCCTCGAAGCGGGAGTTGGAAGCGTCGACCGTCACGACGGCGGAGCCGACCACAAGGGCGTCCTGAGTCCGACCCGTGACGGCCTGCGACTGGGCGCCGGACGGCACGGACCACAGCTCCCGGCCGTTGTTCGCGTCGATGGCCACCACCTCGCTGGGAGGGTCCTGCGGAGCGTTCTGGGCGGCGAAGCGGTAACCGAGCACCGTATCGTCGGTGGCGCCCACCAGGTGCATGCCCTGGACGGGGACGCCCGGACTCTTCGCCGTCCACACCCGCGAGCCGTCCAGGGCCCTGATACGGGTCGCGACAACGCCGCCGCCCCCGCAGAACAGCGCGTCGCCGCGCGCGACGCAACGCAGCTCGTCGGAGATGTCCTCGCTACCGCCCTGCACAGTCCTGCGCCACGGCTCGAAGCCGTCCGGAAGTGCGGCACCCGGCGCCGCAACGCTGTTGCCCTTGTCGCTGCCGCTGTTCCCCCCGAGGCCGCCCGCCTTCAGTGCGGCGGCTCCCCCGCCGATCGCTGCCACCGCGACCGCGGCCGCGAGCACAGGACGCCATCGACGACGCAGACGGCGGCCGATGGTGCCGGCGCTCCCTGTATCGGGACCGGCCGGGGCGGTGGTCGGCGCCGGGGTGGCCCGCGTCGCGAAGTGATGCTGGGTGATCACGTCGCGGGTGCGGCCCGCTGCGACCCTGTTCGCGTCGGTCCCACCGAGGTCGGCCGGCAGGTCCCGCAGCAGCACGAGGAGTTCGTCCGCCGAGGGGCGCCCCTTCGGCTCCTTGTCCAGGCACGACTCGACGACCGCGCGCAATGCCACCGGCACGGCACCCAGCGACGGCTCCTCGTGCACCACCTGATACGCCGTCATGTATGGGCTGTCCGCGTCGAAGGGCCCGTGGCCCGTCGCTGCGTACACCAGCAGCGTCCCCAGCGAGAAGACATCGGACCGCGGCCCCACACCACGCGGCGCCTGCAACTGCTCCGGCGACATGAAGGGCGGCGTACCGATGACCCGCCCTGTCATCGTCAGCGTCTGCTGGTCCACGGCGCGCGAAATGCCGAAGTCGATGACGCGTGGGCCCTCGGGCGAGAGCACGACGTTCGAGGGCTTCAGGTCACGGTGGACGACCCCCACCCGGTGGATGTCGCGCAGTGCCTCCGCCAGCCCGATGGCGAGCCTCCTCAGCTCCGTTCCGTTCAGCGGGCCTTCAGCCGCGATGCGCTGGGCGAGCGTGTGCCCCTCGATATAGGTCGTCGCCATCCACGGCTGCTCGGCCTCAGGGGCAGCGTCGACCACGGCGGCGGTGAACGCGCCGCTCACCCGCCTCGCCGCCGCCACCTCCTGCCGGAAACGGATGCGGAACTCGTCGTCCCCCGCGAACTGCTGGTGGATCAGTTTGATAGCGACAGGTCGCCCCGAGCTCGTACGGGCCAGAAAGACCGTGCCCATGCCCCCCGAGCCAAGCCGCGCCTCAAGCGGATAACCGCCGATCTCGGCTGGATCACCTCCGCGCAGCGACACTCTTCCCGACCTCCCGTCCCCCGTGCACCTCTGCCGTCACGGGTCTGCGTACCTGTCCTGTACACAAACTAGCCGCAGGGCAGTACGGCAGAGCAAAGCGGGTGACGAACAGGGAGCCCAGAGCTGCTCCCGTGCCCGGCACGACGAAGCCCCGCCAAGAGGAGAGCGCCGGGCGGGGCTTCGTCGTGTCGTGGAACACCGCACGGTACGGCCCATCGCCACACGCAGCCACCTCACATCGCGGGTGATCACCAACGGCGTCGTCGACCGCACCGTGCAGAACTGGATCGCCGACGAGTACAGCCGCTCGACGGTGAAGAACACTGTCGCCGTCCTGGTCCGCGTCATGGAACAGGCGGTCCGGGACGGCATCGTCAAGGTCAACTCCGCCCGGGTCACCGGCCGGCAGAAGCTCTGCAAACAAGCCGAAGACGAACTCCTCGACCCACGCGCCCTGGCCTTGCCCGACTGGAAAACCCTTGTCCGTCCGGCCGACGCGCTCGTGGCCGCCTCCCACGAGCACTACCGCGGCTGGGGAGACGTCGTTCTCTTTGCCGCATGCACCGCCGCACGGATCGGCGAGGTCTCCGGATGCCCGCCGGGGCAACGCTCTCCGCCCACCTCAGTGTGCTCCGCGCACCGCGTTCCCTGCCGAGCCCGATCGTCATGACCCGCTGAGGCCAGTCAAGGGCGCCGGTCCCCAACTGCTCCCCAAGAATGGCCAAGGGCCGGTTTCGAATTTCTCCGAAACCGGCCCTGACCTGCGACTGTCTCCAGTCGGGACGACAGGATTTGAACCTGCGACCCCTTGACCCCCAGTCAAGTGCGCTACCAAGCTGCGCCACGTCCCGATGCAATTCCTCCCGGTGTTCCCGGGTGGCTGTGCAGGACAAACATTACCTCACTCCGCGGCCCTGATCGACGCCCGTGCCTGGTGGGCGCGGTTTGCCAGGGATTCGGCGCCGCAGGCGGTGGCCAGTTTGTGGGCCCTGGCGAGTTCGCGCGGGGAGCGGATCGCGATGCCGTAGTCGACGAGGGCCAGGGCGTGTTCGTACGCGGACGGGGACGCCTCCAGGTGGCGGACCGACTCGGCGAGCAGATGCGTGGCGTCCTCGGAGCGCGCGAACAAGGCGACACAGCGCAGGGCCTCACCGATCGCGGTGTCCGTACCGAAGCGTTCGGCATGTGCCCGGGCCGAGGCGGCGAGCTGGGCCGCACGGTCCGGGTCCTCCTCGGCCAGGGCGTGGGCGAGGTCGCCCGCCCAGGGAGCCCAGACGCCGTTGAACCTGCCACGGGGTTCAAGTGCCTGACCGGCCGCTTCGAGTTCCGTGACCGCTTCCTCGGTGCGGCCTTCGGCCAGCAGCAGCCGGCCGCGTACGCACGGGGCGTCGGGCAGCACCATCGCGCTGGGGTAGGGCGAGCCGAAGTCGTAGCGGTCGGCGATCTGACGGGCCTCGGTGACCCGGCCGCGGGCGACCAGGGTGTCGATGAGCAGACAGGCCGCGTCCCAGTGGACGGGCAGTCCGCTGCCGACACGGTCGGCGAGGCGCAGCCCTTCGCGGAGGAAGCCCTCCGCCTCGGCGAGCCGGCCGCGGCGGCGGTGGACCAGCCCGAGCAGGGTGTGCGCGAACGCCAGGTGCGCACCGCTCCAGCCGGAGATCTCGAAGGCGCGGACGGCCTCGCCGAACAGTTCCTCGGCGTGGTCGAGCTGGTCGGTGAAGGCGTAGGTGATGCCGACGAGCGTCGGGAGTTCGAAGCCCCACTCGGTATCGGTCCAGCCGAGTCCGCGTGCGGGATGGCCGTCGATCAGGGCGCGTTCGCAGAGGTCGACGACGAGCTGGGAGTTCTCGCCCCGCATCATGGCGTCGAAGGCGCGAATGGTGAGCAGGGCGCGCTCGGCGTTGTCGCGGCCGGACAGGTGGTCGGCGTTCCGGGCGAGCCGGTCGGAACGGGCGGGTCCATCGTCCTCGGACGCCTGCATGCCCTCCCAGAGGAAGTGGGCGGCCTGAAGCCGCATCAGGCCGGGGCCCGGGGCGGTGCGCGCGGCCTCCGCGGCGAGGGCGCGCGCCGCTTCCTTCAGCTGGTTGTTGTGGGAATGCGCGGCCGCGAGCCGGTAGGTGGCATCGACGCGCTGGTCGTCGGAGAGTCCGGGCATGTCGAGGGCGGCGCGCAGATGCCGGACGGTGGTGGCGGGCGAGCTGAGGAGAGTGGCGCAGCCCAGTTCGTACAGCAGGGTGGCCTTGTCGCGTTGGCTCGGTGGTTCTTCCAGCGCGCGTTCGAGGCAGCGGCGGGCGGCCTCCGGGGCACCGACCGCGAGGTGTTGTCCGGCTGCTTCGCGGAGTTGGCCGACCAGATCCTGGTCGTTGTCCCGGTGCACTTCGAGGAGGTGGCGAGAGGCTGCCGCGGGGCCGAGTCCCGCGCGGGTGATCGCCCACGCCGCCCGGCCGTGAAAGGCGGTGCGGGTGGCCGGCGGGATGGAGCGGTACACCGCGGTGGCGATCAGCGGGTGGACGAACTCCAGCGGGTCGGAGCCGGTGACGATACGGGCTTCGCGTAGCCGCGCCGTGCAGTCGGCGGCCTCGGCGGGGCTCATTCCGGCGAGGGTGGCGGCGAGATCCTGCGAGATGTCCGTGCCGAGGACGGCGGCGGCCCAGGCGAACCGGGTGGCATGGGTGCCGAGCCGTTCGAGCCGGGCGACGAGGCCGCTGCCGCGGGCGGACTCGCCGAGTTCGCGCAGCAGCCCGGCCGACTCCTCCAGCGGCACCAGTTCGCGGTCCTGGACCTTGGCGACGAGTTCGACCGCCTCGTAGGGGTTGCCTCCCGTGACGGCCCACACCTCGCGGCAGAACGGGTCGTCGGCGTGTTCGCCGAGGGCCGCGCGGACCAGTACCGCGGTGGCGTCCGGAGTGAGGGCGCGCAGGGCCACCCGGACCTGGGAGGGGTTGGCGCCGCCCGATCCGCTCCCCTCCTGCCGCGCCGCCAGTTCTTCCGGCCGGTGGGCCTGGACGACCAGGACGGGCAGTTCGCCGAGGCGGGCGGTGAACGAGGCGAGCCAGGCGAGGGATTCGCCGTCCGCCCAGTGTGCGTCGTCGATGACGAGCAGCAGCGGGCGGTGGCTCAGTCGGGACGCGAGCCGGGAGACGACGAAGTCGAGGCCGTCCCGTACACCTTGCGGATCCGGCTGGGGACCGCTCGGTTCGGCGAGTCCGAGTGCGGGCGCGGCAATTTCGTACCAGGGCCCGAACAGGGTCCGCACCTCGTCGGGCGGGAACTGGTCGAGGGCGGGTTGCAGCAGTTGGCGCACGACGTGGAACGGCACGGATGTGACCGTTTCACCGCCGCGTGCGGACCAGACCGAGCAGCGGTCGGCGGCCATCGCCCGGATCTCGGCGAGCAGCGCCGTCTTGCCGATGCCCGCCTCGCCGCTGAAGATCAGCAGCCCGCCGAATGCCTGGGCGTCGCACAGGGCGGCCACGGCGTGTGCGGCAGCGGCGAGTTCCGGTTCGCGCTCGTACAGCGGCCGGGACTGCTTCATCCCTGCCCTCCCCAAAGTGGTGCGGATGCCTGTCGACACTAGTCGGGCACGGGGGTCGACGGACAGTGGTTCGGACGGTTCGCCGCAGGTGCGGGGCACAATCGAGGGGTGGACGAGACTCGCAGGGATCGCGACGCGGAGGGCCGGGCGCGCAACGCGCGTCCCCGTGACGGGCTGGGACGCCCGCTGCCGTACGGGACACCGGGAGTGGAGCGGCAGCCGGAGGGGGTGGTCCGTACCCCCGAGGAGACCTTGCGGGAGGCGCAGCGGCTGCTGGACGCGGGGATGCCGTTCCACGCGCACGAGGTGTTCGAGGACGCGTGGAAGTCGGGGCCGGTGGCGGAACGGGAGTTGTGGCGCGGGCTTGCGCAGCTGGCCGTCGGGCTCACGCATGCGGCCCGGGGCAACGCGACGGGCGGGGCCCGGCTGTTGCGGCGGGGCGCAGCGGCGCTCACGGCGTTCGCTGCCACCCGGCCCCATGGGATCGGGGTCGACGGGCTGATCTCCTGGGCCCGGGAGCTGGCGGCGCGGGTGGAGCAGCCCCGAGACGGGAGCGCGGCCGACGGATCGGTGACACACGGCGGGGGCGGACGCACAACCGACGGCTCAGTGGCACGCGGCGGGGGCCGGAGCGCGGCCGGCGGACCGGTGCCCGGTGTGCGGCCCGTCGACGCGGCCGAGGAGGCGCCCTGTCTGCGGCCCGGGGACCGGTAGGGCCGGTCCGCCGGGTGAGGCCCCACCGCCCCCACCGCCCCCGGCGCCGGGGGCGGTGGGGGCGGTGGGGCAGACTCGGTGCGGTGAGAAAGATCTATGTCATCGGCATCGGCGCGGGCGACCCCGGCCATCTGACCTTGCAGGCCGTCAAGGCGCTGAACAGGGCGGATGCGTTCTTCATCCTCGACAAGGGTGAGGAGAAGTCCGATCTGACCGGGCTGCGGCGGGACATCCTCGATGTGCACGTGGCCAACTCCGCGTACCGGCTCGTCGAGGCGCGGGATCCGGAGCGGGACCGCAGGACGTCGGACTACTCACCCGCGGTGGACGACTGGCGTCGGCGCCGCGCGAATCTGTACGAGCGGTTCATCGCGGAGGACCTCGGCGAGGACGAGTGCGGGGCGTTCCTCGTGTGGGGCGATCCCGCGCTGTACGACTCCACGCTGGGCATCCTCGAGGAGATCCTCGACCGGGGTGCGGTCGCCTTCGACCACGAGGTGGTTCCCGGGATCAGCAGTGTCTCCGCGCTGCTGGCCAAGCACCGGACGGGGCTGAACCGGGTGGCGCGTCCGGTGCAGATCACGACGGGCCGGCGGCTGGCCGAGGGCTGGCCCGAGGGGGTCGACGACGTGGTGGTGATGCTCGACGCGCGGCAGGCGTTCACCCGCCATCTCGATCAGGACCTCTTCATCTACTGGGGCGCGTACGTGGGGACCGAGGACGAGATCCTGGTCTCCGGTCGCCTCGCCGAAGTGTCGGACCGGATCGAGGAGCTGCGGGCCGAGGCGCGCGCCCGCAAGGGCTGGATCATGGATACTTATCTGCTGCGTCGCGGCTGAGTAGGCTTTCCCGGCCCAGCAGTTGGAGCGCGGACGGCACGTCGTGCACGACGGGCACACCGTCGGGCGGCGGCGGGCGGCGGACCACGACCACGGGCAGACCGAGGTTCCTGGCCGCGGTGAGTTTCGCCGCGGTGGCGGGGCCTCCGCTGTCCTTGGTGACGAGGACGCCGATGGCGTGGTCACGCAGCAGCGCCGTCTCCCCTTCGACGGTGTACGGGCCTCGGTCGAGGAGGACGTCGGTGTGCCGGGGCAGCGGGGGCTCGGGGGGTTCCACGGACCGTACGAGGAAGTGGAGCCGGTCCGCTCCGGGGGCGGTGACGAAGGCGGCCAGGCCCAGGCGGCCGGTGGTAAGGAAGATCCGGCGGCCCAGGGCGGGCAGTCGTGCGGCGGCGTGCGTGAGGTCGTCGGCCGGGTGCCAGCGGTCGCCGGGGCCCGCCGTCCAGCCCGGGCGGCGCAGCGCGAACAACCGGGTGCCGGTGGCCTTCGCGGCCATGGCGGCGTTGGCGCTGATGGTGTCGGCGAACGGGTGGGTGGCGTCGATGACGGTGTCCACGCCGTGGGTGCGCAGCCAGTCGGCGAGGCCCTCGGGCCCGCCGAAGCCGCCGACGCGTACGTCGCCGGCGGGCATCCGGGGCCGGGCGACCCGGCCGGCCAGCGAGGTGGTGACGCGCGTCGTCGCGTCGCCGCCGGGCCCGGTCAGCTCGGCGGCGAGCTGTCGGGCCTCGGTCGTTCCGCCGAGGATCAAAAGGTGGCCGGGCATGACCCGAACCTATGTCACCGCCTCCGTCACCATCTACGTCACTTTCGCCACCGGACGTACGGAGCGGTGAACAGGGCCGCTCGCAGCCATTACGATCCGGCGTCATGAGCACTTCTGACCAGGACCAGGCCGTGGACACCCCGATAGCCGCTCCCGAGGCCGCTTCCGAGGCGGCTTCCGCGATGGTTCCCAAGGCGGCTTCCGAGGCCGAGGGCGGCACCGATGCCGTCGCGGAGACCACCTCCGAGGCCGCTTCCGGGGCCACTCCCGAGACCGCGCCCGCGGCAGTTCCGGAGACCGCCCACGAGGCCGACTCCCAGACCGCCCCCAAGGCCGGCTCCCAGGCCGACTCCGAGGCCGACGAAAGACGATTGACGCCGCGTCAGGCGAGACGGCTGCGCATCGTCCTCTCGTCCGTCGGCATGGCGGCGATGGCGGTCGTCCTCGCGTTGCGGATCGCCAGCCGGTCGTCCGTGCTCGTGGTCGGGGTGTACGGGCTCGCGCTGATCCTGTGCGGGATCGTGATCGAACTCAGCAGGAACGGCCGTACGCGGCTGGGCAGTTGGCTGTTGGGGATCGGTCTGCTGGCGGCGATCGGTTCCGACTGGCTACTGATTCCCTGACGTACGGTCAGCGCATCCGGATCCGCGCGGTCGCACCGTGCGGATCGACCCGGTCGAGCCAGTCGGCGCGCAGCCGGAACGGGCGGCCCGGTACGGCCGGCAGAAGCAGCCGCTGCCGGTGGGGCACCCGGCCGTCCTGACGGACGACGAGCAGCGCGGCTGACGGGTTCGTTGCCGATGACGACAGCGCGGGTGCCGATCGGCTGCCGGTGGAGATGGACGGCCTGCTGGAGTTCGCCGGTGGTGTAGACGCCGGGTGGGCGCGTGCCGGGTACGAGGCGGGCGGTGCGGTGGCGGTACGGAACACCGTGTGCGATCAGCCCAGCAGCAGCTGGAGTCCGCCGAGGACCGTCGCGCCGATCACCAGCCGCTCGAAGAGCTTCTGGTTGATGCGGTCCACGCACATGCGGCCGATGTAGGCGCCGGGGAGGACGAACAGCAGCATGCAGGCGTCCAGCAGCAGCGACTGCGCGTCGATGAGGCCCAGGCCCACACTGAACGGCACCTTGGACGTGTTGACGATGAGGAAGAACCACGCCGACGTCCCCAGGAAGCCGAGTTTCCGGAAGCCGGCGGAAAGCAGATAGAGCGACATGACGGGACCGCCCGCGTTGGCGACCATGGTGGTGAAGCCACCCAGCACCCCGTACGAGCGGGCCTTGATCCTGCCACTCACCGAGGGTTCACCGGACTCCTCACGCTTCTCCCCGCCCGTGACCGCGGGCCTGCGCCGCCAGATGGTCACACCTGCCATGAACAGCAGGATCGCGCCGATCGATGTCCGTACGGCCGCGTCGTCGGCCCACATCATGAAGGCCGTTCCCGCCACCACGCCGACGGCCACGGCGGGGAAGAGCCGCAGCAGAGTCGGCCAGTGGGCGTGCCGCCGGTAGATGAGAACGGCGAGTACGTCGCCTGCGATGAGGATCGGGAGCAGTACTCCGGTGGACTCGCGGGCCGGGAGTACGGCCGCGAAGACTGCCAGACTGATCGTATTGGCGCCGCTGACGGCCGACTTCGAAAAGCCGACGAGTGCGGATGCCGCGGCGAGCGCGGCCAGTTGCCAGAGTGCGAGGGTGTCCATGCCAGGAACAGATGGTAGACCCACGTGTTACCAAGCCTGCGTCGCGCCCGCCTCCAGGTAGCCACCATTTCACCAAATCATCGGATGAATTGGCATGACAACAGATCGAATCACCTTCAAGTGCCTTATATTTAATGCCCAGTTGTGCGCCTCTCGAGTTTCGCTGTCCTGACCAGTCGTCAGTGCCTGTTCCGGGGTCAGGCTGCCTGGTCACCGTCGGCGGCGGCCCAGGCGTGCTGGACCTCCCGGATTTCTGCATCCGTGGGCCGACCTGGGGTGGTGGGCGTAAATCGGGCCGCGATGATGGTGCGGCGGAGCTTGGCGGTCATGTCGGCGAATGCCGGGGTGGTCTTGGTGGTGTACCACGGGGCTCGCTCGCGGCGTTCGGCGGCATCGGCGGGGTGGTGACCGTGCAGCGCGTACCAGATGACGGTGATCGTGTAGCAGTACAGGCCGAACGGCACCCCTCGCTGGACTGCGTGCCGGGTCCGGTGGTGGGCCTGCCCGACGCCGAGGACGCTGCGGGCTTCGCCGAAGGTCACCTCGATCGACCACCGCGCGGCATAGCGGGCCACCAACTGCCCGGCCGACGCGGTCAGATCGGTGGATATCAGCGCCAGGTCGTAGCCGGTATCGGTGGTGTCCTCACGCAGCAGTACCACCTTCACCGGCTGGGTGTGGAAGGAGCCGTACCACAGGCAGGTGGTCTCGGTGGCGAACACGGTTTCGGTGCGGCCGTAGCGGGTCACCGCCTGCGGGGTGAACACCAGCGTGGCGGCCAGCTCGGCCGGCGTGCCGAGCCGGTCGCCCTTCAGGCGGGGCCGCCCACGCCGCCCGGTCGGCGGCGGGGCGAGAGCGTAGAGCACGGCGTTGGACGGCACCCGGGTGGTGAAGGTGACGGATACCGGCAGGTCACGCAGCGCACGGCCGTGGTAGGCAGCGTCGGCGACCACATCGATACGCCGACCCCAGTGACAGGCGGCCAGGAACCGGATCATCGCCGCGGCCAACTCGACCTTGGTCTTCTCGCCCTTCGGGCGGTGCAGCCGGGCGGCCACCGGCAGGCACACCGGCCGGGACAGGAACGGCAGGTCCACGATCAGGCCGATCACGACGAAGCAGGTGCCGTAGCCGATTCCGTCGCGGCCGGCGGCGGAGCCGTCGTGCTGCCAGGCGGCGCCGAAGACCTTCTTCCCGCGCCGTTTGAACAGCGTGTCGTCCACCGCCACCGTCAAGACGGCGCCGTCGGGCACCAGCGAGCGCACCACGAGGTGGGACAGCGACGCGCCAAGCGTCTGCGGGTCCCAGCGGGCGCGAGCGAAGAAGGAGTGCGCCCGGTCGTGGGACCAGTGATGCGTCAAGTTCGCGCCCAACAGCATCCCGGTGACCGTGCCCCGGCCGGTGTTCGCGATCAGCCCGGTGACCAGCGCGGCGAACGTGGAGAAGGTCGGCGAGGTGAAACTGCCGCGCAAAGCACCCAACACGGCGAGCAGAGATGCGGGTACGGTCGGATCCGGAAGCATCGGCGGGTCCCTCACAGCAGGCGACACAAGCACCGCCGATGCTTCCTTGCTGTCCACTCCCAAGGCGGAACAACGGCCACAGGTCACCCGCGCGAGCTACCTACCTGACAGTTGGTCAGAACAGCGAAAGTCGAGGCGCCTGAAGTCTTGACCATACAGGCGGCATTGCAAGCATCGGATTCCACAGCAGGCTCGGTTACGCGCGCCCCGTGACCCTCGAAGATCCCGGGAAGCTGCTCCGCGGAGCGGGACTCCCTCGGCGAACTGGTGAGGGCAAGGCGAAGGGCATGGAGACGGACCGGATCGTGACCGAAAGGCCGAAGAGGAACTGGTACGCGAGCAGCGCCGGAAAGCCGAATCCCAGCCAGGCGCCGGGAACGAGGAAGACGGCGAGCGGAGCGGTGATCGCTATGCTGCGGCCCAAGCGCTCACAGGAAGCGTTCAAACGCACAACACGCGGCGGTACGGCGAGGGGGCCACAGCGATGCGGGAGCCGGTCGAGATCAGGCGACAGCGAATCCTGGCGGTGGTGGAGTCGCGCGGCGCCGTCAAGGTCAGTGCGCTCGCGGCCGAGCTGGACGTCTCGGTGGTCACGGTCCGGCGGGACGTCGAGGAACTGGCCCGGGTCGGACGGCTGCGGCGCGGGCACGGGGTGGCCCGGCCATGGAGGGAGGCGCGGCCGGCCACCGTCGTCCCGGCGCCGCGGGGCGACGAACCCGCCGGGAGGGGCGGGGCGGTCGCCCTGGTCGTCCCGGACCGCCACACGTACCTGCACGAGACGCTGCACGGTGCCCGGACCGTCCTGGAGGAGTCCGGGATACGGATCGCGCTGCACATCGCGCACCAGTCGGCCGGCGCGGAACGTGCGCTGGTGGAGCGGGCCCTGGCGGATGGGGCGCGCGGGCTGCTGATCGCACCCCGCTGGCGCAACGCGCGCTCGGAGGAGCTGGATTACGGCTGGCTGGCGGGCCTGGGGGTGCCGACCGTACTGATGGAACGACGCCCCCGGCCGGGCAGCGCGCTGCACGCCCTGGATTCCGTCTGTTCCGATCACTGGTACGGGACGCATCTGGCCGTGGAGCATCTGGTGTCGCTGGGGCACCGGCGCATCGTGCTGGCCGCCCGCGACGACAGTCCGACGGCGCGCAGCATCCGGACGGCGTTCGCCGAGATCGCCGCGGCCCGTCCCGAGGTGGAGGACTGGACGGTCGTGCTGAGCTCCCCGGACGCGGTTCCCGGCCCCGCTCCCGACGCGCCGGCCGCGGGAGCCGCCGGCCCGGCCTTCCCCGCGTCCGACGCCCGCACCGCACTCGATCTCGCCGCTGTCCTGCGGGAGAGGGGCGCGACGGCGGCCGTGCTGCACGGAGACGTGGACGCGCTGATGCTGGTGCAGCGGCTGGCGGAGAACGGTGTCGACGTGCCGCGGGACTGCTCGGTGGTGGCGTACGACGACGTGGTCGCGGCCCTCGGCAGCACACCGCTGACGGCCGTGGCGCCGCCGAAGGCGGAGATCGGCCGGGCCGCCGCCGAGCTGCTGCTCCACCGGCTTTCCGGGGCCGCCGGAGCGAGCGGCCCGGTGCGCCGGACGGAGCTGCTGCCCACGCTTGAGGTGCGCGGATCGGCACAGGGGGCGACCCCTGCCACCGAGTGAGCGTTTGACCGCTTTGATTTTCCTCTAAGCGATCTATTGACCAGAACCGATCAGTCGATCATGATTCCCCGTGACCCGATTCAGGAGCCGCGGGAGGCACACATGCCCGGTCGCCGGAGCCGTCGTTCCGTGCTCGCCACGATCGCCGCCCTGCCTCTGACCGGCGCGCTCGGCGCCTGCGACGGCAGCACCGGATCCGGGCGATCCTCGACGTCACGGAACCCGGCACACTGCCCGCCGCACGCCCGCTCCGGGAGTGCGACAACGCATTGATCACCCCGCACCTCGCAGGCTCCCAGGGCAACGAACGGCGGCGGCTGGTCGATCTGGCGGTCGGCGAGACCGGCCGCTGGGCCGCGGGTGACGGATTCGCCCATCCCGTACGACGCGAAAGGCCGGCATTCCTCGCATGACCGCACCCCACCCGACCTCATCCCTCGAACTCCCCGCCGAAGACCGGGTGTTGAGCCCGCAAACCGGCTACACCCGGGCGCACTGGGAGGCCGCGGCCGACGGGCTGCTCAAGGCCGCCTGGAAGTGGGCCACTCCGGGCGGTGCGCTGCTGGACCTGCCGGGCAGGCCGTCCGCGTCCGGGGTGCGCTCCGACGGTCTGGAGGGGTACGCGCGCACCTTCCTCGCCGCCGCCTTCCGGGTGGCGGGCGCGGACGGCGAGGACCCGCACGGCTGGCTCGACCGGTACGCCGACGGCCTCACGGCCGGCACCCGTACGCCCGGCCGGGACGATGCCGAATCATGGCCGCTGATCCGCGACCACTCCGTCTTCGGCCAGCCGATGGTCGAGTCCGCGTCGGTCGCCATCGGACTGCGGCTCACCCGGCCGTGGCTCTGGGACCGCCTGGAGTCCGGTGTGCGGGACCGCACCGAGGAGTGGCTGCGCGACGCGCTGCGGCACATCCCCTCCCCCAACAACTGGTACCTGTTCCCCTACTCCGTGGCCGCGTTCCTCGAATCCGTGGGCCGCGGCGACGCGGAGACGGCACGCGCGAAGGAGCGTGCCCTCGACCTGCTGGAGGGCTGGTACCGCGGGGACGGCTGGTACGCGGACGGCGACGGCCGGGCCTTCGACCACTACAACGGCTGGGCGCTGCACCT
Source organism: Streptomyces sp. NBC_01241 (assembly GCF_041435435.1). Taxonomy (NCBI): domain Bacteria; kingdom Bacillati; phylum Actinomycetota; class Actinomycetes; order Kitasatosporales; family Streptomycetaceae; genus Streptomyces; species Streptomyces sp. NBC_01241. The sequence goes on along the minus strand of NZ_CP108494.1, from coordinate 7,921,703 downwards.
CTATCCCGTCCTGGACGCGCATCTGTCGGGCGACGCCGAGCTGTCCGCGCACTACGGCGGCCGGCTGCGCGAGCACCTGGAGGGCTTCTCGCTGCTGTTCGGCGGCGACGGTGCACCGATCCACTTCGGGCGCTCGCTCACGTACCGCTTCGCGGCCGCCTCGTCGGTCGCGCTCGGCGCCGTCACCGGGCACACCCCGCTCACGCCGGGCGCCTCGCGTCGGGTGATCAACGGGTCGCTGCGCTACTTCCTGGACCGTGGGGCGACGGGTACGGACGGGCTGCTGAACCTGGGCTGGCACGGTCCGCACGAGGCGACGCTGCAGAACTACTCGGCCCCCGCCTCGCCGTACTGGGCGTCCAAGGCCTTCGTCTCGCTGCTCGCCCCCGAGGGCCATCCGCTGTGGACGGCGGCCGAGGAGCACGCGCCCAGCGAGGGTCCCGACCGGGTGCTCGCGCTGCCCGCGCCCGGTCTGCTCGTCCAGTCCACCCGGGCGGACGGGATCGTACGGCTGCACAACCACGGCAGCGATCACGTGCGCCCGCACGAGGGCGAGTCGGGGGTGACGGACGATCCGCTGTACAGCCGTCAGTCGTACTCCACCGTGACCGGCCCGACGTCGAGCGCGAACACGGCGGACAACCATCTGGCGGTGGTCGTCGCCGGGGTGCGCAGCGGACGCCGAGTGGTCCGCGCGCTGGGCGCGGGTGGCGGCGACGGGTGGGGGTGGGCCGCGTCCTGGCACCGCCCGGTGTTCACGTCCGGTGCACCGATGGTGCCGGGGATGCGGGTGGAGAGCGTCACCGTGGTGCGTGGCCGTTACGAGCTGCGGGTGCACCGGGTGGTCGGCGCGCCGGCCGGGGCCCGGGTGGAGCAGACGGGCTGGGCGACCGGCCCGGACGGCACCGTGACGTCCGAGCTGCACGGCCTGCACGGCTGGGAGACGCGGGATGCGGTACGGGCCCCGCAGGGTACGGCGTACACGCGCTGGGCGGTGGTGCCCCGGCTGTCCACGGCCGCGGAGGGCACGGTGGTGCTGGTGGCGCTCGCCTCGCTGACCGCGGAGCCCGCCGCACCGCCGCTGGACGCGGTGGTGAGTGGGGTTCAGGTGGACGGGAACTCGGTGGACGTCCGCTGGGCGCAGGACGCGGCGACGACACGTATCGGCTTCGCGCCGACGGTGACGGTCACGCACGGCTGAGCACCGGGGTCGCGCGGCCGGGAGGTCGCGCGACCCCGCCCCGCCCCTACGCGTCGGTCCGGATCACCACCACCAGAGTGCGCGGACCGTGCACACCCTCCACTCGTTCCAACTCGATGTCGGACGTGGCCGAGGGGCCGCTGATCAACGTCGTAGGACGCTCCGGAACGAGCCGGGCCACCGCCTCCGGTACCCCGACCTCGACGCTCGACAGGTCGACGACGCACACATGCAGATCGGGGACGAGGGACAGCGCCCGCCGCCCCTGGTCGGGCGAGCCGTCCAGGAAGATCGTCCCGGTCTCGGCGCAGCTGACGGCCGAGGCGGTGACGACCCCGTCCAAAGCGTCGAGCCGGGGCGCCGGGATGGTGTCGGAGTCCTGCTGGACCTCACCGTCGTAGACGCCGAGCCACGCCGGGTCGAGTCCGGCCGGCACTCCGATCCGCCGGGCGCCGCGCTCCCGCAGCACTTCGGCGACGGTCGCGGCCGTGCGGTCGGCGGTGCAGGTGTGGACGTGTGCCTTGTAGTCGACGAGCCGGTCGGTGAAGAGGGCCAGTCGTTCGTCGTCGGGGAGGGTACGGCCGGTGCGGTAGGTGCGCGGGACGGTGGTGTCCGGGGTGGGGGCGAGGGCCAGGGCGTCCTTGATCCTGCCCAGTACCGTGTCGCGAGCGGTCGTCACTTCCCCTCCTTCTCGTTCTTCTTGCTCTTCTCGTGCTCGTCGGCGGCGTTCTTCTTGTGCTCGTCGGCGGCGGCGCGCATCGTCGCGGCGCCCTCGGCCGACGCCAGCCAGGAGCGGAAGGACTGCTTCGGCGGGGCGGCTGTGTCGCGGCTGTCGCTCCAGCCGTTGAACGGCGGTGGCAGATGCGAGATCTTCCCGTCCCGCCCGGCGATGACGCGGCCGATCGCCGCCCCCTTCTGTGCGGCCGTGAACAGCTTCGGTCGCTTCATCACTCCGGCCGCCGCCTTCATCACCAGTTTCTCCGCCGTCGTGCCGGACTGCTCGGTGTGCTGGTGGCGCAGCTCGACCAGCAGCGACGGAATGTCGATCTTGACCGGGCAGGCGTCGAAGCAGGCGCCGCAGAGGCTGGAGGCGTACGGCAGCGAGCTGTTGGGATCGTCCTTGGCCGCGTGCATCCCGGCGAGCTGCGGGGTGAGGACCGCACCGATCGGTCCGGGGTACGTCGATCCGTACGCATGGCCGCCCGCCCGTTCGTACACCGGACAGACGTTGAGGCAGGCCGAGCAGCGGATGCAGTTGAGGGCCTCGCGCCCGATCCGGTCGGCGAGCGCCGCGGTGCGCCCGTTGTCGAGCAGGACCAGGTGGAAGTCCTGTGGTCCGTCGCCGGGTGTCACCCCGGTCCACATCGAGGTGTACGGGTTCATCCGTTCGCCGGTGGAGGAGCGCGGCAGCAACTGCAGGAAGACTTCGAGGTCCTGATGGTGCGGCAGCACCTTCTCGATACCCATGACGGTGATCAGGGTGTCGGGCAGGGTCAGGCACATGCGCCCGTTGCCCTCCGACTCGACGACACAGAGGGTGCCGGTCTCGGCGATGCCGAAGTTGGCGCCGGAGACCGCCACCTTGGTCGTCATGAACTTCTCGCGCAGATAGGTGCGGGCCGCGGCGGCGAGATGCGCGGGGACGTTGTCGAGGCCCGGGTCGACGCCCGGGATCTCCTTGAGGAAGATCTGCCGGATCTCGTCGCGGTTGCGGTGGATCGCAGGGACCAGGATGTGCGACGGCTTGTCGTGCGCGAGCTGCACGATCAGTTCGGCGAGGTCCGTCTCGTACGGGGTGATGCCGGCCGATTCGAGATGCTCGTTGAGGCCGATCTCCTGGGTGGCCATCGACTTGACCTTGATGACGTCGGTGCTGCCCGTCGCCTTGACGAGCCGCGTGACGATCTCGTTGGCCTCGACTCCGTCGCGCGCCCAGTGGACGGTGCCGCCGTGCTCGGTGACTTTCCGCTCCAGTTGTTCCAGGAGTTCGGGGAGCCGGTTCATGGTGTCGGTCTTGATGGCCGAACCTGCGTCGCGCAGCTGCTCCCAGTCGGGCAGTTCGCCGGTGACGTTCAGGCGTTTGGCGCGGATCGTGTGGGTCGCCCTGCCGAGATTGCGGCGCAGTTGTTCGTTGCGGAGTTCGTCGTGGGCGGCGGCGGGGAACGTCCGGTCGCCGCGCAGATTGCCGGTCCCGTACGGGGAACGGGGCGGGGTGGCGGGCATGCCGAGGAAGGTGCTGCTCATCGGACGGCCTCCGTCGGGACGTACGGCGAGGTGCGGGTGGAGGAGAGGATCTGCGCGAGGTGCAGGGTGCGGGTGCCCGAAGAGATACGGGAGAGTCCGCCGCCGATGTGCATCAGACAGGACGAGTCGCCCGCGGTGCAGACCTCGGCTCCCGTGGTGGCGATGTTGCGCATCTTGTCCTGGAGCATCGCCGTCGACGTCTCGGCATTCTTGATGGCGAAGGTGCCGCCGAATCCGCAGCAGGCGTCGGCCTCGGGGAGCTCGACGAGGTCGATGGATTCGACGGCGCGGAGCAGCTTCAGTGGCTTCTCACCGACGCGGAGCATGCGCAGGGAGTGGCAGGTGGGGTGGTACGTCACACGGTGCGGGAAGTACGCGCCGACATCGGTGACGTCCAGGACGTCGACGAGGAGCTCCGACAACTCGTACGTCTTGGCCTTGACGGTGGCGACCCCCGCGCGCAGCGCCGCGTCCCCGTACCGCTCGGCGACGATCTCGTGCTGATGCCGGACCGAGCCCGCGCACGAGCCGGACGGCATGACGACGGCGTCGATCGACGCGTCACCGAACTGCTCGGCGAAGTTCCGCACCAGGGGCACGGGTTCGCGCTGGTATCCGGTGTTGACGTGCATCTGGCCGCAGCAGGTCTGCCCGGGCGGGAACACCACGTCGTGGCCCAGTCGGGCGAGCAGGACCGCGGTCGATTTCACCGCCTCGGGGAAGAGCGTGTCTCCCAGACAGGTGGCGAAGAGTCCGATGCGCATGGGTCTCTCCGATCGATTCTCCATTTAATGGTCTGACCATACTAGCCTCGGTCCGGAACGTGAAGGCTGCGACACCACGAGCCGTATAGGCATGCACCTGACAAGGTCAGATCGATCTACACCCCAGACCCCGGCCCAACCGGCCGGAGCCCGCGCCCACCTGTCAGGAATCCCCTCGCGCGCGGTCGGAGTTCTCATCGACCAGCGTGCCGTGGAGGCTGCGAATGTGCCGCTCGACGAGGTCTGCGGCCTTCACGCCCTCGCCGGCGCGTACCAGCCCGAGCAGCCCGGTGTGCTCCGCGTTGAGCGCGGCGGCCGTGGCCGGCCAGTCCTCGGCCTCCTCCAGCGCCCGCAGGATCAGCGGTCGCACCGACTCGCGAACGGCGGAGGTGAGCGTGGAGGTCAGTTCATTGCCGGAGCTTCGGGCGATGTGCACATGGAACCGGGTGTCCAGGTCGTTGAACTCCGACACCCCGACATCGGGCTCCCCCATCCGCACGACCAGCGCCTCCGCCTCGTCGAGGCCCTCCGGGGATGCATGCCGTGCGGCCGCCTCGAAACTGGACCTCTCCAGCACGACGCGCGCCTCCAGGACGTCCTCCAGGCTGTAGCTGCCCAGCGCGAAGTGGAGTCGCAGCAGCCGCCCGAGCGCGTCGTCGGGGTTGCGTACGATCCGCGCCCCGGCATCCGGCCCCCGGCCCGGCTGTGCGACCAGCACACCGATGGTCTCCAGCACCCGCAGCGCCTCGCGCAGCGCGGACCGGCTGACCCCGAGCACCGGCGCGAGCTCACGCTCGGGCGGCAATCGGTCGCCCGCCCTCAGCTCACCGGAGAACACCCGCTCCTCGATGCTCTGGAGCACGAGTTCATGCGTACGGGACTGCCGTACGGGTTGCCATTCGACGGGCATCCGTCACCCCCTGCCTCGGCCGGAATCGCCTGGTTGCCGTAGTGTCCGCTGCCCGATCTTCCACTATGTCACACAACACGTATGGTCGGACCAAAGGATGGATCGTTCAGTCGTCGAAGGACCCGTGACGGCCCGCACCGCCCCCGAAGCGGTCGGCACCCGCCTGCGTCTCTCCCGCGGTGAGCGGCACCAGGCCGTGGTGGTACTCCGCAGCCAGGGCGTCCAGCTCGCTCAGGCCGTGCTGCTCGCGCGCCGAGAGCCGGTCGTGGCGCAGGCACAGTTGCGGGAACGCGGCGATTTCCCGGGCGAGTTGCTCCGCCGCGCGCCGAGCCTCACCGGTCGGAACGATCCGGTTGGCGAGCCCCATGGCGTACGCCTCCGGGGCCGGGACGGGGCGCCCGGTGAGGATCATGTCCATGGCCCTGCTCTCGCCGATCAGGCGCGGCAGCCGTACGGTTCCGCCGTCGACCAGCGGCACTCCCCAGCGGCGGCAGTACACACCGAACACCGCGTCGTCCTCGGCCACCCGCAGATCGCACCAGATGGCCAGCTCCAGCCCCCCGGCCACCGCGTGACCCGAGACCGCCGCGATGACGGGCTTGCTCAGGCTCATCCGGGTCGGCCCCATCGGCCCGTCGCCCTCGGGCAGGACCTTGTTGCCGCGTTCCGTACCGATGCCGTTCAGGTCGGCACCGGCACAGAACGTACCGCCCTCGCCCCACAGCACGGCGACGGCCGCATCGGCGTCGGCATCGAACTCGCGGAAGGCGTCGGCGAGTCGGGCGGCTGTTGGACCGTCCACGGCGTTACGGACCCCGGGGCGGCTGAGGATCACCGTGAACACGGGGCCGTCGCGCTCGATCCGTACCGCTGGTTCCTCGTTCATCGTTCGCCCTCCCACAGGGGGTTGCAGAAGCCGGGTCGATGCCGTCGAGGACGACGGCCGCGCCGCCGCACACCACGTGCGGCAGCCCGACGCGATCGCCCCGTGAGACGCCCGGCCCGGTCGGTGGATTCATCTGATTCTCACGCAGCTGTTCTACTCTGAGCCGCGTGACCCAGACGAGCCCGCCCGGCTGGCATCCAGACCCCGGGTATACAGGAATTGGCCCCGTTCACGAGCGCTGGTGGGACGGGGACCGGTGGACCGACCACCTCCGCGTGCCGCCGGCCGCGGCCCGGCGCCGCCGGCTGCGTATCGGCATCGGCGTCACCGCCGGTGTGGTGGTGCTCGCCGCCGTCGGCGGCGGTCTCTTCCTGCTGTCGGACGATTCCTCCGGCTCGGTGAAGGGCGCGGCCGCAGCCCCGTCACCCGCACCTTCCGGCGCGCCCGGGCGCGGGCCGGGGGCGCCCGGAGGCGGTGGCCGCGAGGGCGGCGGGAGCGGGGCACCCGAGCAGCGGCTGCCGGGGACCGAAGACGGCTACGCCACGGACCTGACCAGTGGAATCAGTCTCCCGGTGCCCGACGGATGGACGGGCAACTCGGGGATCACGGGCGCGTGGGTGAGCACGGGCGAGTACGCGTGCCCCGGCGCCACGTCCGAGCAGTGCGTGCGCGGCGGGGTGTCGTCCACACCCGCGAAGGCCCTGAAGCTCGACACCACGACGGCGAAGGCCACGGCGACGAAGGACATCTCCGCCAACGCGACGGAGTCCTACGGCGAAAAGATCTACGGAGGCATCACCTCGCACCAGGAGCTCAGGTCCGGGCCCGTCACCGTGGCCGGACAGCAGGGCTATCTGGTGCGCTGGAAGGTGGTGACGAAGAACGGCGACGACGGGTACGTCCAGTCGCTGGCCTTCCCGTCCCCCCGTTCCAAGGACATGCTGGTCGTCGTCCGTTCCGGCTTCGACATCAACTCCAAGGCGCCGGAGCTCTCCGTCATGGACGAGATCACCAAGGGCATCAAGGCGGCGTCGGGAACGGGCTCCGGTCCGGGCACCACCGCATAGGAGCGTGGCGGACGATCGCGTCTGCGGGGAGGACGCCCAGCACCGGTGTGAGTACGAGAGGACGACCGGACTGAGTACGTGGTCCGATTCCTCATCGGGCCATGGATGGTCGAATGACAACCATGGTTCCTGACGCGTCTCCCCGCCCCCGCATGCAGCACGTCACCACCGCCGGTACGGCCCTGGCCGTGACATTGGCGCCGCTGGTGATCGGCGTACTGCTGGCCAAGACCATGGCGGCGGATCCGATGGGTCCGGTCAACGCGATGGTCACCAGGGGCGGGCAGCCCGTGCCGATCTCGCCCGCGCAGTGGCGCCGCTGCGGCAGACAGGCGCTTCGCAGTTGGAAGGCCCCGCTGAACGCCTGCAGACACCCGGGCACTCTGGTGCCGCGGCGCGCTGCGGTACGTCGGCCGCGCCGGCCCGGGGCGTTGCTGCGCGAGCGCTGAGTACCGGGCCGGCCCGCCGCGTCAGACCCGCTCGCAGTGCAGGAACAACTGGGGTTCGGCCACCGCTCCTTCGTACGCCGGGGTGAACGGACCGCTCTGCTCCCACAGGATCGTGAATCCGGCCCCGGCGACCAATTCGGTGAACGCTTCGGCACCGAAACTGGTCGCCTGCACCTTCTGCCCCATGAAGACGACATCGGCGTCCTCCACGTCCAGCGGAACTGTGGCGACGGCCAGGACTCCGCCGGGGAGCAGCAGTCGTCCCAGTCTCCGCAGGAGCCGGGACTGATCGTCGCGGGACATCTGCAGCAACGAGAAGTACGAGCACACCACGTCGAAACTCCGCTCTTCCAGGGGAAGTTCGCGGATATCGGCGCATACGAAGGTCGCACCGGGCACGTGCCGGGCCGCCAGGTCGACCATGACGGGCGAGACATCGACGCCCAGCACCTGATGACCGGCGTCGGCCAGGGTCTGCGCAGTGGGACGGCCCGTTCCGCTGCCCACGTCCAGGACTCGGCTGTGCGGTGGGATGTGCTCCAACAGCCGGAGCAACGAGGCGTGGTGGGGGATCGAGTCGGCGAACGCCCGCTCGTACTCGGCGCCCAGAGCATCGAACACCCTCGCGGCCGGAAGGCCGTGCTCTTCGTCCATCGATGCGCATCCTTCCCATGTCCCGGCAGGTCCCCGGGATCGTTTCACCATTCGCTGCGGCCTTCAACGCCCCACCCGGGCCCGCCACATGGGGAATCGGGGCACCCGGTGTGGACGAGCGAGGAGCAACGTCCCCGGTGCCGGGTGACCGCCGTGGCCCGGTCACGGACCCCGGCCAGGAGCCGGTGGCGCCGGCCCGGGTCGGTGGCGAGTCCGACCGCCGTCCATGCCATGGCGATCGCGCCGTCGAGTACGGCCCTGTCGGCGCCGGGGGTGGTGCCCGCGGCGGCCGACGCACGGGGCCGTCGCCGGACACGGCGTCAGGCGGAAAATCCGGTGACCTGCCCGCACCGGGATCACTACACTCGCCACGAACCGCCCGCAGCGACATCATCGCGGCGTGCACCGCGACGAGTGAGGGGAGACCGGCCATGCGTTACCGCACCGCCGTCGTCGCCCCCCGGTCACGGTACGAGGTGATCCTGGTGTCTTCGTGCTTCCGGTGCCCGCCGCGCGGCCGGTACCGGATTGCCGCGACGAGCAACTGACCCTCTTTCCCGCAGTGTTGGGCCTTCGGTGCGACCGTGCACCGATGCGGTCCGCCGCATAAGGGGTTCATGCGTGGCCTGAGCGCAGGCCTGTTCGTCCGGGAATCGCGCCGTCCCGCATCCGGATCACCCCGAAAGGCCATGGGCCGTGCGTACCGAACTGCACCGTCAACTCACCAGTGCACTGACCGGCGTTCGCAATCTGGGCATCCTCGCCCACGTCGATGCCGGCAAGACCACCGTCACCGAACGGATCCTCTACCTCACCGGCACCACCCACAAGCGGGGCGAGGTCCATGACGGCACGACCGTCACCGACTTCGATCCCCAGGAACGCGACCGCGGCATCACCATCTTTGCCGCGGCGGTGAGTTGTGACTGGGACGGTCACCGGATCAACCTGATCGACACCCCGGGCCACGTCGACTTCTCCGACGAGGTGGAGCGCTCGCTGCGGGTGCTCGACGGCGCGATCGCGGTGTTCGACGCCGTCGCGGGGGTCGAGCCGCAGAGCGAGTCGGTGTGGCGGCAGGCCGATCGGCACGGGGTTCCCCGGATCGCCTTCGTCAACAAGCTGGACCGTGCCGGGGCCGACCTCGACGCGGCGGTCGCGTCGATACGCGAGAGGCTGCACGCGGTCCCGCTGGTGGTGCAGTTGCCCATCGGGAAGGAGGACGGGTTCACCGGAGTGGTGGATCTGCTGCGTATGCGGTCGCTGGTCTGGGCCGACGGTCAGGGCACGTACGAGGAGGGCGAGGTGCCGGACGACCTGCGGGAAGAGGCACTTCGGCGTCGTCGGCTGCTGGCGGAGACCGTGGCGGAACTCCATCCGGTGGCGTTGGAGGAGTTCTGCGCGCAGTCGACGGTCTCCGCAGGGACGCTGGCCGCCGCGCTGCGTGACCTGACCCGTGCCGGTGAGGGCGTCGTGGTGCTGTGCGGTTCGGCCTACCGCAACCGCGGGATCGAGCCGCTGCTGGAGGCCGTCGTTGCCTATCTGCCCTCGCCGCTGGATGTGCCGGCAGTGCGCGGCACCCTGGACGGCGCGGAGCAGGAGCGGCCCGCCGACCCGGCCGCGCCGTTCGCCGCGCTGGTGTTCAAGGTGAACGCGACCGCGACGGGGCGGCTGACGTACCTGCGTGTGTACTCGGGAACGATCCGGAAGGGGGACGCGGTGCTGGACGTGGGCGCGCGGCGCAGCGAGCGGATCGGCCGGATCCTGCGGGTCCGGGCCGGACAGCACTCGGACGTGGACCGGGCGGTGGCCGGGGACATCGTCGCGGTGATCGGGCTCAAGGCGGCACGTGCCGGGGCGACGCTGTGCGCACCGGCGGCGCCCTTGGTTCTCGAACCGCCTTCCGTGGCCGATCCGGTCGTCTCCGTGGCGGTCGAGACCCGCAGGAGCATCGACACCGACCGGTTGGTGCCGGCGCTGGCGCGGCTGGTCGAGGAGGATCCTTCGTTGACGGTCCGGACCGACCCCGAAACGGGTCAGACGGTGCTTTCGGGGATGGGGGAACTGCATCTGGAGGTCGCGGTGGAGAAGATCCGTCGTGCTCACGGGCTGGAGGTCGGCGTCGGCCGGCCGCAGGTGGCCCACCGGGAGACGGTCGTCCGTGGCGTGTCCGGACTGGTGTACCGGCATGTCAAGCAGGACGGCGGCGCCGGGCAGTTCGCTCATGTCGTCGTCGACGTGGAGCCGTTGGAGGCCGCCGGTGACCACGATGCCGGCGGCGGGGCAGACTTCGTGTTCCGGTCGTCCGTCGTCGGGGGCCGGGTGCCGCAGGAGTACGTGCGGGCGGTCGAGGCCGGCTGCCGGGACGCCCTGACCGAGGGCCCGCTCGGCGGTCACCCGGTGACCGGGCTGCGGGTCACGCTGACCGACGGGGCGACCCACTCCAAGGACTCCTCGGAGATGGCGTTCCGGACGGCCGGGCGGCTCGCGCTGCGTGAGGCGCTGCGCAACAGCGCGATGGTGCTGCTGGAGCCGGTGGTGGAGGTCACCGTCACCGTGCCCGACGACGCCGTGGGCGGAGTGCTCGGCGACCTGGCGGCACGGCGCGGCCGGGTCTCGGGCTCGACCGCGCGGGCCGGCACGTCGGTGGTCACCGCGACCGTGCCGCTGGCGGAGCTCTTCGGCTACGCGACCCGGCTGCGCAGCCGGACGCAGGGCCGGGGAACCTTCACCACCCGGGCCACCGGTTACGCCCCGGCGCCGGCCGCGGTACCCCACGGGACGACGGGCCGGTAGCCCCGGGGCGCGGCCCCGTCCGTACGCGGGCGGGGCCGCGTCACGCACACACCGGACAGTTCGCGCCGACGGCACTGCCGACCGCCGGAGCAACGCGGTCAGCAGCGGTGGCGGGTGGCGGTGGGAGTGCTGCCGGATACCGATCGGAACCGGTGGCCGCCCCACCGCCGCCCCGCCTGCCGGAACGCCGGACCGGAGGTTCCCGTCGTGTAGGGTCCTTGACTTCGTGAGCACTGGCCCCTGCGCCAATGCCAGAATCCGGGCGCGCTGAGCAGTGAGAGTGTCGGGGAAATTTGAGCAATCGCTGATTCTCCACGATCGGGTCGGTAACAGCGAGTGAGGTACCCGTGATAGCCGCAGGGGCCTGGCAGTGCAGCGTGGGAGTCTTGACCGATGCCCGGCGGTGCCGATCCCGGCGGTGGTGCCTCCGCCGGGTCTCGGGTTGTCGCGGGATCGTAAGAGACGCCGCCAAGACCTGGGCGTCCTACCAGGATTCCAGCTCAGAGAGGGCGTGATGGGGAAACAGTCGAACGCTGTGAGGGCGGAGTTCGCAGCCGCGACCAAACGGCTAGTCCGAACCCCGGTCGCGGCCCGCGACACACGCCCCGGATCAGGCCCGGCTGTCTCTGGCGGCGAACCACGGCGAAGGGGCCCGGCGTTGCCGGGCCCCTTGCCTGCTGTACCCGGATCCGGGCTCAGCCTGTGGAGACCGATCCATCCCCGCCGGGCTCCTTAGGAGCCCAAGTAGGCGCGCTGGTGGCTTCCTTCAAGCTGGTTTCGTTCATCAGGACTCGCCAACCGTCCTCACCGGCGAGGCCGTCGGGCCGAACGTTGATCTCCTTGACCTGGCGGGTGTCCTGGAAGTACAGCACCACGACCTGGCGTTCGGATGCCTCGTCGTAGAAGTCGGCCGCGACCTTTCCCGTGGCCCCTTTCTGGAAGCTCTTGATCCAGTTTGCGGCCGTCTTCCGGGTCTCGCTGTCGGTGCTGTCGCTGGTCGCCAGCTTCTCCAGATCCCCGGCCTTGCCGTCGGCGATGCGCCACACGACCTCCTGGACCACCTGCAGGGAGCCGGTGGACGGATAGCCGAACACGTGCAGCGGTTCGTGGTTGGCGTAATCCGTTTCGTACTGGAGGTCGGGTCCGAGCAGCGAGCACGCCGACAAGCTCAGCAGCAGGGCTGCCACGGATCCGCATATGACCTTGCGTCTCACACTGTCACCTGTCCTTGACGCGAACGATCAGGATCTTCTCGATCGGATCCTTCTTCTTGTAGCGAGCGATCACGTCGCTGAGCGTAGTCAACGTCTTGATCCCGTGCTGGACGAGGTGGAGCTCACCGCGTGAGTTGGCCCGTACCACCGCAGCATGGTTGTAGACCTTCTCCGACTTCCACTTGAAGAAGATGACGTCACCGACCTTGGCCGAGCTCGCCTTCGAGATGGTCTGCGAGTGGCGGTACTTGGTGACGTGGCGGCGCAGATTTTCAGCCCCGGACCATGTGTAGGTCTTGTTCTTGATCGTGCCGAAGAGGTAGTACTCCTGCCACCAGGAGTGGTCGGCCTTGCGGCCACCATTCCGGAACTTCATGTGGCCACCGTAGTAGAGGGCCTTGGAGACGAAGTTGGTGCAGTCCTGCTTGTACTCCCACTTGGTACCACGGTTCTTGTACGCCCAGTTCGCGGTTCCGTTCCCGTCGACGACGCTGGCGAGAGCGGTAACCAGCGGTACGCCGTCGGTGACCGGGAACCCGTCGTCGTCCAGGTCCAGGGCGTCGTCGTCAGCCGGAAGATCGGCATCTTCCGGTCCCTCTGATTCCACCTGAGCCTCGGCGGCGGCGGTCGGGGACAGCGTCAGACCAGCAGAGGCGTCATCGGCTTCCGTAAGCAGCACGACGGCACCGTCCTTGACGGCGAAGGTGAACCGCTTGTCACTGCGGGCCTCGGTTTTGTCGTCGACGCCGTCCGTGCGTACCGTCTCCGACTCCGTCACGGTCGCATGCACGATCACTTCGGCGGTGTTCTCGCCACGGCGCACCAGCACGTCGCTCAGTTCGGCGGACGCCGAGCTGTAGCTCTGGCCGCGCTTCTCCAGGGCCTCTCGTGCGCCGACGAGGCCTTCCTCCTGGGCCTGGAGGAGCTCACGGAAGGCTCCGCCGTGGGCGGACTCGGCAGCGGCGTCCCCGGCCCTGAGGCTTGCCCCGGTCTTGATTCGCCCGCGTGCCTTGAGGTAGTCCTGCACGTACGTCTTGTATAGGTCCGGGCCGCCGGAGACCGCAGTCGGCTGGGAGAGCGCGGAGCGCGAAACAGGCCCGTTGCCGAAGGTGTTGTGTGCCGTGACCGCGACCCGGTAGGCGCGGGAGTTGTCCAGGCCGGTGACTACCGCGCGGGGCACGGTGCTCTCGACCTCGGCCACGACCAGCCCTCCGTTGTCTCCACCTTCACCGTGTAGCCGGTCTCCTCACCAGCGGCCCCACCGCTGAGCGGCGGGTTCCACCGGGCCAGCAGCCCCTTGTCGCCGGCACTGACGGCGATGTCCTCGACCGGGCCCGGAGCGGACGGCAGGACGTACTCGATGGTGAGCTGAGGCCGCTTCGTCGCGTCGCCGGCCGAGGCCGAGTAGTAAGCCGCACCCGGTGCTTCGCCTACTGCTCGTAGCAGCAGACCGGTGTTGTCCTCCAGTTCGGTCCATGACTGCACCAGGGGGCCCAGTTCGGTGGCGGTGAGTTCTTCACCGGAGCTGTAGCTGTCGACGCTTGCGGCGGCGAGCAGCTCCTTCCCGCTCTGCGACGGAGACCACGCAGTGGCGAGCTCGAACAGGTCGAACTTCTGGGCCGTGCACCCGGTGGTGCAGTCGGCGCGTGTGAGGGACAGCTTGGCCGCGGTCACAAAGGACCCGCGGGGCAGGGACGACAGGTCCGCCTTGATCCACGTGGCCCAGTCGTGCCCGTCGGCCCGGCCAGCGAGGATCTTCCCATCAAGGATGGCAGGGCACGCGTCGTCGCAGTCCGTAGCAGCGGATGAGGCGGCGAGCCGGCCATCGGTGAGGGTCAGGGTCTTGGACTCGGGGACGGGCAGGGTCCGCACACGCACGGTGAGCTTCTGCAGCGCCGACCATGGTGAGCAGCCGACCGATGTGCAGGCTCGGACGTTCCAGTAGTACGTGGCACCGTCGGTGAGTACCCCGTCGGGGATCTGCACGGCGGACCGGTATCCGCTGTCCGTCCACACCGGCTTCAGGGTGAGCCCCGGAATCGGAGCCCCCGCAGCATCCTTCAGCGTGAACTCACTGCTCACCCTTCCCTGGGCGGGGTCGGTGACCACGGCCGACAGGATCGGGGTCAGTGTCTGCTCGGCCCCGGCCTGCAGGTCCTGCGGGATACCGGGCAGAGGACTCACACTGAATTTCGCCCACGGCGACCATTCCAGGTTGTAGTGCGTACCGTCGTAGGGATTCGTCCGGAACCGGTAAGTGCGCCCGTGCTGGAGCTGCCCGGCCGGCACCTTGACTTCTGCCGGCGTTCCGCTGGCCACGAACGGGGAGACCAGGACTTCTCCGACCTGTTTGTTGGTCGCGTCATCGAAGATCTGGAAGGTGCCGTTGACCTTGTCACCGTCCGGGTCGGTGAACGTGTCCCTCAAGGTGGGGGTCGTCGTGTCGACGCGCCAGGTGCCCGTCTTGTCCTGCGTGTACGGCGGGCCCGCCTGCTGCTTGGTGCCCGTACGAGGCCGGTAGTTGTAGTTGACCACCAGCTTCGGCGGGTTCGAGGCCGCGTTGGCGGAGTTGACGCGCTTCCACTGCGCCACCACCGACTCGTCGGAGGCCCTGATGCCCATGTGGCCGCGGGTGGCCTTGGCCGACGCCCATTCCTGCGCCAGCGTGGTCACATCGGCGTTGATCCAGCCCGTCGGCTGGGTGCTCGTGCACGCCGAATTGCCGCGCGTCTCGGTGGAGGTAGCCTTCTTCGCCGTCATCGTCGGGCGGTTGGTCCACCGGCTGGAGGTGGAAGCGGCCCCGGAGGCCCACACCTCCCACGGGTAGGCCTTGCAGTCGGTGTTGCCCGAGTGGAAGTTGTACAAGGACAGCTTCGCGTTCAGGACCAGCGCGTCCTGAAACGGCGTGGTGTTCCAGGAGATGAAGGTCTGCGCGGTGCGCGGGGTGCCGTCCGCGTTCTTCGTGCCCGGGTTGCCGAAGTCCAGCTCCTTGTCTGTCGACTGGTCGACCGTCACCCCCTGCTGCACATAGGTGGCGAAGACGTTGGACAGCGCCGATGTGGACGGGTCAATGGTGACCGGGTACTGGGTTGCGGGGTCGGAGAGGAACTCGACGTCCGGGGTGACCAGCAGGTCGACGGACGAGCCCTTCTGCACCACCGTCAGACCGACCCTGGCCGTGTGCGTGTGCTCACCCGACCGCTGGTCGACGCCGGCGTCCCACATCACCGGGGCTGGCATGACGGCCCGCTTCTTGTTCTTGTTGTCGGTGAACAGCACGCTGCCGTCAGTGAGTTGCTTCGCCTTCAGACCCTTGGCCTTCAACGGCAACGTGTAGCTGTAGTTGTCGACCTCGGGACGCTGCTTGATCTCGACGAACTGCTCGAACCCGGTACGTGTCGCCTCGACCACCACGTCCGCGCCCGGCACCGCGTTCACGTACTCGGCACGGGTCCGGCGCAGGCAGCCCGCCCTTCCACTGCAGGGTGATCCGCTGATCATCCTCGCCCAGCGTCACCAGGTCCGTGGCCGCGGCCTGCTGCGCCGCCTCGAGCGACGCAGCCGGACGGCCGGCTCCCCCTGAAAGCTTCAGACCGTGGGGGTGCGCCTTGGCCTCAACGGAACCATCGGAACCGCGGGCAAGATTCACATCGATGCCACGCCACGAGCCGGCATCCTGGTCATAGAACCGAACAGGACCCGCGGAAACCTCAGTTGTCAGCGACCCGTCCTTGTTCACCCACGTCGTAGACGCCTCCGTGCGCTCCGACAGGGCCTCCACTCGCTTTCCCGACAGACGCGCAGCAGCACGCGCGGAAGCGAGGTCTGCCGCCTGCGTCACCGGAGCTTCGTTCTCAGCAGCAGGATGGTCCGGCGCTTCAGCCGCGGAGCTCACGCCGTTGAGCAGAGCGGCGGACACCGCCAGGCTGAGAGTTCCCGCTACCCAGCGCAGGGTTCTTCCTACGGGCCGCACCCGCCCGCGCCGCGGCACGGACAAAGGATCGGTCACGGTTTCCCCTCCCATTATTCACAGCTACACCAAGTGATGGTGAAGTCATGAACACATCGAGGGAGGAAAGCCCAAACTCGGGGCAACTGTGAGAAAGTAGGCGCCAGTTACCCGGTGTGAGCGGTGATCTACCTCACGCGACAAGAGGGTTGGGGTGTTTCCAGACACAACCTGTCTCAGGCAGGCAACCAGATCTGTGCTGTAACCCTCTAACCGCCTATGTCACACGTCGGATGCGCGGTAGCCGTCAGGCTCCCGTGCCTCCAGGATCGGGGCGTAGACATCCCGGATGCCTTCTTCGCCGCGGCGGTCGTCAGCCCGGCGACGATTCACGTGACTTCACGCACCGAGGCATCGTCGTACCGGATCGATGTCATGGCCAACGCGCGCTTCCTGCTGGAAGCGGCTGGACTCTTGATCGCCATATGGACGACAGCAGTTACTGAGAGTAGTCAGTGACCGCAGAACCGTGAAATTGCTCATCCGTTGCCCATTTCATGGGACCTTGTCCATCGAAACGCGGAACCTACACCGGTGTAGGATCCGCGACCTCGTGAGCACAGAGACCTGCAGAAACAGGGTCTTCCGCGCGAAATGAGCACCGGATGCGTAGTGCTTCCGTGAGCAATCGCCGCAATGGCTGAAGGTTCGCCGTCACGGCGAGTGACAAGAGAGGCGGCTCTATCCTGCTGGACTTGTCCACCATTCGACCCTCCATGTGGGTTCCGCACCCCATCTCGACTCAAGGCTGTCAGAGGTGGCGGCTCAGGTGAGCAGCAACGCGGTAGTAGGCGAGTTCGCCGACGGTGAGGTTGCAGCGCTGCGAAACCAGAGATGTCCGAGATTGAGCCCTTCTCGGTAACGTCTCGTGACGGTTCGTGATCTTCGTTCAGATGGTGCGGCCGTGTTCCATCTGGAGCAGGACGAGGGCAGCGCGGGTGATCCGGGTGATCGCCTTGGGGTCGAGGCTGACCCTGCGCAGAGCCTTGAAGGTCACCTTGAGCAGGGCGTTGGCGCGTTCGGCCACGCCGTGGACGCCTCGGATGACGGAGTTGAACGCCTTGGCGTCATCGGTGAGTTCGCCGCCCTTGGGCTTTTTGACCGGGTGGCGGAGGCCGGCCCCGGCGTTCTGGTAGCCGAGGTCGGTCAGGGTGGGGATGTCGAGGGTGTCGGCGAGCCGGTTCAGGGCGGCGATCAGGCCGTGGGTACGGGCGCAGGTGGTGTCGTGCTCGCGGCCGGGCCGGACCGGCGAGACCCAGAGCGGCCAGCCGTCGGGTGCGGAAATGACCTGGACGTTGCCGCCGTGGTGCTTGTGCTTGCCCGACCACCACAGGTCGGCCTTGTTCGGGCCGGGGGCGGCGACGCGATCGGTACGGATGACGGTGCCGTCGAGGTTGAGGTGTGTAAAGCCGGCTGCGGCCGCGCGCTCCAGTGCGGTGGACAGGTCCGGGGCTTGGTCGGCGAGCACGGTCAGCCCTTCGTGGAGGTAGCGGTAGGCCGTCGGGACGGAGATCCGGTTGTCGCGGGCAAGTTGAGTCAGCCGGGCACCGTCCAGGAACCAGCGCAGGATCAACACGCTCTGTTTGAACGGACCCAGGGCGCGGGTGCCCTTGCGGGTCCCGAGACGCTCACGGTGTTCGAGCAGCAGCTTCGCGAGGGCCTCAGCAGTGGCCCGGCTGACATCGAGCACGCCGGTGTAGGTGACACTGGTCAACGCGTGAAGCCTCTCGGACCCCGGAACCTGTTCTCCGCAGACCTGTTCCTACCACGGGCTTCTCGCGTATCTGATGCCGGGTCAAGCCCGTCTGATGTCCCTAGGGTGCGTTTCGAAAGTGGATCTTTATGATGCGTTGCCTTACTCAGGAGGTAATCGTCTCGCCCGGACTGTGCGGGCT